>JBDTRZ010000043.1:0-25263 GCA_039931395.1 Gemmatimonadales bacterium
GAGGAGCTCATACGACGAGTTCGGCGCGCGACGATCGCGCGCAAGCGCGTGCAGGTGTTCAAGTCTCACCTCGACGCGCGGTACTCGGGGATCTACAGCGTATCGAGTCATGACGGCCGCACGGTCGAGGCCGTCCCGGCGGATTCCGCCGCGCAAATCGCCCAGCAGATCGATCCGTTGGCCCACGTAATCGCAATCGACGAGGCGCAGTTCCTCGATCCCGGGGTCATTCCTCTGGTCACGTCGCTTGCTGCGCGCGGCCGCAGGGTGATCATAGCCGGAACGGACACCGACTTCCGGGGAGAGCCGTTCGGCTCGATGCCCGCCCTCATGGCGATCTCCGAGGTAGTGGACAAGCTGCACGCCATCTGCGTGCTGTGCGGCGGCCCGGCTAGCAGGAATCAGCGGCTCATCAGCGGGCAGCCCGCGCCCTACGACTCGCCGACCATCATGGTCGGCGGAACGGAGTCGTACGAAGCACGCTGCCGGATGTGCTTCTCGGTGCCGCGCAAAGACTCCAGCCAGGCGTCGCTTCTCTAGCGGCGGCGGGGAATAAACGTCAGAATCCGGGGAAGATCCCCAAATTCCTTGTGTACGACAGCGGAACTTGCCCTTAGGTTAATTCGGTAACCACCCGACTGACGATGCGATTAATCGGCCTCACAGGAAACATTGCGAGCGGAAAGTCCGCCGTGGCGGACATGCTCGCCGAGCGTGGCGCGACGATCGTCGACGCCGACGTCCTCGCACGCGAAGCTGTCACGAAGGGAAGTCCCGCGCTCGAGTCCATCGTAAGCCGATGGGGACGCGGAGTCCTCGACAACGAGGGGAATCTCGACCGCGCGGCTCTCAGGCACATCGTGTTCGAGAACAAGGCCGAGCTCGATGCGCTCAACGCAATCGTGCATCCGGCAGTCACCGGTCTGAGGAAGCGCGAGGTCGCGGCCGCGCGCGCGCGCGGCGAGCGTGTCGTCGTCTGCGTCATTCCTCTTCTCTTCGAGCGGCACCTCGCCGACGACTTCGACGCGATTGTTCTTGTCGATGCACCGCGCTCGCTCCGCCTCGAGAGAATGGTTCGCGATCGCGGTATCGACGAGGCCGAAGCGATGAAGATGATTGCGGCGCAAATGCCCGCCGACCTCAAGCGTGCGCGCGCGGACTACGCGATCGAGAACACGGGCTCAATGGAAGAGCTCGATGCAGAGGTCGAGCGTGTGTGGAAGGCGTTGATGGCAGACGAGGTCTCGTCGCTGGATTCGGCTCGCGTGGGTTGAGCGTGGCGAAGATCCCTGATGAGCTGCGGTACACAGAGGAACATGAGTACGTCCGCAGGACCACCGATGGAAACGCCGAGATCGGCATCACCGACTATGCCCAGGGAGAGCTTGGCGACGTCGTGTATGTAGAGCTTCCCTCCGCTGGAACGAAGCTCGGCAAGCACGATGTGTTTGGAACGATCGAGGCGGTCAAGGCGGTGTCGGAGCTGTTCTCGCCAATCGCCGGTGAAGTGGTCGAGGTCAACTCCCGCCTCGACGCCGAGCCCGCGCTCGTGAACGGCGATCCTTACGGAGCCGGCTGGATGATTCGCATCAGGCCTGACGACGCATCAGCGATCGACGGGCTGATGGACGCCGCTTCGTACGAGAAGCACATCGGCTAACTGCCGCAACAAGAAGCGCGCTAGGCGCTTTTTGCAATTCGCAGTTAGCGGCTAGCGCGCGCTCTTTGGTTTTGTGTTCGGGTTATCGCATCGCTTCCTTGAACGACACGCCGGCCCGGAAACCCGGAAGCTTTCGCGCTTTCACTTTCACCGTGCGTCCGGTGAATACGCTGTTGACGTCGCGTGCCTTGTGATTGCGGCGGTCGAATGTGCCGAAGCCGGCGATCGTGACCTTGCCTCCCCGCTTCACCTGCTTCGAGATCACGCCTTCCAGAGGATCGAAGATCGCATCGACCACGCGCTTGACGTGAGTCGGGCGCAGTTTGGTCTGGCGCTGCAGTGCATCCAGCAGTTCCGCTTTGTTCATACCAGCTCCGTGAGCAGCATTGTGGCGGGATGAGCGAGCGGTAACACCCGCTGCCGGAAGCGTCAGCTTGGAATCTGGGCGATCCTCCGACAAGGAAAATTACCGTTCATTTATTCCGCCGCAACGCCCAACACCGGCGAATCCAGATAAGCGTCGGCTGGAGGGCACGAGCACACCAGATTCCTGTCGCCATAGGCACTCTCGACACGCGCCACGGCCGGCCAGAACTTGTAGGCCCGCGTCCAGGGCGCCGGAAAAGCCGCCTTTTCCCGGCTGTAGCCATGCGCCCAGGCATCAGCCGTGACCCGCGCAAGCGTGTGGGGCGAATTCTTCAGAACATTGTCCTTCCTGTCCGCCTCCCCAGCTTCGATCTGACGGATTTCCTCACGAATGGCGATCATCGCGTCGCAGAACCGGTCCAGCTCCGCCAGGGACTCGCTCTCGGTCGGCTCGATCATGAGAGTGCCGGCAACCGGGAACGAGACGGTAGGAGCGTGAAAGCCGTAGTCCATCAGGCGCTTGGCGATGTCCTCCACTTCCACTCCGCTTGCGGTCTTCACGACTCGCGTGTCGACGATGCATTCGTGGGCCACCGTCCCGTGCGCGCCCTTGTACAGCACGGGGAAGTGAGGGTCCAGCCGTCGCGCGATGTAGTTCGCGTTGAGGATGGCAACCTTGGTCGCATGCGTGAGCCCGTCTCCCCCCATCAACCGGATGTACGCCTCGGAAATCGGCAAAATGCTCGAGCTGCCCCAGGGCGCGGCAGAAACGGCGCCTACCGTGTCGCGGCCGGCCTGCTTCACCACTGAGTGACCGGGCAGGAACGGGACGAGGTGCGCCGCCACTCCGATCGGTCCCATGCCCGGACCGCCGCCGCCGTGAGGAATGCAAAAGGTCTTGTGGAGATTCAGGTGACACACATCAGCGCCGATGTCTGCCGGACGACACAGTCCGACCATCGCGTTCATGTTGGCGCCGTCCATGTACACCTGGCCGCCGTGCTCGTGAACGATGGCGCAGACCTCGGCGATTCCTTCCTCGAAAACGCCGTGGGTCGAAGGATACGTCACCATCAGCCCCGCGAGATCGTCGCGGTGCGCCTCGGCCTTTGCGCGCAGATCGGCGATGTCGATGTTGCCCCGCTCGTCGGTTCTGACGACGACCACCTTCATCCCGGCCATCACCGCGCTCGCCGGGTTCGTCCCGTGCGCGGACTGCGGTGTGAGACAAACATCGCGATTGTTTTCCCCTCGCGATGCATGGTACGCGTGAATCGCCAGCAGGCCGGCGTATTCTCCCTGCGAGCCCGCGTTCGGCTGGAGTGACACGGCTGCGAAGCCTGTAATCTCCGCGAGCGCGGCCTCGAGATCGCGGAAAAGCTGTTGGTATCCCTCGGTCTGATCGAGCGGAGCGAATGGATGCAGTTTGGAGAAGCCGAACCACGTGATGGGCATCATCTCGGCGGTGGCATTGAGCTTCATCGTGCATGAACCGAGTGGAATCATCGAGTGCACGAGGGAAAGGTCGCGGCTCTCCAGCTTGTGCATGTAGCGCAGCAGCTCCGTCTCGGAGCGATGAGTGTTGAACACCTCATGTTGCATGAAGGGAGTCGTGCGCTTGAAGCGCTCGTCGTAGCGCGCGTCCACTCCACCCGCGAGCGACACAGCCGTCGTATCCGGTGATCCGCCGAATACGGCGAAGAGATTGATGAGGTCCTCCTCGTTCACAGTCTCGTCGAGCGCGACGCACACGGCGTGATCGTCGATCGGGCGAAGATTGATGCGCAGCTCGTGAGCGGCGGCGATTGTCTCGCTCACCGTCTTGTCGCCAAGCTCCACGCGTATCGTATCGAAGAATTCGTCGTGAGCGATGCCGAAGCCCAGCTGGCGGAGTCCCTCCGCCAGAATGGTCGCCAGCTGATGCACGCGCGTCGCGATGCGCCGCAGACCATCGGGCCCGTGATACACACCGTACATGCTCGCAACGACCGCCAGTAGAACCTGCGCAGTGCAGACGTTGCTCGTCGCCTTCTCACGGCGAATGTGCTGCTCGCGTGTCTGGAGAGCCATGCGAAGAGCGGGCTTCCCGTCGGCGTCGCGCGAGACGCCGATGATTCGACCGGGAATCTGCCGCTTGAACTCGTCGCGCGTGGCGAAGAACGCGGCGTGAGGTCCGCCGTAGCCGAGTGGAACTCCCATGCGCTGCGAGTTGCCGACGACGATGTCGGCGCCCCACTCACCAGGCGGCACCAGCAGAGTGAGCGACAGGAGATCGGCAGCGACAGTGACGAGCGCACCCGCCTTGTGTGCGCGCTCGCACAGCTCTCGGTAGTCGAACACCGCACCGTCGGTCGTCGGATACTGGAGAAGGACTCCGAAGACGTCCTCGCCGATCGTGTCGGTAGCGTGATCCCCGACGCGGACCGTGATTCCCCGGACCGCGGCGCGAGTCTTCACCACGTCGATGGTCTGCGGATGACACGCGTCGGAAACGAAGTAGACTTCCTTTCCATCCTTTCCACGGAGCCCATAGCTCATTGTCATCGCTTCGGCCGCTGCGGTCGCTTCATCGAGCAGCGATGCGTTGGCGATCTGCATCGCGGTAAGGTCTATCACCATCGTCTGGAAGTTGAGAAGCGCTTCGAGTCTTCCCTGCGCGATCTCCGCCTGATAGGGCGTGTAGGCCGTGTACCACGCCGGGTTCTCGATGACGTTCCGTTGAATCACCGGAGGAGTCACGCAATCCGAATAGCCCATGCCGATGAAGGAGCGGAACACGCGGTTGCGCGCAGCCAGGGCGCGGAACTCCGCGAGAACCTCGTGCTCTGCCTTGCCTGGAGGAAGTGCCAGCTCCCCGCGGAACCTGATCTTCTCAGGGATGGTCGCGTCGATGAGCTCGTCGAGCGACCGGAATCCGACCGCCTCGACCATCTTCTTTATGTCATTCGCAGTCGGCCCGATGTGCCGCGGCACGAAGGATTCCGCCGGAGTCAGCGCGGTCTCCACCTGCTTGATTGTCGTCGCCATGATGGTGTCAATTTAACATCCAATGACAGTGGCGCGTACTTCCGCAGGCTGGCGACTGATGCTCGTTCCACCGCGAGGCGGGGCGGAGAACATGGCACGCGATGCCGCGCTGATGCAGCGCTCGCGCGAGACGGGCGAATCGGTGTTTTCGGTCTACGCGTGGGATCGCCCGACACTCTCGCTGGGGCGCAATCAAACGGCGCGGGGCCGATACGATCTCGGCGAGATCGCGCGGCGTGGAGTCGACGTCGTCCGACGGCCAACCGGTGGACGAGCGCTGCTGCATCACCGCGAGGTCACGTACAGTGTGACTGCACCGCTGGCGAACGAGCACTCACTGCGCGATTCGTACGAGAGGATCAATTGCATTCTGCTCGACGGGTTGCGACAGCTTGGCGTCGACGCGGCGGAATCACGCGCAGGCGGGCCTGGGCGGTTGCCCGAAGACCTCCCCTGCTTCGCCGAGCCTGCGGCGGGCGAGCTCGTCACGGGCGGCGCCAAGCTCGTCGGAAGCGCGCAGTACCGCGAGGACGGAGCGCTCCTTCAGCACGGCTCGATTCTGGTGGAAGACGACCAGCCGCTCGTTGCGGCGTTGCTTCGCTCATCGGATCCCGAGCTGGAGGCGCCTGCCGCGGCCACGCTCGCCGCTGCATTGGGACGAGCCCCCGCGGCCGCTGAGGTTGCGCTGGCGCTTTTCGAGAGCGTTAGAAAGCTCGAGGATTCCGCGGCGTCGAGTCTCGAGGAGTCGGACATTCGCGAGGCGACTGCACGCCACATCGAGCAATACTCGAGCGAATGGTGGACTTGGCGCCGATAGACACACTACTTTGTGCCTCTGTGACACCCCCTGATCGCAGAGCGCTGGTTTTCATTCTCGCACTGACGTTGTCGGCGTGCGAGGATCGATCGACTCCCCCGGGTGGCAAGCCGGCGGGAGGCACGCTGGTGATCTCCGTTGGTGGCGATCCGGAGTCGCTGCTCCCACCGGTTTCCTCGACGGTCCCGAGCAAGATCCTCGGCGATCTCGTATACGATCACCTCGCGGAGATCGGCGATTCAATGAACACCGTGGGAGACGCGGGGTTCAGGCCGCGACTGGCGAAGAGCTGGAGCTGGGCAGCTGACTCGCTGTCGATCGCGTTCAATCTCGATTCGGCTGCGAGGTGGCACGACGGCATTCCGGTGCGCGCCACGGACGTGCGCTTCACATGGCAAGTCTACTCGGATCCCGCGACCGGATCGCCTTCTGCAGCGGCTGTCGCGAGCATCGATTCCGTCACGGCTCCCGACAGCCTCACTGCCGTGTTCTGGTTCGGCGAGAGATCGCCGATGCAGTTCTACGACGCCGTGAACGAGATGTCGATTCTCCCTGAACACGTGCTGCGGGGTGTGAGCGGGCAGGCGCTCAGGACGTCGCCGATCGCGCGCGCACCGGTGGGCAGCGGACGCTTTCGCTTCGTGCGATGGACACCCGGCCAGTCGGTCGAGCTCGCGGCTGATACAACCAACTATCGCGGTCGTCCCGGATTGGATCGCGTCATCATGACGATCGCCCCTGACTTCAACACCGCTCTGACCAGAGTCGTCGGTGGTGAAGCGGACATGCTGGAGCAGGTTCCCGCATCGAGCCTCGCTGACGTCGCGAAGGACACGAATCTTCGAGTCATTCTGACGCCGGGCCTCGATTACAACTTCGTTCAGTTCAACTTGAATGACCGGCGAGCGCGCGGTCGTCCGCATGCCTTGTTCGGAGACCGGGCGCTGCGGCGGGCGCTCACGATGGCCATCGACCGGCGGAGCGTCGTACGAAACGCGTACGATTCGCTCGCCGACAACGCGATCGGACCGACCGTGAGGGCTTATCCGACTACTGACCCTGCGCTTCGGCAGATCCCTTTCTCGCCGGATGCGGCGCGACGCGCACTCGATTCGCTTGGATGGAAGGACACCGACGGCGATGGCATCCGCGAGCGTGGCGGCACGAGGCTCGAGTTCAACCTCGCAGTGCCGAGCTCGAGCAAAGGGCGCAACACGATGGCGGTGCTGATGCAGGAACAGCTCAGGCAGGTTGGCGCGAAGGTCAACATTTACCCGCTCGATTTCGCGGCGTTCATCGATCGTGAGACGAAACGCGACTTCGACGCGGTCCTCGGAGGCTGGCACGTGGAGGCGAGCCCCGGCGGCATTCGAGGAACGTGGGGATCGGCCGCCGCGACCAGCGGGAACAACTACGGGTCGTACCGGAATGCTTCATTCGACGCTCACGTGGACAGCGGTCTCGCAGCGCCGACTCTGGACGAAAGGCGAGCCCATTTCACGATCGCCTATCAGACGATCATCGATGATGCCCCTGCGATCTGGCTGGCGGAACCGAGGCGCGTGATGGCTCTGCACAGGCGGATCACGACGAGTGGACTGCGTCCCGACGCGTGGTGGGCGAACGTTGCCGACTGGACGATTCCCCCAGACAGGCGGATTGCGCGCGACCGCACCACTGCGGCCCGATAGCGAGTGGCGGCCTTCCTCGCCCGCCGCATAGCACAGGGAGTTGTAGTCGTCGCGCTGGTCGCGACTCTCGTGTTCGTCCTCATTCACATTGCGCCGGGTGATCCCTTCTCCGCGTCGATGGACAACCCGTCGATCGACGAAGCTGTTCGCGCGCGCTGGAGAGCATCGTACGGTCTGGACCGCCCCCTGGTCGAACAGTACGTCCATTACGTGATGAACGTGTTTCGAGGCGACCTGGGCTTCTCCTTCTCCATGCAGCGTCCCGTTGCGCACGCCCTCGCGGCTGCGCTTCCCAACACGCTGCTCCTCATGGCAGCGGGGCTTATCGGAGGATTTGGACTCGGGATCGCCTCAGCCATCGCGCAGGTCCGCAATCGCGGACGCGCCGCCGACCGCGCCCTCGGGTTCGTCTCGCTCACTCTCTTTTCGGTTCCCGATTTCTGGCTTGCGCTGCTTCTGCTCGTGGCATTCGCCTACTGGATTCCAATCTTCCCGATCGGCGGCGCGGCTGATCCGATAATGCACGAGATGCTCGGGCCCGTTGGCCGAATCGCGGATCGGCTCGAGCACGTGGTGCTTCCAGCGCTCACGCTTACGCTGCTCTACTATCCGCTCATCGCGCGGCATCAGAGAGCTGCTCTTCTCGATGCATTGCCATCGGACTACATCACGACCGCACGCGCGAAGGGAGTTCCGGAGAGCGCAATACTCAGGCGTCACGCGCTCTCGAACGCGTTGCTGCCTGTGATCACGCTCCTGGGCGTAGCATTCCCCGCCCTCCTCACCGGCGCGGTGTTCGTGGAGAAAGTGTTCTCGTGGCCTGGCATGGGACTTCTCATCGTCGGGTCGATCGGAAGCCGCGACTATCCGCTGCTCACCGCGGCGGTGATTCTCGCCAGCGCGTTTGTCGTGGCAGGCAGCATACTCGCGGACACGCTCTATCGGCGGGTCGATCCACGGCTTCGCGATGAACGCTGACTTTCCACTGCTTCCTTCGAGTGTGCTGCGCGCCAGTCGCCGGCTGATCGCGCGCGACCGGTCCGCGATTTTCGCTGCCGCACTGCTCATCGCGATCGCGCTGCCGTGTGCTCTCGCGCCGATCGCCGCGCCGTATGATCCGAACGCACAGCCGGACATCATCGGACTTCAGAGCACACCACCCTCGCTCGCGCATCCGCTCGGTACAGATCCTTTCAGCCGCGACGTCATGAGCCGCCTCCTGTACGGCGGGCGTCTCTCTCTCACGGTGGCCATCTTCGCAACGCTTGTCAGCGTGACGCTCGGAACGGCGTATGGAGCAGCGGCAGGCTATACCAATGGCATTGCGGGCACAGTGTTGCAGCGGATACTCGACGCATTGCTTTCCATTCCGCGGCTCCTGCTCCTCATCGCGATCTTCGCGGCATGGCGCGACATGCCCCTAGCGGGATTCGTCGTCATGCTCGGTCTGACCGGTTGGTATGGGCTGGCACGGCTCGTGAGAGGTCAGGTTCTTGCGTTGAAGGCGCAGGAATTCGTCGCTTCCGCCGAGGCCCTCGGTGCGACGCGAATGCGCATCTTCATGCGGCATATTCTTCCCAACGTCGCCACTCCCGTCGTCGTGGCGGCGACCCTCGGAATCGGACACGTGATAGTTTTGGAAGCCGGTCTTTCCTGGCTCGGCATAGGAGTGCGGCAGCCAACGGCAAGCTGGGGAAACATGATCCAGGACGGATCCGACCAGATCGCGGCCCACTGGTGGATTTCACTCTTTCCCGGAATGGCGATCGTTCTGACAGTGATGGCCTTCAACGTTCTTGGCGACTCTCTGCTCCGCGCACTGTCGCCGCGCCGATCGATGACGGGATGAGCGAGCCACTTCTCTCCGTCCAGAATCTCCGCACCTGGTTTCACACGCCCTCTGACATCGCGCGGTCGGTCGACGGTGTGTCGTTCGACATCAGTTCCGGTGAAACTCTCGGGATCGTCGGCGAATCGGGGTGCGGCAAATCGGTGACCGCGTTGTCCATCCTGCGGCTGATCCAGCCTCCCGGTCGAATCGAGGAAGGAAGCCGCATCATGTTCGAGGGGAAAGACCTCGTGACGCTGGATGACGCGGGGATGCGCCATATCCGCGGCAACCGTATCTCGATGATCTTTCAGGAGCCGATGTCCGCGCTCAATCCGGTGTTCACCGTCGGCGATCAGGTTGCCGAAGTGGCCCGCGTGCACGGCACCGGATCGAGACGCGACGCGTGGAATCGAGCGGTCGAGATGCTGGCGCTCACAGGCATCCCTTCGCCCGAGGAGCGCGCAAAACAGTATCCCCATCAGCTCTCCGGCGGCATGCGGCAGCGCGTGCTCATCGCCATGGCGCTGATGATGAGTCCCGCACTCGTCATCGCCGACGAGCCCACGACGGCGCTCGACGTCACCATCCAGGCGCAGATACTCGAGCTGTTGACCGACCTTCAGAAGAGATTCGACACGTCGATTCTCATGATCACGCACGACCTTGGCGTCATCGCGGAAACGACGACGCGTGTGCTCGTGATGTACGGCGGCGAGATCGTGGAGGAGGCCGCGGTACTCACATTGTTCGCGGACGCGCATCACCCGTACACCGAAGGGCTGATGAACGCGATGCCGCAGATAACGGATTCGCGTGAGCGGCTCAATGTCATTCCGGGAACGGTGCCACCCCCAACCGCCTGGCCTTCCGGATGCCGGTTCCGCGACCGCTGCCCCTATGCATGGGAGCGCTGCGAGATCGAGCATCCGCCTCTCTATCGAATAGCCGAGGGACATACGTCGCGGTGCCATCTCGCGGTCGAGCCGGAGCGCCGGGCGCATCCGCACCTTCCACTCGTCGAACAGGTGGGAGCTGCACTTTGACAGAGTCACTCCTTTCGGTGAGAAACCTGCGCAAGATCTTTCCCATAACGAAGGGAGTTTTCGCGCGAAAGGTGGGCGAAGTGCGCGCGGTGCACGACGTTTCGTTCGAGATTGCGCCCGGCGAGACTCTGTCGCTCGTCGGTGAGTCAGGCTGCGGCAAGACCACAACTGGTCGCGCGATTCTACGCCTCATCGAGCCGACTTCGGGAGAGGTGAAGTTCGCGGGGCGCGACGTCCTGTCGATGAATCCCGCCGAGATGCGTGCCTTGAGACGAGAGATGCAGATCATCTTTCAGGATCCCGTCTCGTCACTCAACCCGCGCATGACCGTGGGTGCGGCGATCCGCGAAGGCATTCGCATACACCGCATAGCTGAAGGAGCCGAAGCCGACGCGCGCGTGCGCCGGCTGCTGGAAGAAGTGGGACTCCGCGCCGAGTACGCTACCCGGTATCCTCACGAGTTCTCGGGAGGCCAGCGCCAGAGGATCGGGATCGCGCGCGCCCTGGCGGTGGAGCCGCGCTTCATCGTCTGCGACGAGCCGGTGTCGGCGCTCGACGTCTCTGTGCAGGCGCAGGTGATCAACCTGTTGCGCGATCTGCAGAAGGAGCGCGGGCTAACTTACCTGTTCATCGCGCACGACCTGTCGGTCGTGAAGCACATGTCGGACAGGGTCGCGGTGATGTACCTCGGCAAGATCGTGGAGCTGGCGAAGGCCGAGGATCTCTATCGTGAGCCCACTATGCCGTACACGCAGGCACTGCTGTCCGCGGTGCCTGTCGCCGATCCGACCCTCGAGAAACAGCGAATCCTTCTGGAGGGCGATGTACCTTCCCCGGCGAACCCGCCGACGGGATGCGTGTTTCATCCGCGGTGCCATCATCCGGCGAGGGACGCGGCCTGTGCGGAGATCGATCCTCCGCTCGAAGAGAAGGCACCAGGACACTTCGCCGCGTGTATCAAGCAGCCGCCAACTGTCATAACGTGGCAAGAACAGATGGCGGCGGGTGGCGTGAATCCCCCCGAGAAATACTTTCCAGTTGTGGAGCAGACCTCCAGGCAATCAACCGCTACACCACAGGGCGCCCAATGACAAACAGGGACAAATCGGTGTTCGAGCAGCCACAGGCCGGCGCGGTGACAACGGACGAGCCGCCGACGGGCCTCGAAAAGTGGACACAGGACCGCGGTTTCTTCGGACATCCGCGCGGGCTGTCCACACTCTTTTTCACCGAGATGTGGGAGCGGTTCTCGTACTACGGAATAAGACCTCTCCTCGTTCTGTTCATGACGGCAGCCCTCATCGACGGGGGCTTCGGATTCGAGCGAGAGGCTGCCTCCTCGATCGTCGGCATCTACGCCGCATGCGTGTATCTCGCTTCACTTCCTGGCGGATGGATAGCCGATAGATGGCTGGGCCTCCGGCGCTCGATCTGGTACGGTGGCGTGTTCATCGCGCTGGGCCATTTGTCCATCGCCTTGTCCACCGTCTTCGCGCACAGAGCGTTCTTCCTCGGTCTCATTCTGATCGTGATCGGAACCGGCCTTCTCAAGCCGAACATCTCCGCGATCGTGGGCGATCTGTATCCTGAAGGCGGGTCGAGGCGCGACGCCGGCTTCTCGATCTTCTACATGGGGATCAACGTCGGCGCTCTCATAGCCCCGCTCATCACCGGCTATCTGGGCGAGCGTGTGGGCTGGCACTGGGGTTTCGGCGCCGCTGGAGTGGGCATGCTCGTCGGCCTCATCACGTTCCGCCTGCGTGCGCATGACACACTCGGTCCCATCGGTGCGACGCCTTCATCTCCGGTGGAGGAACAGAACCGAGTGAAAAAGTACGCGATGATCGGCCTCGGTCTGATCGCCGTCGTGGTCACGATGGCGATGCTTGGCGTCTTCACGATCAATCCCGTATCGATCGCGAAGAACATGCGAAACGTGATGCTCGCGATGGCCGTGCTCTATTTCATCTACCTGTTCCTCTTCGCCGGGCTCAGCGGCGACGAGAAGAAGCGTGTTGGGGTGATCGTCGTGCTGTTCGTGTTCGCGACCATCTTCTGGTCAGCCTTCGAGCAGGCGCCCACATCACTCAATCTGTTCGCGCGTGACTTCACGGACCGGATGCTGTTCGGTTGGGAAGTTCCGACGCTGTGGCTGCAGGCGGCCAACTCTCTGTTCGTCATCATCCTCGCGCCGGTGTTCGCGGGCATCTGGGTGGCGCTCGGGCGCAGACACAAGGATCCATCGAGTCCGGCCAAATTCGCGTTCGGACTTTTCTTCGCAGGCCTCGCATTTGTCGTGATGGTGTTCGCTGCGAATCGCGTGATCTCGACCGGCACTGCAATGCGAGTGTCGATGCTGTGGCTCGTTTTCAGCTATTTCCTGCAGACGATTGGCGAGCTATCCCTGAGTCCGGTCGGCTTGAGCTCGATGACGAAGCTTGCACCGCGCCGGTTCGTGGGGCAGATGATGGGCGTTTGGTTCATGGCGGCTGCGCTCGGCAACCTCATCGCCGGCATCGTCGGCGGGCACGTCGATCCGGAGAATCTCAAGGAGATGCCGGCGCTGTTCCAGCGGACCGCAATCTCTCTGTTCATCGCGGCAGCTGTCCTGGCGCTGCTTTCGATTCCGATAAAGCGGATGATGCGGGACAGCTCGGCAGCCGCACACTGAGGATTCAGGCCCGGCTCAGGGCCAGTTGAACACGCTGGTCGGAATGGACCGCTCCCGGTTGCGATTGACGTCGCCGGGCTCTCTCCAGAAGACCGACGTGAAATCGCGATTGAACAGACGGACCTTGAAGAGCTTCGCCCCGTTGCCGCGATTCAGCGGGACCATGATGTCGAATCTCCACATCCGCTGAGAGCGCGGCGGGACGGACGCGAGCAGTGAGACTCCGATCGACGGGTTGATGCCGCTGTTCACGCCGAACGGAACATCACCCGCCCACAGTTTCGCAAAATCCATGAAGGGCGCAACGCCCACCGAAGCGAACTGCTTCACGTGCCCGGTGAAGATCCGGTCCTCGATCCGGAGAACGGCTCGCTTTCCTCCAGCCAGCCACGAGTTGCGATAGCCGCGTGGTCCTCCGTCGCGGTCTGCAAGCGTGAGCTGGAACGGTATTCGTTGTTTCCATCCACCACTCAGCTCGAGGCTCGTGAGGATTGTGTGTCGCGGCACCGGCTTGAAATACCCTGCGATGCGTGCGCTGCCGAGCACCCCATCCCACCGTCGCGTCTCGTCCTCGCGGCGCCCTTCGAGGGTACCTTCCGCAGCGACAAATGAGAGCGGGCTTCCCATTCCCGCGTAAAGGTTGGCCGAGGCGAAGATATCCGTCTCTGTGCCGCCGAGGACCTGCATCCCTCGCCCGAGCACCGTCGCGAGCTCGAATCCGCGCCGCACGTCCTGCGCTCCATCGAGAGACTCGAAGCCTGTGACGCGCAGGTACCGCACGTCGCGCAATCCCGTGAGTGCGTTGATTCTCGTGACTCTGCGGCGACCATAGCGGTGCTGCAGCACCAGTGTAGTGTCCCGCTCGGTGGTACCAGGTCCGATCAAGGTCGGGAACGGCTCCGGCATCTCATCCTCGTACGACAGCGATCCGCCGACGAGAGCGAGCCTGCCCGGCGGGCCGATGCGAAACACACCTCCGACGTCGGCGTATGACCTCTGAAGCAGCACGGCGAGTGAAGGAATGTCCGGACGCTTGAAGTAGCGGTAATCTTCCCGCGATCCAGCAGTGGTCCGCCACGAAATGCGCTGCAGGTCCGTCAGGAATGGATGGCTCAGCTCGATTCCCCAGATCCCGCCGAGCTCGTTTCGCGCTCCCTCGAGCATAAAATGATAAGGCCTGCCGAGAAACTGGTAGTCGATGACCTGAGCGGAATAGTTGTCCCGGAAGTTCTCGCTGTAGCGCCACGACGCGACCACCGACGTGGCTTCCCCCATCAGGTTCCCCTCTCCGATTCTGAAGCTTCGCAGATATGGCACCGCACCGGACCCGCCGCCGCCGAGGACGAGGGAGATTTCGTCCACAGTCACCACTGACAGGTAGGCGCCTCCCGCATCATCGGGCAATGCGCTGATGGTGGCGTCGGCGAGATACGGCTGCGCGCGCAGAATGCGTTCTGACTCGAGGCGCCGCAACTCGGTGCATGGCATCCCCGGCTTGAGCGCCAGGAATCTCGTCACCACGTCCGGATTCGTTGTGGCGTGAAGCTCGGTCACCTGCCGGGCGACTCGCCTCTGCAGACCGGATCCCTTCAGCTCGAAGGGCGGACGGGCGGTAACCTCTATACGGCTGATGATCTGGCCCTTGCACGGCACGGGCCCCCCTTCCACACTTTGAGCTGGAAGGGTGGCGGGTGACGCGAGCGCCGCCAGCACAATCAGAATTCCAAAAGCCAGAGATCTCAACTTGTCATCCGCATCTACCCAGGTCTTGTCCGATACCGATTCCCTGGCCTCTCTCCGAACCGCGCTGACCGTCGCGGTGTCGGCGACCTCCGACACTCAGCTCGGTGGCGCACACCGGGTCAGATTGAACAGCGCCTACGTCGCCGCACTCGAGAGTGCAGGGCTCGTACCAGTCGTGGTACCCCCGCTCGCCAACACCGATTCCGCTCGCGCGATTCTCGAGCGCGTCGATGGCCTCGTCCTGACCGGAGGCGAAGATGTAGAGCCGTCGCTGTACGGACAACCCCGGTCCTCCATGTGCGGGACATCCAATCCGGCCCGGGACAGGATGGAGATCGCGCTCATTCGCGCTGCGAGAGAGATGCGGAAACCCGTACTTGCAATCTGTCGCGGCCCGCAGGTGCTCAACGTCGCGCTCGGTGGAACGCTGGTTCAGGACATACCGTCGGCAGTCTCCGGCGCTCTCGAGCACAATCCGAAGGACGACCGGTCATCGCGCGTGCACGACGTGGCGATAGATGCGGGCTCTCTCATCGCCGGCGCGATCGGGTCGACCAACATCAGCGTGAACTCGTTTCATCATCAGAGCGTGGCCGACGTCGCTCCTGGCCTTCGTGTGACCGCCCGAGCGCCCGACGGAATAATCGAAGGGTTGGAATCCGAGTCCGGTGACTGGTGGGTGATGGCCGTGCAGTGGCATCCGGAAGAGATGAACGATTCGCCCGAGCCATGGGACAGGGGACTCTTCAAGGCATTCGCTGACCGACTGGCCGAGGGGTGAAGCGGCTGAGGGTCCTTCACCTCGATTCCGGAAAGAGCTGGCGCGGCGGACAGAGGCAGGTTCTCCTTCTCGTGCTCGGCCTGCGGGACCGCGGGCACGAGCCTTTTCTCATCGGGGCTCGACATTCTCCTCTGGTCGAGCGTGCGCGCGGTGCTGGCCTCGCGGTCGCTTCGATCTCGATGACAGCCGACTGGGACCTGCGCGCGGCCCGGCGCATTCGCGCGCGGATGAAAACGTGGAACGTCGACATGGTGCACGCGCACGATGCGAGATCGCATGCGCTCGCACTCATCGCGCTTGTGGGACGGCGTGACATCCCCTTGATCGTCACGCGCCGCGTTCCTTTTCCGCCGCGGTCGATACGCGTCAAGTATGGCGAGCGAGTGACGAGGTTCATCGCCATCTCGAGCGCCGTGCGGAGAGCGATGGTGGACGCCGGAATCGACGCGGAGCGGATCGATGTGGTGCATTCCGGAATTCTTCTCCCGACTGTTCCCGCTAACCCGCGTGACTGGCGAAAGGAGCTCGGATGGCCGGCGGATTCGGTTGTGTGTGGCGTTGCCGGGGCGATGACTGCGGAGAAGGGTCTCGACCAGCTCACATCGATCGGCGGTGCGCTTCCTCCTGCCATCCGGGAGAAGGCGAGGCTGGTGCTCCTCGGCGGGGACGCAAGCTCGGTCGTCGATGCCGGAGGCGTGGTCGTTCACAGCGCCGGATTCGTCACCGACATCGAGCCGGCGATCGCGGGCCTCGACGTCCTTTGGCATCCCTCGCGCGCGGAAGGCCTCGGCACCTCGGTAATCGATGCGATGTCCCTTGGCGTTCCCCCCGTGGCGTTTGGGGTGGGTGGCCTCCCTGAAGTGATAGAGCACGGCACGAGCGGGCTGCTGGTTCCTCCGGGCGACAGCACCGCCTTCGCAGCCGCCGCCGCGAGCCTCATCGCGGATTCCTCGCTCCGCGCGCTCCTCGGCGAGGGCGCACGCCTCCGGGCGAAGGCCTTCGACGCGGCGGAAATGACCAAAGGGACTGAAGCGGTGTATGAGCGCGTACTCTCAGGGTAGCGTGTTTCTCGAATGGTCGTCTATCTTGGACGACCCTCGCACCGAAGACCGAAGGCACCTTGCTCTACATCTGCATTCCGGCATTCAACGAAGGCCCCACCATCGGGGTTCTGCTCTGGCGCATCCGAAAGGTGTTCCAGGGCTATTCGCGCGAATACGAGATTCTCGTTTACGATGACGGAAGCACCGATGGCACGGCCGAGACACTCGCGCCCTATGCCGACGTAACGCCGCTGACGGTTCTGCGCGGCGAGACAAGAAAGGGGTACACGCACGCTCTCGAGTCTCTCGCCCGCGAAGCCTCGCGCCGCACACGCTATCCGAGACGCGACGCGATGGTGGTCATGCAGGCAGATTTCACCGATCAGCCCGAGCAGCTGCCGGAACTCGTGAAGCGCTTCGAAGGCGGCGCGGACATCGTCATCGGTGAGAGGGCGGCTACTACGAAGGAGCCGCGCGAAGTGGCGCGCCTGCGCAGGCTGGCCCCCTGGGCTCTTCGCTTTTCGATGAACATCACGGGCATCACCGATCCGTTCGCCTCGTATCGGCTCTTTCGCATCTCGCTCATCCGCGATCTGCTCAAGTCCGCACCCGACAAGCAGCTCGTCAAAGGGGAAGGATGGGCGGCGAATCTTTCGCTCCTCATGTCGGCGATGCCACTCGCCCGTCGCGCGGAGCGCGTGAAGGTCGACCCCAGGTATGACGTGCGTGTGCGTGAGAGTCGCATCCGGCCCTTTGCGGACGCGATGTCGTTATACCACTTCGGCCGAAGCGTGAGTGGTGCCCGGCTTTCCCTTCCCTCGCCGGGTCCCGCGGCGGATTCGACAGCGTCGGCCGGACGAAGTCCCGGACAGAAGGAGCAGGCGACGTCATGATCATGGCGAATACGAGAGCGGTTGTTGTTGGACTCGCCCTTGTCACAACGGGCTATGGGACACCGGAAACCTTCAGCGCCGGAATGGCTCCGCTGCGGCAGGCTTCAGTCGCGGCAGTCTCGGCGGATGGGACCGTCGTGCCTTTCGGACCCGGCGAGAGGTCGACATTCGAGGTGCGCTTCGGCGGCATCCGCGTTGGAAACGGGTCGCTGGAGGTCGTGGGCATCGAATCCGTGCGTGGCCGCGATGCGTGGCACACGAGCTTCAACGTACAGGGCGGCACGTTCTTCTACAGGGTGAACGACGTCTACGAAAGCTGGATAGACACGCGGACGCTCAACTCCGTTCTCTTCAACAGGCAGATCGAGGAAGGGACTCGGGAGCGAGCCCAGAATTTCGAGATCAATTCCGAGCGCGGCACGTACACCGAGCGCACGAAGCAGAAAACCACCGTCAGGAAAACCGTCGACGATCCACTCGACGAAGGCGCGTTTCTCTACTTCGTCAGAACCATCCCGCTGGTCGTCGGCCAGAGCTACGACTTCCACCGCTATTTCATTCCCGACCGCAATCCGGTCAAGCTTCGCGTTCTGCGCAAGGAGCGCGTGACGGTTCCGGCGGGAACGTTCGACGCCATCGTCGTTCAGCCGATAATCAAGACGAGAGGAATATTCTCCGAGAAGGGACAGGCGGAGGTCTGGCTCTCGGACGATTCGTCGCGCATGCTTCTGCAACTCAAGTCGAAGCTGTCGTTCGGATCCCTCAATCTCTACCTGAAATCGTACACCCCCACGACCAGGACCCGAAACTAACTCCGGACCAGCGCACCGCGGCTCCGGTGTCTGCGGGCACCCCCGAAGCCGACCTGGCACGCGTGCGCACAGTCCCGATCGAGCGCCGTCCGAACAAGGTGCGCACGGAGGAGTTTGCTTCTCCGCCCGGCGAGGACAGATCGTTCGCGGGATTTCTTCGCGCGCTGCCGGAGGTACTGGTCGCGGCCGATTTCATCTCGGTCGTCGACGCCGTCGTGCGCGCGCATGAGCTGGGTCGCGCGGTGGTGGTGATGCTCGGCGGGCACATCGTCAAGACGGGCGTCGCGCCGGTGATAATCGATCTCATGCAGCGCGGCGTGATCACTCACGTCGCGATGAATGGCTCGGGCGCAATCCACGACTACGAGATCGCGCGATTCGGAGCGACATCCGAAGACGTCGCACGTGGACTCCTCGACGGCACATTCGGCATGGCTGAGGAAACGGGGCTCGGAATGAATCGCGCATTCACCGTTGGCATGCAGAACGGCTGGGGAATGGGAGAGTGCCTGTCGCGCGCGCTTCTCGAGGAAAAGGATCTCGCGCACCCGGAGATGTCGCTGCTGCTCGCCTCGCATCGCCTCGGAATCCCCTGCACGGTGCATGCGGCACTAGGCGCCGAAATAATCCATCAGCATCCCGCGGCTGACGGCGCGGCGATCGGCGACACCAGCCATCGTGACTTCAGGCGGCTCGCCGCTTCACTGCCCGGTCTTCACGAAGGCGGCGTGGCGATGAACCTCGGAAGCGCGGTGATAATGCCGGAGGTTTTTCTCAAGGCGCTCACGATCGCCCGCAACCTGAACGAGCGGCGCCCGTTCAACTTCACGACCTGCGACCTGGACATGCAGCGGCACTACCGTCCGCGCATGAACGTGGTGATTCGGCCCACCAGTGCAGGCGGCAAGGGGTACGAAATAACAGGGCACCATGAGATCATGGTGCCTCTGCTTGGCTGGGCAATCGTTGAGCGTCTGGAGCGGATGGGCGCAGACCGGGACTAGCTGGGGACTGCGGACGTATTGCGGACTCTGACTGCGGACTAGTACCGATCGATGCTTGTGCCCGACCAGCGTTCCCGGAGCCGGCGCGCGGTATCAGGGCTCACGATGCGGATGACGAGGTACGCGACTCCGCCCACGATGAGCGCCTTTATCGCGAACCCGAGAAGCAGGAAGGTCAAGCCGATGAGGCCGCCGAAAATCTTGAAGACGAAGCCGAGCGCAAAGATGCCGAGCATCACCATCAAGCCAGTCATCAGTATCGTGCGAAGCATGGAAGCTTTCTCCGGTCCAGTGGATGGGTTCATTACGCTGAGTCCTGCGTCGGGGTTTCAGACGTGAGCCGCGGTGCCGACACGGTGGTGGTAGGTCGCGGGTTGGTTGGACTTTGCTGCGCAACCGCCGTCGCGCGAACCGGTAGGAGAGTTACCCTCGTGGGGCACCGGCACCGCGGTGAAGCGTCGCCCGCGGCAGCGGGAATGCTCGCACCCTCTGTCGAGCAGGCGAGTGGCCCGGCCCACCGTTTTGCCATCGCGGCACGTGACTTCTATCCCGAATTCATCGAGTCGCTCGCCGATTCCACCGGCATTCGCGTCTCGCTCAACCGCCTCGGCATTCTCCAGGTGGCGCTCACCGAAAAAGGCGTACGGGGGCTGCAGAAGACAGCCCCGCCTGAGAGCCGGTGGCTCAATCGCCGCGAGCTTTCCGAGCTCGAGCCGGCGCTTGGGCACGCAATCGGCGCGGTTCACAACCCCGACGACGGTGCGGTCGATAACGTCGCCCTGATCGCCGCTCTGACGACACTCGTCGAGATGACCGACCTGATCTCATCGCTGGAGGGAGAAGCCGAGCTTGTGGAACCGGGCGCGAGGGGGATCGCTGTGCGCCTGGCCTCCGGAGAGTCGCTCGAAGGAGAGAATGTCGTGCTGGCACCAGGTGCCTGGGGGGCGAGCATCGGCGGTGCGCCCGGTCTCGCCGCCGTTCAGCCGTCCCGCGGACAGCTCGTCTCGTACCGTTCGACCCCGCTGCGCCATGTGACCTACGGGCCAGGAGGCTACCTGGTACCTCGGACATCGGGGGCGATAATCGCGGGCAGCACGATGGAAAACGTCGGCTTCGACTCTGACACGACGCCGGAAGGAGTCGAAAAAGTGCGTTCCGCCGCGGAAGAGATCGCTCCGGCATTGGCAGTCACGGAGGTGACGGACTCGTGGGCGGGCCTGCGGCCAGTGACGCCGGACATGCTGCCGGTCATCGGACACGACCCCGACGTTCCAGCAATCATCTATGCGTGTGGCCACGCGAGGAACGGCATTCTTCTCGCCCCGCTCACGGGAGAAACGGTCGCCGCACTTGTGAGCGGAAAGCCCGTTTCCCACGATCTATCTCAATTCCGACCAGGTCGCTTTTAGCATAGATTCCCCCGGACACATGAGCGAAGCGCTATACCAGATCATGGGTCGCCATCGCGCCGAGCCCCTTCCCGAGCGCAAGCCATCGTGGCTCAAGGTGAAGGCTCCCGGCGGGCCCAACTATTTGCGTCTCAAGCAGATGATGCGCGAGCTGGATCTCCACTCAGTCTGCGAGGAGGCCCACTGTCCGAACGTCGGCGAGTGCTGGGAGCACGGCACGGCGACATTCATGATTCTGGGCGATGTCTGCACGCGGAACTGTGCCTACTGCGCGGTCGCGCACGGCCGTCCGCCAAAGTACGACATCTCCGAGCCTGCCCGCGTCGCGGAAGCCATCGCACAGATGCAGCTTCAACACGCTGTCATCACTTCCGTCGATCGTGACGATCTCCCTGACTTCGGCGCCTGGGTTTTCGCCGAGACCATTCGGCAGATACACGAGCGCGTACCGGGTTGCTCGGTGGAAGTTCTCGTTCCCGACTTTCAGGGCAATGAAGCAAGCATCCGCACTGTGCTCGAATCCGAGCCGGAGATCTACAACCACAACACCGAGACGGTGCCGCGGCTCTACAAGAAGGCCCGCCCCGGGGGACGTTATCCGCGCGTGATGGAGATCTTCCGCATCGCCAAGCGCATCGCACCAGACATTCCGACGAAAACAGGAATGATTCTCGGCATGGGCGAGACGATGGAGGAGGTCGTGGCGGTGATGCACGACCTGCGCGCGGTCGATGTGGACATCCTCACACTCGGACAGTACCTCCGCCCGTCGGACGATCACATCGCTCTCGACCGCTACTACACGCCGGCCGAATTTCGCCATCTCTACGAGGTGGGGATGGAGATGGGTTTCCGTCATGTCGAGTCGGGGCCGCTCGTGCGCTCGAGCTATCACGCATGGGAACAGGTTCAGGCCGCGGGCGTATGACCGACACACTGGGCCGTGAGCAGACTCGCAAACCGAAGAAGGGTATGCCGAAGACGAACGGTGAGGCGCCCGCTGCCGCCGATGACGTCGCCCTCCGCAAGGAGCTCCTGCGCTCGATGCTTCTTCAGCGCAGGTTCGAGGAGCGCTCCGCGGAAGCGTACGCGCTCGGCAAGATCGGAGGATTCTGCCATCTCTACATCGGACAGGAAGCAATCTCCGCCGGGACGATGTCAGTGCTTCGGCCTGACGACTACATCGTCACTTCATACCGCGACCACGGACAGGCGCTCGCGCGGGGATTGACGCCGCGCACGGTGATGGCGGAGCTCTTCGGGCGCGTGGATGGTTGCTCCAAGGGCAAAGGCGGGTCGATGCACCTGTTCGACAAGAGCCTCGGATTCCTCGGCGGACACGGCATCGTCGGCGGACACATTCCGCTCGCCGCGGGCGTTGCGTGGGCGATCAAGTATCGCAAGGGCGACCAGGTGTGCGTCTGCTTCTTCGGCGAGGCTGCGGTGAACATCGGCGCGTTCCACGAGGCGCTCAACATGGCCTCGTTGTGGGATCTGCCGGCCGTCTTCGTCATCGAGAACAACCGGTACGGAATGGGTACGGCGATTTCACGTGCGACAGCCAACGAAGACGTGAAGGCGCGCGCCGCCGCCTACAGAATGGACGGCGAGTCTGTCGACGCGCAGGATGTATTCGCCGTGCGCGAGGTGATGGGGCGCGCCATCGAGAGAGCGCGCAACGACGGCAGGCCGATGCTGATCGAGATGCGCACTTTCCGCTTCATGGGACACTCGATGTCCGACGCGGCGAGCGGCACCTATCGCTCCAAGGAAGAGCTCGAGGAGAGCATGAAGCGCGACCCCATACTCATCCTCCACGATCGGATGCGGTCCGCAGGGCAGCTTTCCGACGGTGAGTTCGCCAAGCTCGACGAAGAGCAGAAAGCGATCTGCCAGGACGCCTGGGATTTTGCCGACGCGAGCCCGGAGCCACCGCTGGAGAACCTCTACACCGACGTTCTCGTCGACACGACGAGCTGAGCATGGCTGTCATCACATACAGAGACGCCTTGAATCAGGCGCTGCGCGAAGAGCTGACCCGCGATGACCGCGTCTTCCTGATGGGAGAGGAAGTCGCTCAGTACAACGGCGCGTACAAGGTCTCGAAGGGACTGCTCGATGAGTTCGGCCCGATGCGGATCGTCGACACGCCGATCACCGAGCTCGGGTTTGCGGGAGTCGGCGTCGGCTCGGCGATGGTCGGACTTCGTCCCATCATCGAATTCATGACGTGGAACTTCGCTCTGCTCGCGCTCGACCAGGTCGTCAACGCCGCGGCGAAGATGCTGTACATGTCGGGCGGGCAGTTCCCGATGCCCATGGTCTTTCGCGGGCCGAACGGATCGGCGCTCCAGCTTTCCGCGCAGCATTCGCAGGCATGGGAGAGCTGGCTAGCTCACATCCCCGGGCTGAAGGTCATCACCCCGGGCACGCCCGCGGATGCCAAGGGGCTGCTCAAATCTGCGATCCGCGACGACAACCCCGTCGTGTTTCTCGAGGGCGAGATGCTGTACAACACCAAGGGCGAAGTGCCCGATGGTGACTACACGATTCCGATCGGCAAGGCCGACGTCAAGCGACAGGGGACCGACTGCTCGATCATCGCGCACGGCAAGATGGTTCTTGTCGCGATCCAGGTCGCCGATGCCCTGGCAAAGGAAAACATCTCGATCGAGATCGTCGACCTTCGCACAGTCCGGCCGATGGACGTCGATGCCATTGCTGCTTCGGTCTCGAAGACGAATCGAGCCGTCGTACTGGAAGAGGGCTGGGAGACATGCGGGATGGGATCGCAGGCCGTGGATTTCATTCAGCGTGAGTGTTTCGACGATCTCGATGCGCCAGTGCTGCGCGTGCACCAGGCCGACGTGCCCATGCCTTACGCAAAGAATCTCGAGAGAGCGGCAAAACCCGACGCCACCAAGGCGATCGCGGCTGTCAAGAAAGTCCTGTACCTCGACTGATTGATCATGGCGACCAAGGTCGTGATGGAAGCGCTCTCTCCGACGATGGAGGAAGGGCGGCTCGTCAAATGGCTGAAGAACGAAGGCGACCCTGTGAAAACCGGCGACGTCCTCGCCGAGGTCGAGACCGACAAGGCGGTGATGGAGCTGGTTGCCCGTGGAGACGGAATCCTTAGAAAGCGTCTGGGCAACGAAGGAGATGCATCACCCGTCGGGACCCTGCTCGCTGTCATAGCGCCGGCCGACGAAAACATCGACGCGCTCATTGCCGGTGCCGGTGGTGACGGCGCCAAGGCCGCAGCCCCGGCAACGGCCGGTGCCGCAGTGGCAGCGACATCGGAATCCTCGGGCGCCACGCCTGTGCCGCAGACTCCTTCTGAGTCACAGGGTGAGGCTTCGACACCTCCCGAAGAGAAAGCCGCTGCGCCTGCTGCGCCTGCCGCGCCTGCTGCGTCGCCTCCGCCTCCGCCGAGTGCCGCCACAGCGCCACAAACCGCCGCTGCTCCTGCGCCGGCTGGTGATGGACGACGCCCCCGCTCTTCCCCACTCGCACGACGCCTTGCATCGGAGCGCGGAATAGAGCTGTCACAGGTGCGCGGATCGGGGCCCGGTGGCCGCATCATCAAGAAGGACATCGAGGCAGCACCGGCGGCGCCCGCTCGAGGCGCAGCGCCAGCGGCAGCACCAGCGAAGGAAGCGCCGAAGCGGCTGATCTCGCGCGAAGGCGACTACCAGGACATTCCGCTCTCGCAGATTCGAAAGACGATCGCGCGTCGTCTGTCGGAATCCATCGGACCGATACCGACTTTCTATCTCACCGCGGAATTCGACGCGGAGAAAGCGGCTTCGATCCGGAACGATCTGAAGGAGCTGGGGGACGACTACAAGATCAGCTTCAACGACATCGTGATAAAGGCCGTCGCCAACGCGCTCTCCGATCACCCGGAAGTGAACGCGCACTGGATGGGCGATCACATCCGTCATTTCAATCGCGTGCACGTGGCGATGGCTGTGGCCACCGATGCGGGACTCATCACACCGGTCATCTTCGACGCCGATCGCAAGTCAATCGGTCAGATCTCGGCGGAAGCGAAGCAGCTTGCCGGCCTGGCGCGCCAGAGGAAACTGACCCCGGAGCAGTACACCGGGTCGACATTCTCCGTCTCCAACCTCGGGATGTTCGGCATCGACCAGTTCACAGCGATCATCAATCCGCCTGAGGCGGGGATTCTCGCAATCGGGGGCGTCGAGGCGAAGCCAGTGGTGATCGACGGTGAGATCGTGGTGCGCCAGCGCATGCGAGTGACGATGAGCTGCGACCACCGTGTGATTGACGGCGCGACGGGCGCGAAGTTCCTGCAGGCGGTGAAGCTGTTCTTTGAGAATCCCCTTCTGTTGATGGTCTGAGCGGGCAGCGGGTAGCGGTAGCGGGTAGCGGGTAGCGGGTAGCGGGCAGCGGGCAGCGGGCAGCGGGCAGCGGGCAGCGGGCAGCGGGCAGCGGGCAGCGGG
>JBDTRZ010000044.1:0-24626 GCA_039931395.1 Gemmatimonadales bacterium
GATGGTTCATGCTGGGGCTCCTGTGCCCGTCGTGTTTCCGACATTTTTGGCTGGCGTAGTGCGTCGATTGCGGAGGGCTCAAACCTCAATTCGCGCTTCAGACGCAGACAGGGCAACACTCCCTCGTTTGCAAGGCGACGCACGGTCCTATCCGAGCAGCCGAGCAGGGAAGCGATGTCCGCGCTTGTGAGAAGCCGTCTGCAACCGTTGTCGTTGTTCATGTCCGCAAGGATAGGCCTATTTGACTTCCGTGCACAGACCCGGTACACTCAGGATGCACACCAACAGGAGGCATGTGAACGACAACGGATTTGGGAGCAGGCTCGCGGAGACGATTAAGCAGCGCGGGATGACGTTCCGAGACTTCGCCGCTGAGCTGGCGAAGGTTGATAAGGACTTACGTAGGTCCGGGGAGCGCCTGGCTCAGAAAAACGGCGCTACGCAAGAGGAAAGGCGGCACCTCTACGCGATGGTCAATAAGAGCAGAGAGGGGGTGCCCCACTCCTACAGAGCGATCATGAACTACAGGCTCGGCATGCGTCAGCCAACAGGCGTGTTCGTCGAGGCTGCCGCTTCCGTGCTCGGTGTTCGCGAGGAATGGCTGCGTGATGGAAAAGGACGAATGACCGACGCCGTCGAAGTGGTGACCACGCTCAACGCCACGGCTCCGTCCAAGGTGGTTGGTTTTCTTGGCCCTGATGCGACAGTGAAGCGGCTGGCTCAGATTGCTCCGCCGCTGGCGACATTCCGTACTGGCTTGCAAGCGTTTAATGAGTTGTGGGGTCGCTTCATCAGGAGCTCGCCCGTCGTGCCGGATGAAGAGGATCAACTCCGTGTTGCTGAGCAGCTATGGCAGCATGTCGTCGCTCCGCTGAAACCCTTTGGCGTTCACCCGAAGGATGCGCCGGAGGCCTACTACCTCGGAGTATTCAGCGCATTGCTCGCAACGGTCCCGAAGCCGAGCAAGGGACCGGACCTTAGCCGCAAGCGTGGCAAGAAGGCGCAGGGCTTGATCAGACTTGGCGATGTGTTCCACGTTCCTTCAGGGAGGAAGCTATGAGATGTCAGAACAGGTCACGCGTTCAGAAACGACCACAGTTGAGCCTAGTCGTTGGCACTGGTAAGACCCTTCCTGCAAACCACACTGGTTTCACGGAGGCAAAGGAACACACTCCGCAACTACCTCGCGGGGTCTACGTCCAGGGAACCACGTTCCAAGGAGTCACTCGCTTCACGGTTATCTCCTCGAACGTCGAGCAGCTCATGAGCGTTGAGGTTGTTTCCGAATTGGCCGAGGACGACTTCGATCGCCTTCTACGACACTGGCTCGACGAAGTTGATCCGCCGAGAAAAGCGAAGTCTCGCATCTAACCGTCTCCCACAAAACGGAGGAAAAAATGAGAGGTCAGGGCAGGGTGTTCCGTCCGAAAGTCGACGGGAAAGAATCGCAAGTGTGGTGGCTCGATTACGGGCTGCACGGCACGCGATACCGTGAGTCGAGCGGCGTCACATCCAAGCGGGATGCGATGGAGCTGCTGAGACAGCGGATCGGAAAGCGGAAGGATGGAACGCTGACCGGGAGACCGGATCGCGTGACGCTGGCAGAACTGAAGAGTGGCCTTGAGCGCCACTACGCCCGTGAACGCAACGCCTCATGGCGTCGGGCAGAGCAGGCATTCACGCACTTGGAAGAGCATTTCGGCGCGGACTGCAAGGCTGTTTCAATTACGCGTTCAGGGTTCGCCGCATATCAGGACGCGAGACTCGACGCTGGCGCTGCGCCAAACACCATTCGGTACGAGACCGGAATCTTATCAGCGGCTTTCGGCGTCGCGGTCGAGCTGGACATGCTGGCCGCAAAGCCGGTGTTCAAGCAATTGCCGGAAGGTGATAAGCGGTCCGGTTTTTTTGAGCCGGCGGACTTTGCCCTTGTGGTCATGAATCTCCCGTCAGAAATCGCCTCCCTCGTTAGGTTTCTCTACTTCACGGGATGGCGGCGTGGTGAGGGAATCGGGTTACTGTGGGCGCAGGTTGATTGGGACGATCCGCGCTACCCTGGTGTCCATGAAGAGCCAGTGCCGGGACCGAATGCTTCTATTCGGATTGGGTCCGCCGACACGAAAGGCGGGGATGATCGGGAATTTCCATTTGCTGAGGCTCCAGAACTTTCGTCGCTACTGCTGGAGCGATTCAAGGAGCGCAACGGGCTGTGCGTCTTCCACCGGCATGGTGCGGCGATCGGCGATTTCAGGAAAGCCTGGGCAAAGGCATGCAAGGCGGCCAGCGTCGACGGGCGGCTGGTTCACGATCTTAGACGGACCGCTGCGCGTGACTTTAGACGGGCTGGAGTCTCGGAAGGTGAGATCATGAAATTGTGTGGCTGGAAGACTCGGGATATGTTTGACCGCTACAACATCATTGACAGTGCCGACAGGTCTCGGGCAGTCGCCCAGCGCTTCAACGGCAAAGTAACGGCAAAGAAATCGGAAATCTCAGAGTTTGCAGATCTGTAAGTCCTTATAAATCAACGTTGCCCCCGTAGCTCAGGTGGATAGAGCAGCGGTTTCCTAAACCGTTGGCCGGGTGTTCGAGTCACCCCGGGGGCATCACCAACCAAAACAAAAACCGATCATGACCTCACCGTTCTCGACAACCGACACGACAGAATCCCTGATGGACTGGTTCCAGCTTCACAACCGGAAAATCGCCTGGGCAGGGGCGGTCGTATTCGCCCTCGCCGTCGGCGGCTGGTTCTACACCAGGTCGCAGGATCTAAAGGGAGAGCGTGCCGAAAAGGCGTACTTCACGGCGCAGCGTTCCGTCGCCGCAGGCAATCTCCCGCTCGCCGAGTCAGACCTCAAGAAGATGATTGGACGTTACGCTGGCACCAGGGCGGCTATGCAGGCCCGTCTGGAGCTCGCCCAGATCATGTACGAACAGGGGAAAATTCAGCAGGGGCTGGACGAGTTGAAGCCCGCAGAAGATGAAATCGGCGGGTCGAAGGAGTTCGGGTCGACCGTGCATCTGGTGATGGCGTCCGGACTCGAGCAGCTCAAGAAGTTTTCGGAAGCGGCTGCCCAGTATGAGAAGGCGGCGAAGGTCGCACGGTTCGATTCCGACCGCCAGCGGTATATGTCGCTGGCCGCGAACGCCTACCTGAGCGGCGGCGACAAGGCCAAGGCCAAGGCGATCTGGACTGAGCTGGGCGAAGATTCCAAGGGTACGGTTGCGGGCGAGGCGAGGGTTCGCCTGGGTGAATTGAACGCCGCTCCGGAACCCAAGAGCTAGCGACAGCAGGGCGACTCAAAGCCTGCAGTATGCTGTCCTAAGCCTCGTATGTAATAACGTATAATATATGTTATGTAAACCACCGGCCGTGGAGAAATGTGGAGAACAGAATAGTTAGCCGGATGTGCTAGTAGCCTAAGCCTAATAGTGACAGCGTCTTGTGACACTTGCCCTCGACCAGCCGACAGCTACGCGTCGAGACCCCTCAACTGCCCCTCGAAGACAATCTCGGCAGAACCGCGGAGCGATGCGTGCCACCCCTTTGCATCGTGGCTGACCCGGACCTGAAGGACCCTTCCTGATTTCGTTCTAAGGCTCACGGGCGACTGAGCCTTGCCCCATTCGATCAGCAGAATCGCACTGGCGACGGCGCCCGTCCCGCACGCCAGAGTCTCTCCTTCGACACCCCGCTCGTATGTCCGGATGAGCCACTCGTTGCCCTTCGGCGAGACGAAATTCACGTTCGCCCCGTCCTCCAGCGACCGGTCGCGACGGATGCTGGAGCCGCGGCCCATCACGTCGGCCGCGGCAGCGTCCGCGTCGAGAATGGTGACGTGTGGAACTCCAGCACGCGCGAATCCGAGCCGTTCCTCCCGGTCGATCCGTTTGATCTGGAGGAGCTCAGGAACCACCTCGGTGACGGGCGCCAGATCGATCTCAGGAAGCCCGTCTGCCATCCTGGCGTGGAGTACACCCGCGTCAGTCTCGATGGACACCTGCTCTGCATTTGCGAGTCTGGTCTCATGCGCGAGGCGCACGGCACAAAGTGCGGCGTTCCCGCATAGCTCGCCAAGCGATCCGTCGCTGTTGTAATACTTCATCGAGAACGAGGCATCCGTTCTGGACTCGAGAAATACCACCCCATCCGCTCCGACGCCCGTTCCCCTGGCGCACAACGCACGAATCGCGGCTGCCTTCTCCAGCCAGTCCACCGTGCCGTCTCTCAGGTCGAAGAACACAAAATCGTTGCCCGAGCCGCTCATCTTGTAGAAAGTCCGGTTGGCTTTCATCACACCTTCCCTCTGATGCCCCACCACCTCAGCCGCCAGACCATCCACACCGCTTCGCGAACGATGCGCTTGGACATCTTGCTGGAGCCCTCGGTCCGATCGACGAACACGATAGGGATCTCCCTGATCCGGAAGCCGGCCTTCCACGCGCGGAAAGTCATCTCGATCTGGAAGGCGTAGCCGTTCGACTTGACGTCCGTCAGGTCTATCGCCTCGAGAACCTTGCGACGAAAGCACTTGAATCCGCCCGTGGCGTCGAAGATCGGAAGGCCGGTGATTCCGCGGGCATAGATGTTGGCTGAATAGCTGAGAAAGAGGCGGCTCATTGGCCAGTTCACGACGTTTACCTGACCGTTCTGGTAACGCGAGCCGAGCACGAGATCGGCGGTCTGGATAGCCCTCAGGAACTCAGGGATCTTCTCGGGCGCGTGGGAAAAATCAGCGTCCATCTCGAAGATGAACTCATAGTCGCGCGCGAGAGCCCAGCGGAATCCCGCGACGTATGCCGTTCCGAGCCCGAGCTTCCCCGCTCGGTGAATCGCGTGAACTCGCGGATTCGCGGCGGCGATCGCATCGGATATGTCGCCGGTGCCATCGGGTGATCCGTCATCGACGATGAGCATGTCGATTGACGGATCCTGCGACAATACCGCGGCGACGAGCCGCTCGATATTCTCCTTCTCGTTGTATGTAGGGACGATGACAAGTGTTCGTTCAGACAAGCACCTTCCGCTGCATGAGAATTCCCCAGACAATCAGGCCAGCCACAACCATGAGCGCCAGCAAAGTGATCAGCTTCCCCAGACGGTAGGCTGGGTCCTCGAAGGTGAGGACAATATTTTTTCCGCCTTCGGGGAGCTGGACACCAATGAGAGAATAATCGGCTCGGCCGATCCGTGCGGGTTTTCCGTCGACCGTGGCGCTCCAACCCGGAAAATAATTCTCCGATACCATAAGAGCTGCGCCCGCCGGTGCTGGTGACGACAGCTCGATACTCGCCTTTCCCGGCTCGTAATGAGTCACCGTCGCCGGGAGGTCTATCGGCAGCGGGAGGGCGACGAGATTGTCCAATCCGGTGACGTCCGCCTCAGGCGCGAAGAGCGCAGCAGTGCGCACGTCGAACGCGCGATTGAGCAGCGTCACTTCCACCGAGGCATCCTCAGCCTTTACGATCACGGGTGTCACCCAGGCGTACGGATTCTCGCCGGGCAGGCGGTAGAGATAGATGTCGGTTCCAGCAGCATCCTTTACGGGGCCGATGATCCATTCGGCGCCGGGAAAGAAGGCACCCACGTCAGCGCTGTTTGTCAGAAGGTATCGAACGTTGAGAATCTGCCAGACCCGCGGGTTGAAAATCTGCTGGTACGATTGGTCCTTCTGCAGGAGCTGGTCGTATCTGCCCAGCTCGTTGCCGTGATAGCCGAGCACGTTGCGAATACGATAAGCCATGAGACCGTCGCCCTGGAGGTTCGCGTCGCGCCTTTCGTTCGGCTCGATCTCCAGCGCAATTACGCGCGCCGGCTGCGGATCCTTCTTAATGCGGTCGATCGCCGCGTCACTCTTGTACGTGACCGAGGCCGGCGGAGAAAAGATCCAGTACTGGCGCATGATCGTCCACGAATCGGCCGCGACCAGAACCGCGAGCGACCAACCCACCGCGGCGAGACGAATTCGCCCTTTTCGATGCAGCACGATCACCCCGAGGGCAAGCAGCACGAAGGCAAAGGACCTCCACGCGCCAAGAACCACCGCATGGGCGTTGGCGATCACGGTGTCCACCATGTCTTCGGCTGCGAGGGCCTGCGCGAAATCAGTGAGGACTTCCGTCAGGGCCATCGCCACGACCGCTGTCGCAAAGACGAGCCATCCGATGCCGTACTTCAATCCGGCGTCGCGGGTAAGAACTCTCTCCGCCCCGGTTGCTGCGAGGACGGAAAGAGCCATCGTACCGACGAAGAACACCGTGGCCGGAGCACGGAAATACTTCGTGCCGGGAATGATCGCGTACGGAATCCGATAGAACGGAGTGTGCCCTCCGAGCGCCCATAAGAGAGCGATCACCAGAGTGACAGTCCAGAAAAGAATGAAGCCTCTGCGCGGATCGCTGCGGAGTCGCGAGAATGCTGCTCCTGCGAGGAGGAGCACCACGGCGCCAACGTAATCGCTGTGAAGGTGAATGGCGTTCTCTCCCCAGTACGCGTCGATCATGCCGGTGAACTGCGGGAGATATGCGTCGAACAGCTCCTTCGTCGGCCACGCGTACGAAGTAGCCGTCGCGTAGTCGGCGAGTCCGCCCGCGCGGGGCGACCAGGCGACGTATTCGCGTACAGGGAGGTATTGAACCGCCCCTATCGCCAGTCCGATTGCGACGGCGCCGAGAGCGAAACCCATTCGCGCCAGGACCTTCTGCCATTCGACATCGCGGCTCCTGAGGAGCGACACCGTGAGATGCAGAGTGAATGCACCCGATGCCAGCAGCAGATACTGTAACAGCTGAGGATGCGGGCTCAGCACCGCGAGCCCGATGGTGAGAGCGAGCACTCCCCAGGTCCACCGTCTTCCCTGCCTCATGCCGAGTGTGAGCATCCACAAGGTCAATGGAAAGAGGGCGCTGACAGAGAGCTTTCCGTCATGGCCGGGCGAGACGAGCGATGCGAGCTGCCCGCTCATCATGTATGCGACGCCGCCGATGAGCGCGGGATAGAAGCCGAACCCGCTTCGCCGGAGGAAGAACCAGGTGAAAAGCCCGGCGAGAAACAGGTGCGCGATGAGCGACCAGGTCATCGCTGCATCCGTCGGCATCGCCATCCGAAGAAGGAACGTCGGATAGAAGATGTCGCCGTGCATTGCCGCGATGTACGGCATTCCTCCGAAGATGTACGGGTTCCACTGCGCGAATCCCCCTGTCTCCCTGAGCACGCTCGCGCCGAATTCACGGAACGCGTAGCCGGCGACGAACTGGTCGCTGTTCGGGCCGGCGAGAAACTTTCCGGCGAGAGCGGGATAGCCGAGGGAAAGCGTGCACGCCGCATAGAAAAGCGCGGCCCACCAGCCACCCCTCTGCGGACCGGCCTCGCCGACAGCCTGGCGCGTGACCGGAGGAACCGGCGGTCTTGCGAGAGCTGGCGACGTGAGCGGAGCGGCCGGCTCATCCAGAATCACGTTTGCGCCTTGTTCCTGTTCTTCCATTCCTCGGGTCATTCAGTTCTGGAAACGCGCTTCCCGGCCGCCATGAAGGCGAAACCGGGAAGCAATTCGGTGACTGTGAGCCAGATGCGCGATGCCACAGCAATCGCCAGCGCGTCGGCCTGCCCGGAGAGGCCAAGCCGCAGCATGCCGGTCACCATCGCGCTCTCGCGGACGACCGCGCCGCCGGGAGCAAAGAGCGCGAGGAATCCGATGATGTACGACGCGGCATAAACTGCGATGTACGAAGTCGTGGCGCCAGCGGCACTTCCGAGTACTCCCCTCACGAAAAACTGGAATGCGACGCCGTAGGCCACCCAGGAGATCACAGCACTTGCCGCGCAAAGCCAAACGACTGAAGACGGAATTCTCGGAAGAGTGAAATTCCGTCCCGTAAGCGATGCGACCGCGCTTGCGGCGCGGGGAAGCAAAGCGGGTGTAGCTGCGAGGCACACCAGAATGACAACTGCAAGCGCGACAGCGATGACCGGTTGATCGACCGCTCGCATGCCCGTCACGAGAACCACACCGATGCCCGCCGCAACAGTGACGAGCTGAATGAGAATCGATGACCCCGCGGCGGTTAGAGGGGACACACGACTTTCGCGCGCCATCATCGTCATCGCCGCGATCGACCAGATCTTGCCGGGGACATACTTGCCGAGGTTCGACACGAACCAGATGCGGGCCGCGTCGCGAACTCCGATCCGCTCACCGGAGGAGAGGATCACTCTCCGCCAGGTTTCGATGAGGAGAGCGTACGTCGCGACAACTATTGCCGTGGCGGCGAATATCCAGCCCCACTGCGGTCGAAGAGTCGCCATTCGCTCGGCGGCACTCGCCCATTGCCCGCGCAGGGCCCGCACGGCATACCAGACGATGGCCGCCGCGAGCAGCCATTGAGCAGCGACGAAAGCGCTACGCCGCGCGGTGGCCAACTGCCTCGCGATAGACGTCCACGTACTTTTGCGCAGCCGATTCCGGAGAAAAAGCGGAGAGCGCGAAGAGGCGCCCTGCCCTGCCGAGCGCGGAAGCGTGATCCGGCGCGTCGATCACGCTGTCCATCGCGGCGGCCAGCTCTGCAGTCATCCCTGGAGTGACGAGCATTCCGGTCCGATCGTGCTGAACGATGTCGATGAGGCCTCCCGAACGGAAGGCAATGACTGGCGTCTCGCAGAGCATCGCTTCCGCTGCGACAAGTCCGAGCCCTTCGTCCACCGAAGGCACGACCACAGCCGTTGCCTCCTGATAAACGCGCAGTAGCTGATCCTGCGGCAGCTGTCCCCACCACTTGATCCGGTCGCTGATGCCGAGCTGGGAAGCGAGCAGTCGAAGACTCGCGGCGTCACTGCCATCACCGACCACGTCGAGCATCGCTGAGTTTCGCATTACAGCGAACGCACGAAGGAGATGATCGAGGCCCTTCTGCCGGTTGAGCCGTCCCGCAAAAAGAAATCGGCGCTCGTCGCGTCGGCTTCCGGGAATGAACCGCTCGGTCGCAACAGGCATCGGCGCCACCACAGGAGTCGGCACCGAAGTCAGCGTCACTGTCTCGGATGCCAGCCAGCTCGACACTGCAGTGACGCGCGCCGATTTCCGAAGCACTCTCCTGAACATCGGCCGGCTCATCGCCACTTTCTTCGCAAGCCGGAGATCGGTTCCGTGAATCGTCGTGATGAGCGGCTTGTGCGAGAGCGTTGACAACCACATTCCCACTACGCCGCTGGGGAACCACCAGTGGGCATGCACGACGTCAGGCTCGAAGCTGCGTCGCGCGCCAACTGCGCGAACGAAATCGGATCCGAGAAACCCAGCCAGCGCGAGGCGGGCGGTCCATGAGGTGGCAACGTCCTGCGCCATGTTGCCTGTGTAGGCGAGCTTCTCATAGCGTCGCGGCGCGTACCTGAACCGCTCCACGCTGACGCCGTCGATCTCTTCACTGCCCTGCAGTCCTTCGGCGGAAGGTGCGACGACATGAACCTGGATATCTTCGCTGCGAAGCGCGATCGCGAGGCGCAGCAGAAACGATCCGGGCGCGTCCCCGGAATACCTCGGGAACGAGTGGGTGAGAAACAATACTTTCACTTTCTCAGGGCTCGAGCAGCGAATCCCTTCCGTGCGCGAGCTCCTCGATTCGCGCCCTCAGCTCGCGCGTCTCCGCGCGCTGCGCCGCCACCAGCTCACCGACGAATCCAGTCGAGAAAAAGACGCTTCCGAGAATGAGACAGGTCTGGACGACAGTCCAGACCGCGCGCAGTCCTTCTCCGGCGATGACAAGCCATATGAGCGCGACGATCCCGGAAATGACTCCGACCAGGAAGAGGGCGGCTCCCAGCATTCCGAAGAGCAGAAGCGGCTTCTTGGCGAACTTCAGCTCGAACCACACGGCGAGCATGTCGATCACGCCGACGGGGATGCGACCGATCCCGAACTTCGATTTCCCGGCGTGTCGCGCGTACAGAGGGACGGGTACCTCAGATACAGTGAATCCCTGTGCGACCGCCATGACAATCATGTAACGGTGCCAGTCGGGACGCGCCGGCAGCGTCTCCATCACCTCGCGCCGGTATGCCTTCACAGAATTCAGATCGCGAACGGGAACCTTGAACAGAGAACGCGACAGCCGGTTGTAAATGCCGGATACGAACGCCTTGTCGTACTCGCCTTGCTTGTAGCCGGTGACCATGTCGCTCTCGCCAGCCACGATCGGGCCGACGAGCCGCGGAATATCCTCGGGCCTGTACTGCAGATCCGCGGGATAGAAGACGAGAATCGATCCTCGCGAAGAGAGGTATCCGGTGCGGAGCGACTCGGCGATCCCGCGGCTGACGCGGTGCCGCACAGCGCGCAGAAATGGATATCGGGTCGAGAGGGATTGAAGCAGCTCCCACGTATCGTCGGTCGACCCGTCGTCGATCACGATCACCTCGTACCGCTCGGATGCACCGGCGAATGCCGCCGCTGCCTGCTCCATGAACAGCGGGAGATTCTCCGCCTCATCCCGCGCCGGGACGAGGACGCTCACGAGAGTCTGTCTCGCCATGGGAGCGATCGCCGAAGGAGCCAGTGTGTTGCCGCTCACCGGCGAAGCTGTCTCCGCCTGGGCAGCCGTCATATCCGCTTTCGCATCCTCGCCGAGAGAACGCCGAGCTGGTCTCGATATTTCGCCACGGTGCGACGCGCGATCTGGACGCCGCTTTCCCTCAGGATGTTCACGATGGCCTGGTCGGTGAGCGGATGCCGCGGGTCCTCGTCCTGCACGAGCTTCTCGAGCTGAGCCTTGATGCCGCGGGCCGAGACGTCGTCGCCGTCCGACGTTGCGAGACCCGACGAGAAGAAAAACTTGAGAGGAAGAACGCCTCGCGGAGTCTGGACGAACTTCTCGTTCGTGACCCTGCTCACAGTGGACTCGTGCATGTTGATGACTTCGGCAACCTCCCGAAGGGTGAGCGGCTTCAGATGCTGAACGCCCTTCTCGAAGAACTCCCGCTGCCTGTCGACGATGTAATTCATCACCTTCAGCATCGTCTGCCGCCGCTGCTCGATCGCCTGGATCATCCAGTTCGCGGAGTTGAGCTTGTTGGAGATGAACTCCTTGTTCTCTCCTTCAAACTTCTTCTTGTCGCGCGCGATCTCCTGGTACGCCTTGCTCAGCCGGAGTCGCGGAAGGTTCGCATCGTTGAGAAAGACGTGGTACTGGCCGTCGATCTTATCGACGATGAGATCCGGGATGATGTAGTTCTCATCGCCCGACCGGAAGCGAAGTCCTGGCTTGGGGTCGAGTTTGGCGATCTCGTCGGCCGCCTTCTGCACGTCACTGGCGCTGATGCCGAACCGCTTCGAGATCTCGCTCCAGCGGTGCGCGATGAGCTCCTCGAAGCAGTCGCGGACGAGACGATATGGCACCGACTGCGTGAGTCCGGCTTCCCGCAGCTGAAGCATCAGGCACTCGCGCAGGTCGCGTGCGCCGACGCCCGGTGGATCGAGCTCCTGAACCGTCTGAAGCATTGTCTCGCCTTCCAACGGCTCGTACAGAGGAAGATCAGCGAGCTCGCGCTCCTCACTCTCGGCGGCCTGGACAATCATCTCGTTCACTGAATCGACGATTTCCTGGACGGGAGTCGCCAGGTAGCCATCGTCGTTGATGTTTCCAAGGAACTCATCCGCCAGCAGCATCTCGCGCGGGCTGAGCTCCAGCAGGCTCACCTGATCGCGGAGATGATCGCTCAGGTCGCGCGTCGCAACCGTCACGGGCTCGTAGTACTCGCGCTCCTCGTGCTCTTCTCGCCTGCCGCCCGCCGTATCGAAACCGTCGAGCAGTATCTCCTCCCAGTCGATCTCCTCCCCTCTCTCTTTTTCCTCGGGCGATTCCTGCGACGCCTCCTCGGCTTCGGTCTGGTCCTCTTCGTCCTCCTCTTCCGCCTCGACGAGATCCAGGAACGGGTTGTTGAGCAGCTCCTGTTTCAGGTGCTGTTGAAGGTCGAGCAGCGGCATGTACAGAAGATCCATCGCCTGGTAAAGGCGGGGATTGATCTTCAGCTCCTGCCTGAGCTGCGTTGACTGACTCATTCCTGGCTTCACGACGCCACTCCCGCTTCCGGATCGTGTGAAAATCTCTGGCGCAGACGCGCCGTCAGGGTGGGTCCCAGATAGATGTCGGCCACCGTATCGTCGAACACCAAGTCACGAACAGTGCCAGAGACTTTCACCTGCCCGTCGAACATTATGTAGGCGCGATCAACGATGTCGAGGGTCTGCTCCACATTGTGATCCGAGACGAGGACCCCGATTCCACGGTGGCGCAGCCCGGCGATGATGGTCTGGATGTCGTGCACCGCTATCGGGTCGACCCCCGCGAAGGGCTCGTCGAGCATCATGAACTTGGGGTCCGTGACGAGCGCACGGGTAATCTCGAGGCGGCGCCGTTCTCCGCCAGAGAGGGAGTAGGCCTTGTTCTTCCTCAGCCGCTTGATGCTGAGCTCGTCCAGGAGCTTCTCGAGTCGCTTGTGGCGCTCGGCGCTCGATATCGGGAGGGTTTCGAGGACCGCCATGATGTTGTCCTCGACCGAAAGCTTCCTGAATATGGAAGGCTCCTGGGAGAGATAGCCGATCCCGAGGCGCGCCCTCTCGTACATGGGCATCCTCGAGATGTCCTTGCCATCGAGGCGGATCTTCCCCGCCTGCGGCTCGATCAGCCCGACGATCATGTAGAACGTCGTCGTCTTCCCTGCCCCGTTCGGCCCGAGCAGGCCGACGATCTCGCCCTGCTGGAGCCGCAGGTCGACGTCGTTCACAACAGCTCGCCTGCGATAAGCCTTCACGAGCCCTTCCGCCTCGAGAACGCTGCCGGACGGCTTGACTGACCTGGGCTGCAGCGCCTCGACCGCCGAGTATTCGCCGGTGTGTCGGAAGATCTCGGCAATCTCCCCTTTGTTCGGCGCGATGTCCTGCCAGAGTGAAGCCGACAGCTTGATTCGCAGGTCGGCCAGCTCCACGTCGGGGTCTATCGCCGTGATTGCCCCGTCGCCGGCAAGGCGCGGCAGAATCGACGACACGAGATACGACTCCACTTCGTCGAGCCCAAGCCGGCCGGCTTCGCGCTCCGCATCCTTGCCCTCCGCGCGGAGGGCTCGAAGAAACTCGTCCCGGTATCGTATCGCGACATCGTGAAACGCAGCCGATCCTCCTGGATCTGCCTCAAGGATGATCGCGCCGAGAGCGATCGACATCGACCGCTCGTCGTCGGAAAGATTGCGAATGATCTCGCGGATTCGTGGAGAGAAGTCTTCGAGGCTCATGGGGTGCGTCTGCGCGGCGGGGCTGGAGCAGGTGCCTGCTGAGGTAGTGCGGGACGCTCCTGTACGCCCGAGGTTTTCGTTGCCGAAGGTGTGCCCGCTTCGCCGGCCGTCTCCGTTGGCTCGAGGTACACGCCACTCGCCTGATCGGTCACTTCGACCTTGTCCACTGCCTTGTCGACAAACGAAACATTGATGACTCGGCCGCGCACATAGTTGATGTTGGGCAGACCGCGGCGCGTTGTGTTGCCGGCGAGCTGATAGAAGGAGCTCGCGTCGCCTGTTGCAACTATCCGCCTGGCCTGCGGTTTGGACGCTGTATCGCCGGGGGCAATGCTGTCGAATTCCGCGACAAGGACATCACCTCGCATCCAGTCACGTTCCGTTGAAACAATCCGCGTCGTATCGGGGACGCTGTTTGCGTAAGCCTTGCCGACGGCCCGAACTTCACGAAGGCGCTGGCCTGGCATCTGTGCGTCGATCGAATCGGCAATCATGCGCCGCTCGGGAGAGAGAGCCTGCGCGCGGGACTTCCGTCCCCACGCCATCACTCTCTGCAGCTGGTTCTCCCTGACGCGCAGGTCCACCGAGTCGGCGGTCAGCTCGAGGTCCTGGCTCAGCACGTGACCGGACGGCGTCGCGACCACCCGCTCGAGCACCTTGTTGCGCGAGAACAGATCGATCACTCCGCCGGTGAGTGTGAACGGCCTTCCCTTCCGGCTCTGCACGCTCGGCGAGCGGAGAAGTCGCGCGAATTCTCTTTGTCCGTCCAGGAATGCCGAGTCGCCTTTGGCGATGAGATCGGGCCGTGTGATCTCCACGTTGCCGGACGCGTACACAAGATTGTCGCCTTCGGCCGTCAGAACGTTGGCTACGACATCGACCGGCTCAGGCGTGTCGTTCGACGCAGTCCGCTGAATGATTGCCATATGAGGCCGCCCGGTGGCAATCGTCCTGGCCAGTGGTCGCGTAGTCGTCGCGCGGTAGTAATCCATCACGGGGCCGCGAATCGTCGTGCCTGTCTCCGTTCGAACATTCACGTTTCCTTCGGCACGCAGTCGATCCTCCAGCTGGTAGTAGGTCATGCGGTCCGAATCGACCTTGGCACGAGGCTCTGTGTAATGCACGTTTCTGATCAGATAGAGCACCTTCTGGTCGCCGTAGTACTCGGCGCTGTCGGCCTGAAGCGTGTTGTTCTGGCCCTCGCAGTGATAGGTGACGCCGCCGCCCTGGAAGAAGTTGTACTGGCCGCTCGGAGTCTTCACAGCATTGGTCCTCGTGTTTCCGCTGCTCGTCTCATACTGCAGCAGGCACTGCTGTGCCGGCGCCTGCCCCGCCGCCGAGCGCGGCAGCGCTGCAAGCAGCAGCACCGCGGCAATCGAGGCCGCGGCGTGCGCGGTCGATTCGACGCGTGTCGAACGCATCATTGTCCGGGGAGCGTGACCGCTCCCGTAGAGCCGCTCTTGGTCTTCAGTATCTGCACGTTCTGCATATTGGGGTCGGACCGGAATCCAATACCCGCGAGACGCCTTCCCGGCTCCGTCAGGACGAAGGAGCTGTCGCTCGAGATTTCGTTCAGCTGCTGGTCGTACTTGAGCTCAGGCGTCACAAGACGTCGTCCCTCCTCGGTGATTACGACCACGTCGCCGCGGGCGATCATCTGCCCGGTCCTGTTGTTGTAAGTGCCTCGCCGGGACGTGAGATAGGCATCTCTGGCCCCGGTCATCGTATAGAACGTCGTCTCGACTTTTCGCAGCTCGACTCGAGTGTTGTCGTCGAAAAAGTAGGCGGTGTCCGATATCAGCTCAGCCCGCGATAGCCCTTTGTCGGTCAGAATCATTCTTGCGCCAAACATCACCTGATCCGCGGAGTCGGCGAGGGCAGACCGTACAACGACAGGCGGAGCTGTCTTCTCGTTGCACGCACTCGTGACGGTCGCAACGGTCAATGTCGCAACCGCCGCAACGACAGATTTCCATTTCATACCACTCCCGCCCGCATGAGGTCGTGAAGGTGGATCACGCCAACGAGCCGCCCATCGCCGTCAACCACCGGCATTGAGATGATCCCGTGCTGCTCCATGCGATACACCACCGCGCTTCCCAGCTCGTCCTCGTGCGCGATGCGCGGGTTCGCAGTCATCACGCTCCGAACCGGGATAGGCATCACGTTGTCCTCGCGCTCCATCAGTCGCGTCAGGTCACCAGACGTGATCACGCCGGCGACGCGACCCTCGTCATCGCGGATGACGGCGATGCCGCGTCGCTCCGCGAGCTGAACGACTGCCTCTCGCATCGTTGCATCCAGCGACAGGATGGGTACGAGGTTGCCGGTCACCATGACGTCGCGAACCTGTGTCAGGAGCCTTCTGCCAAGCGCGCCGGCGGGATGTATCCGCGCGAAGTCGTCGGCCTTGAAGCCCTTTTCCTCGAGGAGCGCGACGGCCAGCGCGTCTCCGATGGCGAGCGCGACAGTCGTGCTCGTGGTGGGCGCGAGGTCGAGCACACATGCTTCCTCACTCACCCATGCGTCGAGTGCGACATCGGTGTGGCGCGCAAGAGTCGACTCGCCATTGCCGACGATGGCGATGGTGCAGACACCAAGGCGCTTCAGGTGTTCGAGCAGCGCGACGAGCTCATTCGACTCTCCGCTTTTCGAGATGAGGATCGCCACGTCGGAAGACCCGACGATTCCGAGATCACCGTGGAGACTCTCGGCGGGATGAAGGAAAGTCGCCGGCGTACCCGTCGAAGTGAGAGTCGCCGCGATCTTGCGGCCGATCAACCCCGACTTGCCGACTCCTGAAACGATCGCGCGTCCTGTCGAGCGCGCGAGGATCTCCACCGCTTTCGCGAAGTTGTCGTCGATGCGACGTTCGCTCTCCGAGAGTGCTTCGCTTTCCATCCGAATCACGCGCCGTCCTCTCTCCACGATCTCCGCGGACTTCATCGCTGGACCTTCTCCCAGACGGAGACGAGTCGGTTCAGCAGCCCTTCGAGCTCCGAGAGCGGGAGCATGTTCGGTCCGTCGCTTGGAGCGTTGTCCGGATCAGGATGAGTCTCGAGGAAGATTCCGTTCGCTCCTGCGGCAACGGCCGCAAGCGCAAGGGATGGTATGAATTCGCGCGCTCCTCCGCTCGCTCCTCCTTCGCCAAGCCCCGGCCGTTGAACGCTGTGGGTCGCATCGAAGATTGCGGGACATCCTGTGGCTGCACGCATTCGCTCGAAGCTCCGCATGTCAACTACAAGATCTCCGTACCCGAAGAATGTCCCCCGCTCCGTCACGGCGATGTCGCCTGCGGATGAGCCGGCGCGCGCAAGTCTTACCTTGTCGACAGCTCCGCGCATGCCTTCAGGATGCAGCCATTGTCCTTTCTTGACATTGACGGCGCGGCCGGTGCGGCCTGCTGCTTCGAGCAGATCTGTCTGCCGGCAAAGGAAAGCAGGTATCTGCAGAGCGTCAGCGACCTCCGCCGCCTCGGCGCATTGCTCCGGAAGGTGGACGTCGGTGATGACAGGCATACCGGTGGAATCCTTCACGCGTCTGAGCGCTGCGATCCCTCCTTCCACTCCAGGTCCGCGGGCTGCGCCGGCGTTGGAGCGGTTCGCCTTGTCGAAGCTCGCCTTGAATACGATCCCGCCCGGAATTCGCGCGCCGAGGCGTTGAAGCTCCCGTGCGATCGAGAGATTCAGTGCGTCGTCTTCGACGACGCAAGGGCCGGCGATCACGAACAACCTGTCTTTGGGAAAGAGAGACGTCACCTATTCGGCCGTCTCCAGCACAGCTCGCTTGCGCCCTGCACGCTGGAGCTTCGCTTCGGCCGCGGCGCCGATGAAGCTCGCGAAAAGAGGATGCGGGCGCGTCGGGCGCGACTGCAGCTCGGGATGAAACTGGCATCCGATGAACCACGGATGAGTCTGCAGCTCGACGATCTCGACGAGTGAACCGTCCGGCGAGAGGCCACTCAGCGTCAAGCCGTGCTCGACGAACGCGTCGCGATAGGCGTTCGACACTTCATATCTGTGACGATGTCGCTCGCTCACCTGAGGAATTCCATATATCTCCGCCGCTCTCGTGCCCGGCCCGAGCCGGCATGGGTACGCGCCGAGCCGCATCGTGCCACCCATGTCGGTGACGTGCTGCTGAGATTCCATCAGCGAGATCACGGGGTTGCTGCACTCTGGAGCGAACTCACTTGAATGACTGTCGTCCAGGCCGATCACGTTGCGCGCGAACTCGATTATCGCGCTCTGCATGCCGAGACAGATCCCGAAGAATGGAAGGCCGGATTCGCGCGCGTAACGGATTGCCTCGAGCATTCCCTCGACTCCGCGCACGCCGAATCCTCCCGGCACGAGCACTCCGTGGAAATCGGCGAGCAGCTCGCGCGTCCTTTCTCTGCCGCTGAACATGTCGCTCGCCAGCCAGGAAATGTCGACGCCGACGTCGTTTCCGATGCCTCCATGAATCAGCGCTTCCTGAACGCTCTTGTACGAGTCCACCAGCTCAGTGTACTTGCCGATCACCGCGATCTTCACGCGGTCGGCGGGATTCACCACGCGGCGAACCATGGCGCGCCAGCCGCTCAGGTCCGGCGATCGCCGCCCGAGGAGTCCAAGGCGATGCATCACGCGCTCGTCGAGTCCCTGCTCGTGGAAGGCGAGCGGAATCTCATAGATGGTCGGGACGTCCCGGCTCTCGACAACCGCTCCGAACTCCACGTTGCAGAAGAGCGCGATCTTGCGCTTGACCTCTTCGGACAGCGCGCGCTCGCTCCGGCAGATGAGAATGTCGGGCTGAATTCCGATCTCCATCAGCTCGCGCACAGAATGCTGCGTGGGCTTGGTCTTCACCTCACCGGCCGCCGCGATGAACGGCACAAGAGTCAGATGGATGAAGATGGCGTTCTCGCGACCGATCTCGTGACGGAACTGCCTTATCGCCTCGAGGAACGGAAGCGACTCGATGTCGCCGACAGTCCCGCCGATCTCGACGATGACGACGTCGCTGTCGGGCGCGAGACGCTTCATCGCAGCCTTGATCTCGTCCGTGACATGCGGAATGACCTGTACTGTCGATCCCAGGTATTCTCCGCGCCGCTCCTTCGTGATGACGTTGAGATAGATGCGCCCGGTCGTGACGTTGTTCGCCTGAGCGAGCGACCGGTCGATGAACCGCTCGTAGTGACCGAGATCGAGATCCGTCTCGGCTCCGTCGTCGGTGACGAAGACCTCGCCGTGCTGAAACGGCGACATCGTTCCGGGATCGACGTTGAGATACGGATCGAACTTCATGATCGTGACTCGCATCCCGCGCTCGACGAGGAGCCGGCCGATGGACGCGGCCGCGATTCCCTTGCCGAGTGAGGAGACCACTCCTCCAGTTACGAAGATGTAGCGTGTCTGCTGCTTGGACTGAGGCTGCATTGGGTTACCGTCCTGCGGTGAATTCATGCCACCGCGCGTTCGCGCGGCTAAGGTCGTCTTCGGTGTCGATGCCGGTTTCCGGTGTTTCCCTGGCTATTGCCACTCCGATGGGAATTCCGGCCGCGAGCGGGCGCAGCTGCTCGAGACGTTCGGTGTTCTCCAGCGGATGGGGCGGAAGGAAGGCCCACTGTTGCAGAGCCTCCCGGTGATAGGCGTACACTCCGATGTGTTGGAGGATGGTAACCTCATGTGACCCGATTGCTTCGCGGTCCCGAACGAACGGTATTCCGGCCCTGGAGAAATAGAGGGCGTGGCCATCGTCGCCGATGACGACCTTGACCACGTTGGGATTATTGGCGATGTCCCAGGACGCTGGAGAGGCCGCGGTACCGAGCGGAAAACGTCCCGACGACACCATCTCCGCCGCGCCTTCGACGGCGCGGCGTCCGATGAAAGGCTCGTCGCCCTGAACGTTCACGATCGTGGTGAAGTCAGCGAAGCGCGGCATCACTGCGACTTCCGCGACACGCTCTGTGCCCGACGTGTGTCCTCGACTTGTGATGACGCTCTCGGCTCCGGCTTCGCGGGCGATCTGCGCCACCGCCTCGTCATCGGTGGCGACGACGCATTCGTCGGCGATTTTCATTTCGCAGACGCGCTGCCACACGCGGACCACGAGGGGGAGACCAGCGAGAAGGCGCAGTGGCTTCTGAGGGAGTCGGACCGCCGCGAGGCGCGCCGGAATCACGATCAGCGTCCTCATCCACCACCTGAAATCGCGCGGCTGGATGCAAGAGTCACGCCATCTAATATACGTCCGAGTGGATGATCGCGCGAGGACGCGTGATCACTCAGTCGTCACATTGATAGCGAGAAACCGACTGAAAATGCGGAGCGGCGGGTGTATGAAGTCTTTCTGTAGCTCGGATCGATGTGATACTCGGCCTTGACCAGTTTCACACCCACGCCCACGCCGATGTTCTGAATGAGAGAGGGCAGCTCTCCGACTCCCGCCGAGCCGGCGGCGTAGCGCGCGCTGATCACTGGAGCACCCACGAACGGAAGGACGGGTCGCGAGAGCGGGACGCTGTATTCGCCTTCCACGAACAGCAGCCGATCACCGCCCAGAGCGAGCAGGTCAACGGTAACGAGAGTTCCCGCTCCTCCCAGATACGCAAAGCGCTGTGACGGAGCTCCATCGTCGCCCGGGGTGATCACGGCGTGTCCGCGAAAAGCGAAACTCTGCACACCAAACGTGGGAAAGCTCACTTTGCTTCCGAGCGTGATCTGCGTGAAATAGCCTTCCGGTTGATTCGGCGCGTCGAACGCGCGCTCGAGTCGCGCGTCGAAGGCTCCCGTGAGCTCGGCTGCATCGTAAACCACGCCCACGCCCGCGAGGCCCGAAGTCACGTGGCCTCGTGTGATAGCAGGATTGATGCGTCGCATCTTGAGCGAGTCGGTGCGGCCGAAAACGCTCCATGGTGCCGAGCTGTGTCGCGCAGCGAATCCAGTCGACCAGTCGAACTCGTGTAGAAAACCGATCGATGGTGTGACAGTCAACGCTCCGCTCGGGATGTCGTGAGCGAATACCGCCGTCCCGCGATCGGCGCGGAAATAGTTGCGCGAATCGCTGCCGACTCCTATCGACGTCAGACTGTTGATCAGGTCGGACCTGATCCACCCATCATTGGTGAAGGTTCCGCGGCCACCGGTGATTGTCAGCCGATCGAAGTGGCCGAAGCTGGCGCCAATTATCACTTGGGGATCATAGTCACCAAGGTTCGATCGAAAAGTCACGGTCGGATCGATGCGCACGCGTCCGCCTGGCACCCTGATCAGCGGGCCCCACGGCACAGAGAGCCCGTTGACCCTGTCGTACGAAGGGACTCGAAGTCCGATGCTGAGGGGCAGCGAGATCGGCCCCTCGTCGTAATTGACGTACGACGTGTCGAGGGTCGGCTCAGCCATCGGCGGTGCTGTACCAGTGCTCTGGGCATGGGCTGCACCGGCAAAGAACACTGCCGCACCGACAACCACCGTTGCCCGCGCGACTCGACTCCGAATCATGCGGCGAGCCGGAGAAAGTTCGTCAGAATCTGCTTTCCGCTTTGTGTCATCACTGACTCCGGATGAAACTGGACTCCCCACACCCTGTGCTCCCTGTGTCTCACTGCGTGTATCTCCGACTCATCCTCGACCCCCCACGCCAGAACCTCGAGGCTCCCCGGAAGCGAGTCGGGCTCGACCGTGAGGGAATGATACCTCATCACTTCGAGTGGCGACTCGATTCCATCGAACAGATCGCTGCCCCCGTGTCCGATGAGGGACGTCTTCCCGTGCATCAGCTGCGCCGCCCGCACCACCCTGCCTCCGTAAGCTTCGGCGATTGCCTGGTGTCCAAGGCAGACGCCCAGGATCGGTGTCGCCGCTCCGAATCGTCGAACCGCCTCCATGCTGATGCCGGCTTCAGCGGGAATTCCCGGTCCTGGCGAGATGACGATCGCCACCGGCGAGAGTCCCGCGATGTCATCCACCGTCACCTCGTCGTTCCGTTGCACGAAAGGATCGGCACCAAGCTCTCCCAGATACTGGACGAGATTGTAAGTGAACGAGTCGTAATTGTCGATGACCAGAATCATGCGCGTGGATGGAACTGGCGGTGGACCGAGCGGAGATACTCCCGATCCACGTGCGTATAAATCTGGGTCGTCGAGATATCCGCATGGCCGAGCATTTCCTGCACCGCGCGCAGATCAGCGCCCCCTTCGAGCAGATGCGTCGCGAAAGAATGCCTGAGAGTGTGCGGTGACACGGGTTTGGTGATGCCTGCGATCTCGACGTACTTGCGCAGTATCTTCCACGCTCCCATCCGGGACAACGGCTCGCCCCGGGCGTTGAGAAAGAGGATTCCCTTCCCTTGTCCGCGCTCCAGCTTCGGCCTGAGCTCGCGCAGATAGATCGCGACGGCGCCGATTGCCTTGCGTCCGATCGGGACAAGCCGCTCCTTCGACCCCTTTCCAAAGACCCTCAGCAGGTGCTCGTCCATCTGGACGTCGCGCACCGACAGCGTTATCCACTCGGACACCCGAAGCCCGGCACCGTATGCGAGCTCGAGCATTGCGCGGTCGCGAAAGGCGAATGGCTCGTCGAGCGACGGCGCTGAGAGGAGTTTTCCCGCCTCCTCTACGGTCAGAACCTCGGGCAGTGTACGCCATCGCTTGGGCGCCTCGAGGCGCTCGCTCGGATCCCTGACGAGCTCGCCCTCTCCGAGCATGAACCTGAAATAACTGCGAACCGCGGACACGTTGCGCCGAATCGACGACGGCGCAAGGCCGAGGTCCTTGAGATGGTACACGTATTCGCGAAGGATCCGAGCGCTCGCGCTTGCGGGAGCCGGTGCGCCTTTCGCCACGCAGAACGTCGCGAAGCGAGCGACGTCGCGAAGGTACGCCTCGCTGGTGAGAGGCGATGACCCTTTTTCGACGGCAAGGTGGTCGTTGAATCTCTCGAGCAGAAAGCGCCGCGAGATCTCGTCGGGAATTGTCGCAAAGCTCACTGCTCGAGGCCGGGCTTTTTTTTCCGCCGGAGGAGAGTGACAAGAAAACCCAGGGCGACAAGAGAGGCTGCGACGATGGCGATGACTTTTCCGGAACGGAGAATCGTGGCGTAGAGAACCTCCCAGTTGGAACCCGCGCGGTACGCCACGAACGTTATGAAGGCGAACCAGATTCCCGATGCCGCTGCGATCGCGAGCGCCACCGGCAGGGGAGGAAGCTTCATCGCTCCGGCAAACGGTGGCACCACCGCGCGCACCGCCGGGAGGAACCGGCTGATGAAGAGTGCGGGCAGACCGTAACGCCCATACAGCGTCATCAGACGCTGCTCCGCCCCTTTCCCGGCCCAGCGCTCGAGCCGCGACATGAACGCCGTGGAGCCATATCGCCGGCCGACGTAATACATGAGCGAGGCGCCCGCGAGATTACCCAGCCAGGCGACGAGGAACGTGCTGTACGGCGATGCTTTCCCGCGTGCCGCGAGAAAGCTCCCGAAAGCTACCGCGGCATCCGCTGGAAACGGCGGAAAGATGTTCTCCACCGCCGAGATCACGCCGATGGCGAGATACAGCGCCCCGATCGGGAGGCCGCTCAGCCAATTGATGACGCCGTCTACGCTCAATCCGCACCCGTTGTCGCTTCGCGGGTGATGGTTGCAACTGCCATGCACGCGAGTCCCTCACCGCGTCCGATCCAGCCCATCCCCTCGTTGGTTTTTCCCTTGAGACTCACTTGCTCCATCGAAATTCCGAGAGTCTTCGCAACTGAAGCCCGGATCGTGTCCCGGTCTTTGGCGATCCTGGGACTCTCCGCTATCACGGTGATGTCGGCGTTGACGACCGAATAGCCTGCGTCGCGAAGAACCATGACCGCCGCGAGCAGCATCTCCATGGAATCACGGTTGAGGTTCGCAGGGTCGGTGTCGGGAAACATCGACCCGATGTCCCCCGCGGCGGCAGCGCCGAGGAGCGCGTCGGTGAGTGCGTGCGCCACGGCATCGCCGTCGGAGTGGCCCGCGAGATGGATGTGGGTTGCAACCTCGACGCCGCCCAGAAGCATGCGTCCGCCAGGAGCGAAACGATGCGAGTCGTATCCGATGCCGGTGCGGATCACCGTGCGCCGCCTACCGTCGCGCTCAGGCGGGCCGATTCCGGCGGACATCGTCTAATCCGAGTACGGGCGGACCGCTAGCGTCGTGTTGTGTCCGCCGAATCCGAAGCTGTTGCTGAGCGCCGCGGTGATCTCGCGTTTCACGGCCTTGTTCGGAGTGTAGTTGAGATCGCACTCCGGGTCCGGAGTCTGGTAGTTGATCGTCGGCGGAATCAGGCTGTTGTTGATGGCGAGCGTGCTGATGACGAGCTCGACAGCGCCGGCCGCGCCGAGCATGTGCCCGGTCGCCGATTTGGTCGAGCTCACGTTCAGTCCGGCAGCGTGCTCCCCGAAAACAGCCTTGATCGCAGCGGTCTCGTTGAGGTCGTTGGCAGGCGTGGACGTGCCGTGGGCATTGATGTACTGCACGTCTCCCGGACCGAGACCGGCATCCTTCATGGCGCGCTTCATGGCGCGCTGGGCTCCCTCGCCGTCCGGTGCGGGTGCGGTGAGGTGGTACGCGTCACCGGTCGCGCCGTAGCCGATAACCTCCGAGTAGATCTTCGCGCCACGCGCACGGGCATGCTCGAGCTCTTCGAGAATGAGGACTGCGCCTCCCTCACCCATGACGAAGCCGTCCCGGGTTGCGTCGAACGGACGCGAAGCTGTCTCGGGTGAATCGTTCCTCTCGGAAAGCGCCTTCATGTTGGCGAACCCGCCGACTGCCATTGGCGTAACGGTGGCTTCCGCACCACCAGTGATCATCACGTCCGCATCGCCGTATTGAATCGTCCGGTAGGCGTCACCGATTGCATGGGCGCTCGTTGCGCATGCCGACACTGTCGCGTAGTTCGGACCTTTCGCGCCGAACTGCATCGACACGATTCCCGCCGCGATGTCCGATATGAACATCGGAATGAAGAAGGGTGAAATCTTGCTCGGTCCGCGCTGGCGGTAGACGTCGTGCTGCTCCTCGAAGATCTTGAGGCCGCCGATTCCGCTGCCGATGATGACGCCGGTGTTGAACGGATCGTAGCCGGTCCCGTCGCCGAAGCCCGCGTGATCCATGGCCTGCTTTGCCGCGGCCACCGCGTATTGCGTGAATTGATCGGCGCGCTTCGCCTCCTTGCGATCCATGTACTGGAGAGGATCGAAGCCCTTTATCTCGCACGCGAAGCGAACCTCGAACGTGCTCGCGTCGAAATGAGTGATCGGTGCGGCCCCTGACTTCCCTTCGATCAGGGACTGCCACATCGTCGCCACGTCGTTGCCGACAGG
>JBDTRZ010000045.1:0-24577 GCA_039931395.1 Gemmatimonadales bacterium
TGCGGAACGGCGAGTACACGGACAAGCCGCTCGCCGGAAAATCGCTGGCGATGATCTTCATGAAGGCCTCGACGCGAACGCGCGTGTCGTTCGAGGTCGGCACGTGGCAGCTCGGCGGGCACGCACTCTTTCTCTCGCCACGCGACGTTCAGCTCGGCCGTGGGGAACCGATTGCGGATACCGCTCGCGTGCTGTCGCGGTATGTGGACGGGATCATGATCCGCACGTTCGCGCACTCGGAGGTCGAAGAGCTCGCGCGGTACGCGACGGTCCCGGTGATAAACGGTCTCACCGACCTGCTGCACCCGTGTCAGGTGCTCGCTGACCTCCTCACGATTCGCCAGCACCTTGGAGGCATCAGCGGGCGCAGGGTGGCGTGGATCGGTGACGGCAACAACATGGCGAACTCGTGGATCAACGCTGCGTACGTTCTCCGGTTCGACCTCACGCTAGCGTGTCCCGAAGGATACGAGCCCGACCCCGCCTTTCTTCGGCGTGCACAAGCTGTCGCCGATGTGCGCGTGGTGCGCGACCCCGCCGAAGCTGTAGAAGGCGCCGACGTCGTGAACACCGACGTGTGGGCGTCGATGGGCCAGGAGGAGGAGCAGGGGATTCGCGAGAAGGCCTTCAAGGGATACATCGTCGACGAAGCGCTGATGTCGCGCGCGCAGCAGGACGCGATCTTCCTCCACTGTCTCCCCGCGCATCGCGGAGAGGAAGTGAGCGCCGCCGTGATCGACGGTCCGCAGAGCGTCGTATGGGACGAGGCCGAGAACCGGCTGCACGTGCAGAAGGCGATCATGGCGAACACTATGGGCGGAGTCGCGCTCTAGACCGCCGGAGGGCACGCCTCCTGCAATTCGGCGGAGCATGACTACCTCACAGAAAAAGCTCGAGGAGCTCGACAAGCTCATCGAGGGAATCGAGACCGCGATGTTCACCACGCGGCGGCACGACGGCCACCTGGTCTCCCGGCCGATGGCGACACAGGAGCGAATCAAGGATGCGGACCTGTGGTTCGTCACCGACGCCGAGACGCACAAGCTGGACGACCTGTTGCTGGATCCGCACGTCAACTGCTCGTACTTCAACAACAGGACCCGCGAATGGGTTTCGGTGAGCGGCGTCGCTCACATCGTCCGGGACAGGAAGCGGATCCGCGACCTTTACAAGCCGGACTGGAAAGTGTGGTTCGGCGATGAGGGCGGCAACAGGAACGGCGGGCCAGACGATCCACGCCTCACGCTTATCCTGGTCGATGCGGATTCGGTTGTCTACATGAAGAACGACAAACTCCGCCCGCTCATCCTCTGGGAGGTTCTCAAGGGGATCGTGACCGGCTCCAGGCCGGACATCGGCGAAGTCCGCACCGTCGTGGGGGGAGAGCTGGCCGACAGATAGCAAACGCTTGGCGGGCGAGATCTGGGTCCGCCTCTACTCGCCCTCGGGGTCGGCGTCTGCCATATTGACTGGCCGGGAGCTTGGTCGTCCCTCTACACCCCGGAACCAGAAAAAGATGGCGCAAGCCGAATCAACTGAGACACTTAAGCGCACGCCGCTGACCGAGACGCACGCCGCTCTCGGAGCGAAGCTCGTCCCCTTCGCCGGCTACCTCATGCCGGTTCAGTACCCCTCGGGAATCACTGCCGAGCACCGTGCGGTGAGGAGAAATGCGGGCCTGTTCGATGTGAGCCACATGGGCGAGTTCATCGTCGAGGGGCCGGGTGCCGTCGATTTCGTGAGCTACGTGACGACGAACGACGTCGCCGCTCTGGCAATTGGCCAGGCGCACTACTCGACCATTCTCAACGATCAGGGGACGATCGAGGACGATTGCCTGGTCTATCGATCGGATGACCGGCTGTTGATGGTCGTGAACGCGTCCAATGCGGCGAAGGACTTCGCTCACATCAGCCGGCACCTCGACAAATTCGACGCGACTCTCGATGACGTGAGCGACGCGACCGCGCTGCTCGCGCTTCAGGGTCCGGACGCGGCGGAGATCCTTCAGCGACACACCGACGCCGACCTCTCGGCGGTGAAGTACTACCACTTCACTTTCGGCACGGTGGCGGGAATCGACCGAGTTCTCATCGCGCGTACGGGATACACCGGTGAGGACGGGTTCGAGCTTTACTTCCCCAACGAGCATGCGGTCGATGTCTGGCACGCCATCACCGAGAGCGGCGAGGTCATGCCGGCGGGACTCGGCGCACGCGATACGCTGCGTCTGGAGATGGGCATGGCGCTCTACGGCAACGACATCGACGACACTGTGACTCCACTCGAGGCCAACCTGCGGTGGCTCGTGAAGCTGAAGAAGGGCGACTTCGTGGGGCGTGATGCGCTGGTGATGCAGAAGAAGGAAGGTGTTCCGCGAAAGCTCGTGGGCTTCACCACTGAGGAGCGGTCGTTCCCGCGCCCCGGATACCCGGTGTTCGTGAACGGTGCGGAGAGCGGAAAGGTGCGAAGCGGCACGATGAGCCCGTCGCTCAACATCCCGATCGGCACCGCCTACGTTCCCTCGGCGAGTGCTTCGCCAGGATCTCCGCTGGAGATCGAGATCCGCGGCAAGCGCATCGCGGCGACGATCGAGAAGACGCCGTTCTACAAGGACGGAACCCACCTCTAGCATGCGCGTCGCGATTCTCACCGTGTCGGATTCCGTGGTCGCGGGCGCGCGCCTCGACACGTCGGGCCAGGCGATAGTGGATTGGTGCACGTCGCGCCACTACGCGGTGGCCGAGCACAAGTCCGTGGCCGACGACACTTCGCTCATCGTTCCGCAGCTGGTGGAGTGGTGCGACTTCGGCGATGTCGATCTCGTGTTGACCACCGGAGGCACCGGGCTCGCTCCGCGCGATGTGACTCCAGAGGCGACGAGCTCGGTGATCGAGCGCGAAGCGCAGGGAATCGCCGAGTATCTGCGCGCGTCGAGTTACGGAAAATTCCCGCGTGCGGCATTGTCGCGCGGATTGGCCGGCGTTCGCGGGCTCACGCTCGTGATCAATCTTCCCGGATCTCCCAGCGGAGTTGCCGATGCGCTGGAGACGCTTTCTGCGATCGTGGATCATGCGGTTGACGTGACGAAGGGAATGGTCAGGGAGCACGACACACCGCTGGGCAAGTCATGAAGGCACTGATTACGCTCGCCGACGTCGAGTGTGCGGTGCGTCTCAACGCCGCGCTCGAGGAATCCGGCATCGAGACAGTGATGGTGTCGCCGCTCGACGACATCAGGCGGGAGATCAAGCGCGCGAAGCCCGATGTGATCGTGCTCACCGGTGCTGTCGCCGATCCGCAGAATGTCCAGCTCGTGCGCGAGCAGCTGTGGGACGGCGTGTCGGTTATCGGGCTCGCCGATGTGGACGACGACGAGATGCGCGAGCGACTGCGATCCGTGGGATTCGTGGACGTCTACGCCAAGCCCGTGCCGACGAGCGATCTCGTGGACATCGTCAGGCGTGCGCTCGACAGGCAGCGGCTCGCGAAGATCACCGGTCTCATGGGCCAGTCCGAGGCGATCCGCGAAGTTCTTGTGAAGATCGAGCAGATCGCTCCCGTGTCGAGCACCGTGATGATCGAGGGTGAGAGCGGTACGGGGAAGGAGCTCGTCGCGCGCGGGATTCACAGGTTGAGCCCGCGTCGCAACAAGCCGTTCATTCCGGTGAACGTCGGTGCGCTCGCCGAGACGCTGGTGGAGAGCGAGCTCTTCGGCCACGAGAAGGGTGCGTTCACCGGCGCGGCTGAGCGCCGGCTCGGCAGGTTCGAGCTGGCGAATGGAGGGACGATCTTTCTCGACGAGATCGGAGAGATTCCTCCGCAGACGCAGGTGCGCTTGCTGCGCGTTCTCGAGGAGCGCGAGTTGACGCGAGTGGGCGGTGTGACGCCGATCAAGGTGGATGTGCGCGTCATTGCGGCGACGAACCAGCCGCTCAGGCAGAGAGTGGAGGAGGGTCTGTTCAGAGCCGACCTGTATTACCGGCTCAATGTGCTGAACATGTATCTGCCGCCGCTGCGCGAGAGGCCCGACGACATTCCGCTTCTCGTGCGCCAGTTCGTGAAGGAGTTTGCCGCGCAGCACGACCGGACGTTTCACGGAATCTCGGCGGAGGCGATGCAGATACTGGTCGGTTATTCGTGGCCGGGAAACGTGCGTGAGCTGCGCAACCTGGTGGAGAGCATGGTGGTTCTCGCGCCGGGAAGGGAGATCACGGCGGCCGATATACCGCGCGAGATAAGGGAGGTGGGCAGCTCGCGTTTTCTTCCGGTGCATGTCGGTCCGGTGTTGCGTCGATCGATTGCGGTAGACGGGCGGGAGATGGAGTTCATCGTGCACAGTCTGGTCGAGCTCAAGCTTCAGATCGAGGAGCTGAGGTCGCGGGTGAACGAGATGGGTGCGGGTCAGCAGATGATTGCGGGGGGGATGGATGGAGATGGAGGATCACGGCGCGTGATTGCGAGCAATGGCTCTGACGACGGCCGCGCTGTGGAAAAAGAGAGACAGGTGGGCGCGCTCGAGCCGCCCGATCGTGGTCCATCGCCGGTGACTTTGACGATTACGCCCGGAATGACCATGGCCGAGATAGAAAAGGCCGCGATAACTGCCGCTTTGGCCCAAACAAAAGGCAACCGAAGAAAAGCGGCGGAGCTTCTCGAGATCGGCGAAAGGACGATGTATCGGAAGCTACGGGACTACGGGATTCCGACGCGCTGATTTTTCTTGCATAAAGTGGCCGACCCTTCTCATATTGGGTCCCGTTTCACTAGGGTCTCGGCTTCAACCAACCAGGGTTCAAGTGACTTCACCGATAGCAGGAAGTGTTCTCCCGATCAAGCGCGCGGAAGAGCTGATTCTCACCCTGCCTGGAGTGATTTCTGCGCGGATAGTAGCGGGTGACAGTGGGGCGATAGACCAGATACATGTTCTGACCACTTCGGAGCTTACGCCGAAGCAGATGGTGCGGAACATCGAGAGTGCGCTGATAGCGCATCTGTCGATGCGGATCGATCATCGCAAGATCTCGGTGGCCACGACGAGCGAGCAGAAGCCGAAACTACTGGAACCGGAGGAGAAGGCATCTGCGCCGCCGCCTGCGGCGGGCCAGGAGGGCCAGCCGCAGCCGGCCTCTCAGGCGCCGCGCACTGGAGCATTTGCGCGGCGGCTCTATTTCGAGGATGTGGAGGTACGCGGCTCGAGGTCGAAGGGATTGTCGTGCCGGGTGACTTTACGGAAGGGTAGCTCGTCGTATATCGGGGAAGCTCTCGGCATAGAGGGTGACCGTTCGCGTGTGGAGCTGGCGGCGAGGGCGACATTGCTGGCGATTGCCGACGCGGACAACAGGGAAGGGCAGCTCGGAGTGCAGGGTGTGAAGGTGTTCGATGCGTTCGACCGGACGTTCGTTTTCGTTGCCGTGAGCGTGAGGTCGGGGCGGGACAACAAGGTGTTGACCGGCAGTGTCGAGATGCGTGAGAGCGCGGAGAGCGCGGGAGTGCTGGCGGTGCTCGATGCGACTAACAGGTGGATAGAGCACAACTAATTAGAACAACTGATTAATACGAATTGGCGGCGCGAGCCGCTTTGAGTTCTTGGATCATTGGTATTCAACATTCAACGAGGTTTCACACGAACTAAAAAACCCCCTCCCTCAGATTGAGCGGAGTCGAGCGGGCAAGACAGAACATGAGCTGAGCCAACCGAATTGCGTAGCGGAGCGAGCGCCGAGCTACGACAACGTTACGGGAGGTGACGCGAAATGGCATTTCTTGCTGCTCTTATCAACGGTATTCTTGCGTTGTCGGATCATCAGATCTGGACCTGATTTGAGGAGCAGGGGGTTTCTTCAACTATGATCGACCGGATCAAGGTTTACGTAACGGGCCTAGTGGCTCTTTCGTGCGCAACCTCGTGCTGGGTGTATTTGATCGACCCAACCCAGACGTGGCCCGAGGCGCGCGCTGCGATTCTCTTCGCCGCGTTATCCTGCGTCTCCGGTCTTCTGGCCTACAAGAAGGCGGCCCGCAGCGAGGCGGGCAGCATTGCATTTCTTCCAATGCTCGCCGCCGTGATGGTGGCGCCGGGCTGGATTACGATCGTCACGATCGCCCTCGCAACTAGTGTTGTTGAAATTGCGAACAAGCGTGTCGCGTTAAAAGCTATCTTCAACATTGCACAGGCTGTTTTGTGGGTTTCGACCGCTGTGCTTGCGTATACCTACTTGGGCGGAGTCCCGCTCCTCTCGAACGCGCTCCAGGTTAATTATCCTGCCTTTATCGCAACCCTCCTCGTGTTTGCGACTCTTAACTCCACAGCTGTCGCCGGCGCGATAGCCATAAGTGAACGTCAACCATTTGTCGAAGTGTGGTGGTCGCGGCTCAGGGCAACGTTCATATACGACCTGTTCGCACTTCCCTTCGTCTATCTCTTCGCGCTCTGCTATGTCTATTGGGGAGTTCTTGGCGCTTTGGGCTTCTTCATTCTCGCGCTGGGGTTGCGCCAACTCTACAAGGTGAATTCTCAGTTAGAACAAACGAATCATGAACTCCTCCAACTAATGGTAGCCGCGATCGAGGCGAGAGACCCGTATACCTCTGGTCATTCGAGACGTGTCGCGAGAAACGCTCGACTGATTGCGCAAGCAATCGGTCTTCGGGACAAACAGGTTGAACGGGTTGCCGTTGCGGCGCTGTTGCACGACGTTGGAAAGATTCACGAGGTCTTTGCTCCGATTTTGAGTAAGCCAGGCAGATTGACGGCGGAAGAGAACGCCATTATGCAGACTCATCCGATCAAGAGTGAAGAGTTGGTGCGAACCGTTTCGCAGCTCAGCGATGTGGTCGCTCCAATCAGGCACCACCACGAAAATTGGGATGGGACTGGCTATCCCGATGGCTTATCGGGCGAAAGGATCCCTATTGCAAGCAGGATCATAATGTTTGCTGATACTATCGATGCGATGACGACGGATCGGCCTTATCGCGCGGCATTATCCGAGGCTCAAGTGCGGGCCGAGTTCGTAAAGTTGCAGGGGCGGCAGTTCGATCCTCATATTTGCGAAAAACTCCTCGTAAGTCCGATTTACTCCAAATTATTCGACCAAGACGTACCACTCACCCCGGCGTTGGTTCAAAACGAGAGGCGGATCAAGGTGGCGGCGTCGCCCCTACTGGCCGGCTAGGAAACCGGCCTTCCCTTCTTGAGCGTCAGCAGCAGATGTTCGGGAGCAGGCCAAGGTTCTCTTCTCGACGTTGTCCGGTACTCCGCGAGGATTTTTCGGGCCTTGGTTCGGAAGCCGCCGCGGAGTAGCGCCTCATAAAGGACGTACGCGCCGTACGCTTGATGCAGCCCCCGCCTAGAGCGTGAAAACGCCTCCTCAAGATTCGTTAGTGCCTCAGGAGTCGCTTCACCTTTCGTCGCTAGCTCAACTGCAACATGCAGGGCGAGATTGTAAGTTCGGCGATGATGGATAGGGTCCTGACAAGCTTCGACATAGGTCATTGGCAGGAGCGCTTGGGCATCCGTTCCCCTGCCATCATGCAACGCTAGTCGTGCACCGATTGCTTGCCTTTCGAGAAAGCTATATCGATTGGCGGGGTCCAACTTTATTCGGCAAAGCGTCTCATACCAGAGTCTCGCCTGCTCGGTATTTCCAATTTCGATTGCCATGTTCGCAACCAATGGCAACGCCCGCTCCTGCGCAGCATTCAAGCTGTGCGTTTCGGCGATACGCAGAGCCTCAACAAATGAGGCTTCGGCCTCGGTAAACAATCCTGCAACTCTGAATGTGACGGCGGCATTGCAATGCGCGCGAAAAAGATCCCCGACGTCACCGTGTGTGATCTGCTCGATGACAAGATCCTGCGCTGCTGCAACTGCCTTCACTAGTTCGCCGAAATTGGTATGAAATACCATTTTCGCTTGAAGTTTCGTTGCCTCTCTGACGTCGCCGGAGGCGGCTAGTCGCTCAATGCTTTGATACGCGCGTTTGATCGCTGGCATGTCGCCCTGAAACCCCAACAACATTAACGCCATTACACCGGCGTCAGCGCGGTGAGCCGCTGGTGCGTCAGAAGCCTCAAGACAGGTGAGAGCTTTTGTCAGCACCACATCCCACTGAAGACTTTGCCATTCCGCTCGAAGATCCATTAGCTCTATGTCATCATGCCTTGTTGGAGTGGGGTCCAGCCGCTCTTGGAGCGTTCGAACGGCTGACGCACTGTCGCGAACGTTTGCCCAAGCACTCATGCGATAATAGGCAAGAGTCTGCGCGCTGAGTATTTCTAGCCGCTGCTCATCCGTCGAACAAAAGCTGAGACACTTTGTGTATGCTGCCGCCGCTGCTGTGGGTAGTCCAACTTCCATGAGGTGTGAAGCGCAAGATGTCGCGAGTTGGCGCGCACGCTGGTTGTCTCCGGCGAGCTGCCAGTGCTTGGCACAATCCCATAGGGTCGCAGCCGAAAACTGTTCGTCGATCTCCTGCTCCAGCACTTGACCGATCCTTCTATGGAGGAACCGTCGCGCGGGAGCACTGAGATGCATCAGTGCTACGTTAGAGAGCAACTCATGCTTGCTGCCTACCAAATCCGCTCTCGAGCCAAGTGCATCTACAGCATCGACGACAATCATTCCGGCTGAGCCAAGACTATCGATATTTCTGAGCAGCGCGTGCGCGTCGTGCTGGAGGACGGCTTCAATCCTCGGAAGTGTAGAGTTGTTCTCTAAGAGCGCACATGTTTGGAGGACCTGCAGAGCGCCTATGTTAAGACGGGCAACTCGCTTGGTAAGCACTGCGGAAAGGGACGGCGGCACAGCATGCTCTGCGCCGGTTTCAATCCAATGAGTTGCAAGCTCGTGCAAGAAATAAGGATTGCCCTCTGCGACTCGCACGCACCAGGTTAGGTATGCGGCCTCAATGTGTCGTCCGTGTTGTCGAACGGTATTTAGAACGAGTTCGGCGGACTGCTCTGGCGTCAGCGGGGAGAGGTCCATGACCCTGAGTCCATTGGGTAGCCCATCCTGCCACTCCTCGGGAGGCTCTCGACCCGTTAGTGCGAAGAAAACGCGACGTTCCACAGCCCATGGTATCATCTCTCGCATCACTTCCGCCGAGGCATCGTCAAGCCAGTGAATGTCCTCCATTTGAATCAATAGCGAGTGTTCGTCGGCAACGGCGTCAATCAGATCAAACAATGCTCGCTGCACTCCGTTGAAGACCCAACCTGGTTCCCCAACATAGCTTGGCTTGGTCGATCGTTTTGGCTGATGCTTTGTGAGGCGGTCCAGGAAACTCAACGTATCTGGAGAACAGCCGAGCGCGCCCGGCAATGCGCATAAGACTGGCGCTAGCTCTACGAAGGCTGACAGGGGCCTTTGCTTGTGACTCGGGCGGCATTGAATCCGCTGGGTGAGAAGCCCTTGGAGCGCGGCAAATTGCGACAACTCAGACAGCACCCTGCTCTTGCCTATGCCAGCTTCACCAACAATCAGCGATGCTTGCCCTCGACCAGACTTCGCAAGTCGCAATTGCTCACCCAATTCCATCATTGTCCCGCTGCGTCCGACCAGAGGTGAAGGCGCACCAGCTCCAGGGGATCTAGGCGCAACTCGATCGGCAATACGCCGCCGCATCAGCGTTGCTTGCAGTCTCAGGTCAGTTGGGCCCTCTCCGACTTCGGTTAGATAGTTGTCCAAGAGCTTGGTGGCGGCGTGCTTGGAGCCTCGCATCGCGTATGACTCTGCAAGCGCTAACGTGGCTTCCTCGTTGAGTGGACAGAGCTCCAAAAGACTGGAGGCAGATTCCTCTAGGCTGCCCCACTCTCCAGCGAGCCTATGGTGGGCAATGAGACTTAGTTTCTCTCTTGTAAGCATCGCCACAATGACGGATTTTCTTCCATCAAACCACGCTGAGTATTCGGCGGAAATTCCGAGACTATAACCTGGAAGGATGGTCAAGTGATTTGTGGCGGTACCATCGGGTACGTTGCCGCTTACATCCAACTGCTCATAATCAACCCAAACTTCGGCATCCCTTAGGTCGAGTTTGGTTTTGCCGACCGATCGAACTGGAATCCCTAGTCGACGTAACTTCAGGAGCGTTTGCCTCAGCCTGTGGTTGGCAACTTCTCGATTACAGGGTGCCCAAAGGAGCTCGGCGAAAACTGAGCGTGACACTGGTGTAAATCGCTCAAGGATCAAGTACAGTGCAGCGGCAAACGTGACGCTGGCCGTCGGTTCAAGAACTGCACTCGGCGTTTCGATCCTGGCATCTCCAAGTACGAACAGCCGGATCGTCCCCGCAGGTGAATTCGACATGCCCCGAAGATAGGACCGTTCCGTCACAGAAGCGTCAGCGCATCATGACCAGCACGATGCGGTCGACAATTCGCGACCTTAACCCCAATGCGGTCGGCTCAATGGTCGCTGTAGGCGGATATTGCCTTGTTCTTGTCTTCGCTGTGATGGTTGTCCCAGCCGAGCCCAGTCATGCACACCCGAAGTCCGTCCCTGGTTTCAGATGAGACGGTAGCTTCATGACACAAAAAACCCCGCTTTCGCGGGGTTCATCTACGACAAATCAAAACTTGGATTACTTGAGCTCGAACTCCACTCTCTCTTGCACCGGATGATTGTCGCTCGCCAAGAGCGCAACCGCGGTGAACTTTCCGTGAGTATTCGCGGAGTCCCATCCCTCGCTGAACACGGCAACGTCCTTCGACTTGATCAGCTTGTTCTGCATGCTCTGCGTGAACATGCGCCCCTTGCTCCAGCGCCACACTTCCTTTCCGCTCTCGTCAGTCACGATGAAGTCGTGCGTCTTTCCTGTCGGAAAGTTGAGCTCGATCATCTTCTTCGTGTTGTTGCGAACGTCGAGTGTGAACTCCACTCCGTTGCTCGCCTTCACCGAGAACGTCGAGCTCAACGCGGACTCCGCATGCTTGCCTGATGTCGACGCTGCAAGTGTTGACTTGTGCCCCGTCGTTCCTCGCGCGAACGCGACGGCGGATGCTGCACACAACAACGGGATTATCAGACGATTTGTCATCACTGCTTTGCGACCAGCGCGCGTGAAACAGGGTACATCACAAAGTTCACCAGCTTCGGGCAGCCAACTTATCAACAATAAGACGATCCTGCAATAGCCGCGTAACACCGTAACTCTCGGCAGTTCCGCCACTTGCGAGTCAACCAAATGTTCGGGCTACCTTCGGTTTTCCACAGCCCCGAGCGGCTCGAACACTTTTTTGTCGGGGTCAGCCACCGCGCTTGTGATTAATTTCACAAGCCGCTAAATTCATATCCGACATGAGGGACAAAGGACCCGGCGGCCCACAAGGCAGCAAATCCGAAGAGCTGACACTCAGCTCCTTCGCCGGCGCAGGACTCCAGTTTGCGGTCGCCATCGTCCTCTTCGTCCTCGTCGGACAATGGGCAGACCGGAAGCTCGGAACCTCCCCATTCCTCCTGCTCGCCGGCGTCTTCATCGGCGGTGGAGCAGCGTTCTACAGCATGTACCGGCGCATCTCCGCGGCACAAAAGGCCGACGACGAGCGCCGGCAGCACGACAGGGAGTCCGGGAGCGAAAAGTGAAAGCGATGGCGCGATTCGCTGTGCTGCTCGTCGCGCTGATCGCAATCACTGGATGGCTGCTCTCGTTCTGGTTCGCATCCGTTGCCGAGAAACACGCGCTCGTCGTGAGCGGTGTCCTCGTGGCGGCAGTCCAGATGGCGACGTTCGGCATCATCCAGCTCAGCGGTCGCAATCTTCTTGCAGGGTGGGGAATGGGAATCGTCGTAAGAGCCACGGCTCTGGTCCTCTACGGCCTGATTCTCGCAAAAATGCTAGGCCTGCCGCTCGCGGCGGCACTCACGAGCTTCGCCGTTTTCATGTTCGCATCGATGCTGCTCGAATCTCTCTCGATATCACATGCTCGCTAGCCAGGACATCATCACCCCGCACATCACCGACTCGCACCACCTCGAGGTGCCGTGCTTCAAGCCGGGCTTCGTGTGCGAGGTGGAGCTCCCGCACTGGGATCCAATCCAGATCGGCGGGCTCTCGATCGACATGTCGCCGACCAAGCACGTCGTCATGCTGCTCATCGCGGCGACGCTCTGCCTGGTGACCCTTCTCCTCGCCGCGCGCGCACACAAGCGGCAACACGCGACAGGCGGACACTCCAGGGGGTTCGCCAACGGAATCGAAGCGCTGGTTCTCTACATCCGGCAGGAAGTGATCATTCCGAATGTCGGACACCACGGCGAGTCCTACGCACCGTTCGTCCTGACCCTGTTCTTCTTCATTCTCTTCGCCAATCTGCTCGGCCTCATTCCATACGGCTCGACTGCGACCGGCAACATCTCGGTCACCGCGACTCTCGCGATCATCACCTTCTTCATGGTGGAGCTCGCGGGCATCCGCACGCTCGGCAAGGGCTACATCAAGACGATCGTGTACTGGCCGAGCGACCAGCCGTTCGTCATGAACGCGCTGCTCACTCCGCTGATGACGCCGATCGAGATCATCGGAAAGTTCACGAAGCCGTTCGCCCTCGCGATCCGATTGTTTGCCAACATGACGGCGGGACACATCGTCGTTCTCGCCCTCATCGGCCTCATCTTCACCTTCGGCAGCTACGTGATCGCTCCGCTTCCTCTGGCGATGGCGCTCGCAATCATGGTTCTCGAGGTGTTCATCGCTTTTCTGCAGGCGTACGTCTTCGCGCTCCTGGCCAGCGTCTTCATCGGCCTGATCCGCGAGGGAGCTCACTAGCGCGGTCGTTTCATCGCGGGCCCGTCCCGCCGTACCCGGCCGCGTGGCCGGGGAAGTCCGTTGAGACTCGGGTCTCGGCGACGGACAGCGAATGGTGGCGCAATCTCCACCAATGACAATGTTCGAAACCGGAGCAAGACAATGACTCTCTATCCGCTTCTTCAAGCCGCGGTAACCTACAACGAGCAGTACGCGGCCGCGTGGGCGCAGCTCGGTGCCGGCATCGGCGCAGGCATCGCCGTGATCGGCGCAGGCATCGGTATCGGCCGCCTCGCCGGGCAGGCGATGGACGGCATGGCGCGCCAGCCGGAAATGGCAGGCCGCATCCAGACAGGCGCGATCATCTTCGCCGCGCTCATCGAAGGCGCCGCACTGTTCGCCATCGTCGTGTCGTTCATGATTCAGGGCAAGTTCTAACTCATTTCCCTGCGGTCCGCGCAAGGCGCGCGGGCCGCGGGATCCCCGGTGATACCAATGACTTCACTGCTTCCTTTCCTGATGCTGATCCAGGAGCACGGCGCTTCAACCGAAGGCGCCGAAACCGCCAAGGTCGGGCTGCTCTCGCCGGCCGGCGGGCTGATGTTCTGGACGCTCATCATCTTCCTCATTCTCTTCTTCGTTCTCTCGCGCTACGCCTTCAAGCCGATCACCGCTGCAGTCGCGGCTCGTGAGAAAGCACTCGAGGAAGCAATCGCAAATGCGAAAGCAGACCGTGAGGAGGCCGCGCGCATTCTCGCCGAGCACCGCGCTCAGCTCGATGCGGCGCGTGGAGAAGCGCAGAAGCTGATCGTCGAAGGCCGCGTGATCGGTGAGAAGATCCGCGCCGAGATGATCGAGGAGACTCGCACACAGCAGCAGGACATGCTCGAGCGCGCGCGCAAGGAGATCGAGAGCGAGAAGGTGCGCGCGATCGCCGAGCTGCGGCGTGAGGCAGTGGAGCTCGCAATCGCCGGGGCCAGCAAGGTCATCGAGAAAAACCTCGACGACGAATCCAACCGGAAGATCGTGGAGAGCTTCCTCTCCTCCATCCCCGTCACGCCGACGAGCCGCTGATGCGCGACGCGACGATCGCGAAAAACTACGCCGAGGCGCTGCTGGAGCTGGCGCGCCGCGCCGAAGACCCCACTGGGTGGGGCAAGCTGATGCGCGACGTCGCTGCAGGCGTGGAGCAGGATCTCACGCTGCGGCACTTCCTCGAATCGCCAAAGGTCAGCGGTGCGCAGAAGAACGAGATTCTGTTCAAGGCGCTGGGCGATCGCGTCCCGCGTCATTTCCTGCGCTTCCTCCAGACGCTGGTGCGCAAGCGGCGGCAGATGCTGATCCCCGACATTGCGGTCGAGTACGACAAGCTTCTCGACGTTCACGAGGGTCGCGTGCACGCGAACGTGACTGTCTCCCGCGAAGCCAGCGAGCGAGACGAAACACGGATCGCCGAGCAGCTGACGCGTGTCATCGGCAAGACTGTGGTCCCGCACATGATGGTCAATCCCGCCATACTCGGCGGAGTTGTCGTGAAGATCGGCGACACCGTGATGGATGGATCGGTTCGGAGACGGCTGGCCCGCCTCAAGGGTCAGATGCTGGGGCGGTAGAGACTAGCGCGCGACAGCGTACTGCCGGGCCAATGCCTCGGCTTCGCTCACCCTGTTCGTCGCGCGAAGAAGATCGCCATAGTCCTTCACAGTCTCGGCGATGTTTGGATCTCCAGGCTTGAGCGCACGGCTTCTGATGTTGAGAGCCCGCTTGTAGAGGGTCTCGGCTTCAGCGGTTTTCCTCTGGTCGCGCAGCACGCCGGCGAGGCCGTTCAGACTCGTCGCGATGCTCGGATTTCCCTGTGACAGCCGCGCCTCCTTTATGACGATCGCTCTTCGAAAGAGCGAGTCCGCTTCGGAATAACGGCGCAGCTTCCAGTACGTCTCGGCCAGGTTGTTGAGCATCGACGCGACGTTCGGATGCATGGGGTCGAGTGTCTTTGCGTAGATCGCCCGCGCTCGCTCGTATTGCGGCAATGCGTTGGCGTACTGCCCCAGTGTATAGTAGAGAACGCCGAGGTTGCTGAGCATCGAGGCGAGATCGGGATTGTCGGGACCGAACCGGCGCTCCTGGATCGCGAGGCTTCGCCGCAGCATCTGTTCGGCTTCGGGCAACCGGTTCTGAGCCCAGTATACGCTCCCGAGATTTGCGAAGTCCGCGGCGAGCGTCGGATCGTCTGCCGGGAGCTTCTGCTGATCGATGGTGATTGCCTGCTTGTAGAGTGCTTCAGCTTCCGCGTTCTGGCCCTGTCTGTACCGGAGACCGCCAAGACCGGCAGCCACGCGGGCAATGCGGGCATCGTCCGCGCCGAAGGCCTTCGATGTAATTGCCATCGCACGATTGAAGTGACTCTCCGCCAGGGCCGGATCTCCGTACTCCGCGATTGCGTTCGCGAGCGCAAGCTCCGTCTCTCCCACGGCCGGGTCGTCAGGGCCAAGCAATCGTTGTCGCGTGGCGAGAGCGTGCTCAAGCTGCTCTCTCGCCGCCCCGTAAAGACCGAGTGAGGAATAGGCGGTTCCGATTGTGTGCATCATGCGACTCTGCACGACGGGCTGCTTCGCGAGGTCCGCCTGTGATTTCTTCGCTCCGCGATCCAGAAGCTCCCGTGCGGTGACGGCATTCCCACGTGCCTCGCTCGGATTCGATACCTTGAACAGGTCGACGAGAAAATCGCTTACCTGCTGCGCGGATGCAGCTTCGTTCGCGGCAACTCGCTCGGCTCTCCTCGCGCGTACCAGGCCAGCGCCCGCCAGCGCTGCGCCACCGATGAGCGCCAGGGCGGCTACGGAAGTTGCGGCCACTGCGGTGCGATGGCGCCGAATGAACTTGCCAAGCCGATAACCCGTTGTCGGCGGACGCGCGATGACGGGCTGATGCGAGAGGTATCGCTCGATGTCAGCGGCGAAGGCCACGGCGGTATCGTATCTGCGAGCGCGTTGCGGCTCGAGCGCCTTCATGACGATCCAGTCCAGATCTCCCTTGAGGTCGCGCTCGAGACGCTCGGGATCGGTTGCCCGCGCCTGCGCGATGGCGGTGCGGTATTCACCGAGCGATGTGAAACGCGCGCTCGGACGCGGCGTCTGCGTATTTCCCGACGCAAGACGGAACATGAATGCGTGCATCGGAATCCCCGCCGGATCGACTGGGAGACTCCCAACCAGCAGCATGTAGAGCAGAACGCCAAGTGAGTAGATGTCGGTCCGCGTATCCACGTCGAGGCCGGACGACTCGGCCTGCTCGGGACTCATGTACGCAGCGGTGCCGAGGGGCTGTCCCAATTTCGTGACCAGAGTGCTCTCGGTGAGCTGAAGTCCGAGGGCCTTCGCAATTCCGAAATCGATGATCTTCGGGCACGGCTTCCCGTCCTGTTCCGTGACGAGAATGTTCGACGGCTTCAGGTCGCGATGGATCACTCCCTTCTGGTGTGCGTGCTGCACCGCCTGACAGACGGCGACGAAAAGCTCGAGTCTCTCTTTGGTGGAGAGGCGGTTCGTGTCGCAGTAGTCGGTGATGGGTAGACCCTTCACCAGCTCCATCGCGAAGAAGGGCTCACCGGTCGGAGTCGCGCCGGCCTGGAGAACCTTGGCGATGCCCGCGTGGTCCATCAGCGCGAGTGCCTGCCGCTCCGCCTCGAACCGCGACTTGACCTCTGCCGAGTCGAGGCCGCCGCGGACCACCTTGAGCGCTACGTGGCGGCGGACGGGTCCTGTGTCGGCCGCCTCGTAGACGATCCCCATTCCGCCCTCGCCGAGGACGCGGATGATCTTATACGGTCCGATCTGCTCCGGGTGATGGGGCTGCGACTCGGAGGTGTGCTCTTCGCTGCTGGAGAGCAAAGTGTCCGCTCCTTTGCTTTTTTGCTTCTTGCTTATGCGACAGATCAGCGCGTTTTGATGATGATCATTTCCGGGTCGAGCTCGAATGCGCGGGCGGGCTTACCCGCCGGCTTGCAGGTCCCGGTGATAGTGTAGCGATACCTGTCATCGGGTTGAGCGTTTGAATTCATCGCGCCTGATTTGAAAGACTCGTTCTTTTTGACGTGATACGGGAGTCTTTTGTCGTACGGCCAGCCGGATCCCTTTTTCTTGATGTCGATAAAGTCGGCCTCCTGGCTCACGAATTTCCAGTTGACCTCTTCGCCGAGCAGAAGATCTCGCACATAAGGATTGACCACGAAACTGAACTGCTCGTCCGTGCAGGATATCGCTATCGTAATATCCTGCTGACCGGTAATGGTGAGGGGAGTCCCCTTGTTGCAACCGGCGGCGATTAGCACTGCGCCTGCAACGTACGCGACCACTGCAGTGGAACGCATTCGCGACTCCGTTAAAGAGGGAGTCCAACGTTGCGGGCGACGGGCCTCGGACGCAAGACCGCGTTCAGTCGCGGAGTCTCTGGGAGCCGGAATCATGATCCCGGGGTTCCATCCGGGGCAGGAGTGCTGAGATTTGCAGCCATGAGATCACGCCTCCTGTTCATCGCGTTACTCTCCGCCGGATGTTCCACGAATCAGTCGCGAACGGCCATGCCGGCGACGGGATTTGCTTTCGACTGGCCCGCATACTCGCACGATCGCGAAGGAACGCGGTACTCGGCCGCTGACCAGATCACGCCCGCAAATGTCGCTTCGCTCCAGGTCGCGTGGATTTTCCGAACCGGCGATTACACGCGGGGTGAAGCCGCAGCACGGTTCGAGTCCACGCCGCTCCTCGTTGACGGAACGCTCTTCCTCTCGACTCCGCTCGGCACCGTCATCGCGCTCGATCCGATCCACGGAACGGAGATTTGGCGGTACGATCCGCGGATCGACCTCACCGGCGATTACGGGGACTTCACCAATCGCGGCGTAGCGACGTGGGTCGACACTCTCGCGCCAGCCACTTCCAATTGCCGCCGGCGAATCTTCGTCGCACCGATCGATGCAAGATTGATCGCTCTCGATTCCAAAACCGGCCAGCGGTGCTTCGAAGTCGATCTCACGAAAGGGCTCGACAACCCTCCCCGCTACAAGGGCGAATACCAGGTGACCTCAGCGCCGACAGTCGTCGGAGACATGGTCGTCGTCGGGTCCTCGGTCGCTGACAATCAGAGGGTCGATGCACCAAGTGGAACGGTGCGAGCATTTGACGCGCGCACCGGAGCGCTCAACTGGAAATGGGATCCGATTCCCCGCGACTCGGCGCACACGGGAGCCGCGAATGCATGGGCTCCGATGTCGGTCGACGAATCCCGTGATCTGATCTTCATTCCGGTAGGAAGTGCCAGCCCCGATTTCTACGGCGGCAAACGCAAAGGATCGAACCGCCACGCCAATTCGGTCGTCGCGCTGCGAGCGTCGACAGGACAGCTCGTCTGGGCGCATCAGCTGGTGCATCACGATCTATGGGATTATGACGTTGCGTCACAGCCGGTGCTCGCCACCGTTCGCGGCGTTCCCGCGCTCATTCAGGCGACGAAGATGGGCCACATCTTCGTGCTGAATCGAGAGACCGGTGTGCCCCTCTTTCCGATCGAGGAGCGCGCCGTTCCTCAGACCGATGTGACCGGAGAAGCGAGCTGGCCTACGCAGCCATTTCCAACGAAACCGGCTCCGCTCGTACCGTCGCGGATCGCATCCAGCGACGCGTGGGGAATTACGCCTAAGGATCGCGATTGGTGCCGCTCCCGCATCCAGTCGCTCAGAAGCGAAGGGATATTCACGCCGCCATCGCTGCGAGGCACAATCGTCCTTCCGGGAAACGCCGGCGGATCGAATTGGGGTGGCGTCGCGCTCGATCCGCGGCGCGATGTCATCATCGCGCCGACCAACAACATCGCGACAGTCGTGACGCTGATTCCGCGAGACCGAATGGGGGAGGCGCGCAGGACGAATCGCTTCTCTGAGACCTCACGCCAGGAGGGCACGGAGTACGGAATGAAGCGGGAGCCGCTGATCACACCGGAAGGTGTGCCATGCAACCCGCCGCCGTGGGGCGCTCTCACATCCGTCGATCTATCCACCGGAGACCGGCGATGGCAGGTCCCACTCGGCGACTCGCTCGGCTCCCCGAACCTCGGCGGTGCGATGGTGACGGTGAGCGGTTTGATCTTCGTCTCGGGGACTCGCGACGACAAACTGTATGCGTACGCCACGCAGTCAGGCGCGAAGCTATGGTCGGCCACCCTTCCTGCGGGTGGCCATGCGATGCCAATGACTTATCAGGCAGCGAGCGGAAGACAGTACGTCGTCATCTCCGCGGGAGGACACAATGCGCTGCAGACCACTCCAGGAGATTACGTGATTGCGTACGCGCTTCCGGGCGCTCCGTCGCTTCCTGCCGCTCCGCGTGTGCCGATGACAGGCACGTTCACGGGCGAGATGCGGATCGGGCGAAACCGATTCGCGACCACGATGACCTTTCGTGAGGAAGGCAGCGCGCTTTCTGGAAGACTCGAGATCAAGGAGCCGATCATCACCGGACCGCTAACCGGCTCACGCGTTGCGGATTCGGTGACCTTCTCCATTGCATTCCAGTATCCAGCGAAGCCCTGCTCGGGAACAATGTCCGGAGACGGCGCGTTCGCAAACCGCAACACGACCGTCGAGGGGAACATCACGGTGCGCAGCAATTGCGGCACGCAGGTGGAAGAGCTCGGAACATTTGTGTTGCGTCCGGCGCGTTGATACTGTGAGCCGCTAACCCGCGTCCTTCCTGCGATCGTTGATCAGTATCGCCGCAACCATCCACAAGCCAAGTCCGGCCGCGATGGCGATGCAGATGAGCCCCAGCGTCCGCCAGACCTGAAGCAGAGAGCCGCTCGCTATCAGCAGACCAGCGAGCACGAGGCCGACGAAGATCCTGTTGGCGATCTTCTCCATTCCCTTGAGCAGCATCGGAAGCTGCGGTGTGTCGATCCTGAACGCGAAATCGTTGCGAGCCATGCGCTCGGTTATCGTGTCCAGCCGCCGGGGCAGTGCATTTACGAGATCGCTCGTCGCCGCAGCCATCTGGAACAGCCGCCTTGGCGACAGATCTCGCCGCGCGCGCTCGTTGGCGATGCTCGTCGCGTAGTCGCGAATGGTTTCGGTTGGATTGAACGCGGGGTCGAGTGCCCGCGTCACGGCGTCGAGATTGAACAGCGCCTTCGCCAGAAGAGTGAGCTCGGCCGGCAGCTTGAGTCTCTCCCCGTACGCCACCGATATCATCTCGTAGAGAACTATCCCGGCCGGAGTATCGGTGACTGTTGCGTCGGCGTGCTTCGCGATGAGCGCGGACACGTCGCTCACATATCTCTTCCGGTCGAACGTCTCGGGTTGCTCGCCGATCTCGATCAACACCTCCGCCGCCGCGTCACCCTGGTTCTCCGCCATCGCGAGCAGAAGCCGCACCACTGCGTTCCGCATTGATTCCGTGAGATGTGCGGTCATGCCGAAGTCGATCATCGCCAGCTTCGGATCGCCCGGATCGGCGACGTCCGTCGCTTCGCGCATCGCCTCGGCCTCAGCCTTGATCAGCGGCGTAGCGGGAACGCGCTCCTCGACTCTTCTGTCCAGCGCCGCCGCCTCTGCCGGCGTCAGAGGATTCGGGCGACCGGGCAGCACGACGAAGATGTTGCCCGGATGTGGATCGGCGTGGAAATGCCCGGTGGCGGTGACCTGGTGCAGGTATGCACGCGCGAATTCGTCGGCGAGCGGCTCGAAGTCGTACTCGATCCGTGTGATGGGCGGGATCTCGCTGATCTTCCTCCCGCGGACGCGCTGGGTGGTCAGCACCTTGTGCGTCGTATAGGCGTCGATGACGCGCGGAATGAGAATGTGCGGAAATCCGGCGAGCGCCTTCCTGAAGCTCGCCGCGTTGCGCGCCTCGGTTCTGTAATCGAGCTCGTCGATCAGCGCGTGCTCCACCTGCTGAACTACGCCGATGATGTCCACCTTTTCGCCCGCCGAAGTGTGCGCCGCCAGAAAGCCGGCAAGCTCGCGGAAGAACTCGATGTCGTCGGCGAGCGTCTCGCGGATGCCGGGACGCTGCACCTTCACTACGACATCGCGGCCGTCGCGAAGCTGCGCGGCGTGAACCTGGCCAAGTGACGCCGAGCCGAGCGGCTTTTCCTCGAACGAGGCGAAGAGCTTGTTGATCCTCGCGCCGAGTTCCTCTTCGACGGTGCGCTCGACATCGGCGAAATCCATCGGCGGAACGCTGTCCTGCAGGTGCTCCAGCTGCTTTATGTAAGTCGGTGGCAGCAGGTCGGGACGCGTCGAGAGCACCTGGCCGAGCTTGATGTAGGCTGGCCCAAGCTCGACGAGCCGTTCGCGGAACGCGATCGCCTTCTCATCGGAGGGTCCGGCCTCATCCGGGCGCGCGCGATCGTCCAGCTGCGCACCCTGGAGACCGAGCAGTCCCTGGCCCTTGGCGAAATCGAGAAGACCGTAGCGCGTGAGCAGCCCGACCGTGGAAGCGAGCCGCGGCAGGAAGCGCGGGGCGAGGATCATGCGCGACGAAAAGGCAGAAAGCGTGCCCGGCTCAGATTGCCCGGAATGCCCCGGCCGCGAGATATTTACGAATGACCGACACGAAAAACCCGCTTGCAGCGCAACAGGGATCGAAACCCCCGTCCGGCAGGGTCGACATCACGACCGTGCCGAAGCCGTGGGGACACGAAACGATATGGGCCCATACCGACCGGTACGTGGGCAAGATCCTTCACATAAAGGCCGGGCACGCACTATCGGTTCAGTACCACGACCGAAAGGATGAGACAGTACACCTGCTTTCCGGTGAGCTGGTCTACCGCGTGCAGACGGGAGATGCGCTGGAGGACATGCGCCTGAAGACAGGCGAGTCCTTCCGCATCACGCCGGGAACGATTCACCAGATGGAAGCCGTGACGGACTGCGACGTGCTCGAGGTGTCGACGCCCGAGCTCGACGACGTCGTGCGGCTTACCGACAGATACGGCAGACAAGGAACGAGCGCACCATGAAGGTGATCATTCCACTCGCAGGGAAGGGAACGCGGCTTCGGCCGCACACGCACGTCACTCCGAAGCCGATGATGCGTGTCGCCGGCAAGCCCGTCATGTCATACGTGCTCGACAAGCTGCGCGACCTCGGCGGAATCGAAGAGATCATCTACATCACTGGCCACCTCAAGGAAAAAGTCGAGGAGTTCGCGCGGCAGAGTCTCGACATTCCTTCGGTGTTCATCGAGCAGAAGGTGCAGGATGGAACCGCAGGGGCGATCGCGCTCGCGAGGGACCGCATCGACCAGCCGGTCCTGATCATCTTCGTGGACACGATCTTCGACGCCGACCTGTCTGTCGTGAATAGCACCGATGCCGACGGGATCATCTGGACGAAGGAGGTCGAGGATTACCAGCGATTCGGCGTGGTCGTGACAGATGAAGACGGCAACATGACGCAGATTGTGGAGAAGCCGAAGACGCCGGTGTCGAAGCGGGCGAACATCGGTCTCTACCACATAAGGAACTGGAAGCTGCTGTTCGAGGGCATCGATCACGTCCTCGCATCGCCGCAGAACCAGGGCGAGTACTACCTGACGGACGCGTTCCAGTACATGATCGAAAAGGGCGCGAGGATAAAGGTGATCGACGTCGCTGGGTGGTACGACGCGGGCAAGATCGACACGATGCTCGAGACCAACGAGACGATGCTCACCAAGGGCCGGGCCCGGCGTCCCGCGTCGGTCGGCGATTCGACCATCGTCGATCCGGTCTACATCGAGGATGGCGTCACGCTGAGTGGCTCGACCATCGGGCCGAACGTGTCCATCGGCAAAGGAAGTGTGATCGAGAACTCCGAGATCACGCATTCGATCGTCGGCAACGACGCGAGGATCACGAAATCCAGGATCACCAGATCCCTGGTGGGCGATGGTACAATTCTCGAAGGTGTGAATGGAGAAGTAACAGTTGGCGATCACTCCGAGGTGAGAGTATCGCCCCCAGGCTGAGCCGAAACGTCGTCGCGCTCGGTGGAGTCAGCCTCTTCACCGACGTCGCGACGGAAATGATCTATCCGCTGCTGCCGCTCTTTCTCAGCACGGTGCTCGGTGCCAACGCGAGCTTCATCGGCGCGATCGAGGGAGCAGCCGAATCGACTGCGGCACTGCTCAAGCTCGCGAGCGGCTGGTGGTCGGACAAGGTGAAGAAGCGGAAGCCACTTGTCGTCCTCGGATACGGCCTCGCGACCGCGGTGCGTCCATTCGTCGCCATGGCCCACACGGCAAGCGCGGTGCTCGCTATCCGCGTCGCCGACCGGGTTGGAAAAGGGATCAGGACTGCGCCGCGCGATGCGCTGCTCGCCGATTCGACGGACGAAGAATCGCGCGGGCGGGCGTTTGGATTTCACGCAGCAATGGACAACGCGGGCGCTGTGATTGGTCCGCTCGTGGCATTCGCGCTTCTTCGGTACTTCGACGTCTCACTCAGAAATGTTTTCTGGCTCGCCGCGATTCCGGGCGTGCTCGCGTTCATCGTGCTCGTCGTCGCCGTGAAGGAAGTCGAGCATCGCGAGGATGCGAGCGCCGATCCCGGGACGAAGCCGCATCTGTCCATGAGCGAGCGGCTTGGCGGGCGGTTCTGGGCGTACATCGGCGTCGTGTTCCTGTTCACTCTCGGAAACTCGACGGACGCGTTCCTCCTTCTGAGAGCGAACCAGCTCGGAGTCGCAGTCGCGCTCGCGCCCATCCTCTGGGCGTTTCTCAATTTCATCAAGGCGGCGCTCGGAACGTGGGGCGGCGCGATGTCGGACCGCCTCGGCAGAAAACCACTCATCGTCGCCGGGTGGCTCATCTATGCCGCCGTCTATTTCGGCTTCGCGATGGCGACAGAGCAGTGGCACGCGTGGGCGTTGTTCGGGAGCTACGCGCTTTTCTATGCTCTGACTGAAGGAACGGAAAAGGCTCTGGTTGCTGATCTCGTTCCGAAAGCTCGCAGGGGCGCTGCGTTCGGATGGTTCAATCTCGCAATCGGACTCGGCGCACTCCCGGCCTCACTCATCTTCGGCGCGATCTGGGACCGCATGGGTGCGCACTCCGCGTTCCTGTTCGGTGCATCTCTCGCGCTCACGGCGGCGCTCGGGATGATAGTGGTCGCGCCTGGCCGTACCTTGCAGCCTCGGACGGGGATGCAATGACCGTGACGGAGTGCTGAAAGGGGAACCACCCGTTGAAGTTGTACGACAAGTTCAGGGTCTACAGGACAGTCAGCTGAGGCCGTAACGCTCCTGCATCACGCAGAGCGACGCGGCGATGAGAAGCAATGGATCGGCCGTCGCGTGTCCGTCGGTGTCATGACGATCTACGAGTGAGCTGATCGCGCGGCGATCGAAGAAGGGAAGCGAAGCCATCGAGTCGCTGCGAAGAATGTCCCGGATTGTCCCGTGCAGCGGATCTGCAGCGCGCTGAGTGAATGACGGCGCCATCAGGGGCTTCTTCTCGCGCTCGCGTACGGCTTCGGATATGAACGGCGACGCCGCTTCACGCAGAACATGCTTTCTGCGGCCTCCTGCAGCGAGCATGCTCACCGGAATCCGCTGGACGTAATCGAACAGGACGTGATCGAGGAAAGGCAGACGAACCTCGACCCCGTGAGCCATGTCGGCACGGTCCGCGGCCAGCACGTATCCGGGAAATACCGACTTCATCCAGAGGTAGATGAGCTGCTTCGCCGGCTCGCGCCCACGGATTGCCTCCATTGGCGACAGCTCGTCGAACATCTCGCGGTATGGATCCGATTTCCGCATCTCCGCGATGAGGCTGAGCGCGCGCGTGAGCG
>JBDTRZ010000046.1:0-23260 GCA_039931395.1 Gemmatimonadales bacterium
CTTTGAGAAGCCGCGTCTGAGAACCCCGCCTGTCTTAGACCCCTTGTAACTCTTCATAGCGAGCTCGACGTAGGGGCCGGTGAAGGCGGCCGCGACATCGGCGGAGTAACTGCCGCCCTCCCATGCTTGCATCGCTATGTATGCCACCGTCAGCGCTAACGGTGGCGATTCTAACGCACGTTGGACAACGTGACCCGCAACTGAGATGATACGCTTTCGTGCTTGTTCCTTGCACGCGAGCAGGAGTCGCTCTTGCTGCCCAGTGTGCGGTCGCCGTCGAAACCGGGTGGCCTCGTCTCCCGGCTGCTTCCATTCCAAGCGCTCAAGGCTGAGTCTAAGGACGCGTGCGAAGTTCGCAGCCGCGCTCGCGAGGCTTTGATCCCACCGGCTTTCATCCAAGCGCTTATCCCATGCTGGTTCCATTCCAAGCGCGAGTGCGTGAAGCCATTGATATGCGAGACCTAAGTGCGATGAGGCCTGAACTTCACTGGGCAAGTTGGGCTCATCGGATTCAGGAAGTTTGCTCCAACCGAAAACGTGAAGATCTCCGAACTCGTCGATGAGTACGGGGTTCACGGGTCTAGCCCCCCGGCAGTCAACATCGCTTGAGTAGCAGCGGTAACTGACTGTCTCACGGGATCGAGATCGAGGTGCGCGTAAATCTCCGTCGTGCTTTGGTTGAGGTGCCCGAGACTTTTCCCGATAACAAGCAAGCTGCTCCCACTCGCCGCCTGCCAGCTGCCAAGAGTCCGTCGCAGGTCGTGAAGCCTTACGTCACCAAGGTTCGCGGCTGCACGGATACGATCCCAAGCCTCGCGTATCTCCATGCGGTGCCCGTTCCCGCGTCGGCCAGGGAACACGTATTCGGAACCCTTCGCCTTCTCCGGTCGAGAGGTCAGAACCCGAATGGCGATCGGCACGAGCGCGACGTTCTGATGCTTGCCCGACTTGGTGAGCGGGATTCTCCAGACTGCTCGCTCTAGTCCCACGTCCTGCCAGCGCATTGAGAGGACGTTCATCTTCCGTGCGCCCGTGAACAACATCAGCAGGATCGCATCACGCGCGTCAGTGTCGAGTTCCTTCTGGACTGCCCCAAAGAATCGCGGGAGCTCGTGCCCGTACAGATAGCGTTCCCGCCGTTCCTCCTCGAATCTCTTAACAGCCTTCGCAGGATTCTTGGTTCCCGGCCATCCCCACTCTAGCGCTTTGTTGTAGAGGGCCGAGACGAGCGACAACGCGCGGTTAGCCGCATAGGTGCCGTGCTCATTGCCGATCGCCGTGTGGAGCCGCTCCACGTCGTCGCGGTCGAGGCTCGAGAGGGGCCTGTTCGCCCATCCCGCGAGGTAGCGCTTGTAAAGCCACTCGTCCCCAGACCATGAGCGCTTTTCCTTCTTGGCGTATCGCTCGAGGTAGAGGTCGAACATCTCGCCGAACTTCATTTCCTTTCGGAGATCGCGGCGTTTCGCTCCGGGATTCTCGCCGTTGGCGATCTTGCCGTTGTCCGCTTCCGCCTTCGCCCTCGCCCGCTCGACTGAGACATCGGGAAACCGGCCGATCAAACTCCGCTGGGGTTGTCCGTTCACCTTGCGATACAGGCGAAAGGTTTTTACTCCGTTCGGGGTGACGTCGAGTACGAGCCCACGGATCTTGGTGTCGTAGTAGTAGGCTCGCTTCCCTGCCGGCGCTGGTGATATCGCTTCGAGCGCACGCTTGGTGAAGTTGATGCGGTTGCCCATCGTCTCTCCCGGAGTCAGAAGGCTGGGCCAGTGCTACCTCTGTGCTACCGGATCGCGGTAATTGGCAGTAATTGGTGGTAGCACCGGCTACCTCAATGTGGAGGCACCTCCGAGGGAAAAGCAAGTTTTAAGTAACTTGCGGTATGAGACGGCTAGGGGATTCCCAAAGACTACGGATCAGAAGGTTAGGGGTTCGAGTCCCTTCGGGCGCGTGAGTTAGATAAACAAGGGGCAACGACTTAATTCGTCCGTTCGCCCCTCTCCTTTTCCACTCCTTCTGAGCCGGTGAGACATCCAGGCCGTAACAGGCGTCGGCGTGACGGCCGTCTTCTCGGGGGCGAGGGTAGCCGAGGGAGGCGACACCTCGCATAGTGGGTACTACATAAACAGCACGTCGGATCTCTCGAGAGAACTAATGCGCGCTACGCTGGCAAGAACTTTCTTTCCTGCTCTCGACACTTCCCGCCTGCGGGTCCTCCGAGGGCCCAACACCGCCCCTTCCCCCTGAGCAGGTTGTTCCACCGTTGGAATCCGTATCCTTCGCGCTTTTGGGATCGGGAAAGGTGGCGTTCGAGCGGATCGGCATCGCCATTTATGTCATCGATGCGGCCGCAATGAGCTCCGCACACTTCTTTGACAATCCAGGGCTCAAATTCGGAGCTGCTCTCTCCCCGGACGGGCGACGCGTTGCGTACACCTCTTACGACAACGCAACGCTCTACGACGTGTTCGTCGCGAATCTCGACGGCACCGGTACCCAGCACGTTACGCGCTTCCCGCAGCAACAGGGTCCACCGACGTGGAGTCCCGACGGAGCGAAGATCGTCGTGGCTGGGAGGACGGGCAACAGCATCGTTTATGACGTCTATTCGCAGTCGCCTGTGACCAATCCGAGTGACCAGACACAGCTCACACACTTTATCGCTACACCTGACAGCCCGATTACCTGCCCGGTCATAATCGACAACAGGGACCGTGTCGTCGCTTCGACTCAGGGCATGTTGGCGTTCGCTTGCAGTGCCGGGGAGATCGATGTTCTCTCGTCGGGCGGAAACACTGTCGGCGTCCTTCAAGCCGGTGCGCGACGACGGTCGACACTGGCCCAACGTCTTCTCACCATCCTGGTCCCCTGACGGGACCAAGCTCGCATTTGTCGAAACGACATCGGATTCAGTCACGAGCTACAGTCTGATCGCTGTTTCGGTGAAGGTCATGAATGCTGATGGCAGCAACGTCACCACCATAGCGACTGTGCCTACCCCAGGCTCAAACGCAGGGGCAGGGGTGGATGGATCGGACAAAACAATTTCTCGCTCTGTTGGATGCCCGACGGCTCGCGGCTCGTTTTCAATGTGCCGGAGAGCTTGCTGGTGGGTCATCTCTGGGTGGTACGAGCGGACGGTACCGGCTTGGCGCAGCTTACCACTGCCCCCGGTGTATGGGACCGAAGCGTTTCATGCACTCGAAGCTGACGGAGCCGCTTTGAAGCGGGTGACCAAGGGAGCCAGCCTGTGCCGTTCATCGCACACCCTTTTCTGCTGTCGCCACGTTCTGCCTCGCGCGGACTCAGCGCACCGGGTTCCTCGGTCTTCCGTTGGCATCGAGCTGGACCACATCACCAAGCTTCAGCTCCTTTATCCCCGCTTCGATTTTCGCGCGGTCGCCAATCACAACCCAGACCAGCTGGGCGGGGTTGACGAACTTCCTTGCCGCGGCGTTGATCTGCGCGTCGCTCGCATTCCGAACGGCATCAGAGTACGTGACGTAGTAGTCCTTCGGCAGGCCGTAGGTCTCGATCTCGCCCAGCGCAGACGCAACCGCTGCGCTAGTTTCCCAGCGGCCTGCAAGCGACTTGATCAGCCGGTCCTTTGCCGCGCTTGTCTCGGCCGACGTGATCGGCCTGGATGTGACAGCGGTCCGCAACTCCTTGACGACCTCGGACAGCGATTCCTTTGTCTTGTCGGTCTGCACCGCGGCGTACACTATCCAGGGCCGCTGGCCGCGGGCATCCATCGGAAAGCTGCCTGCGCCGTACGACCAGTGCTTGTCCTCGCGCAGGTTCATGTTGACGCGGGAGGTGAACGCACCGCCGAAAGCGTCGTTGAAGAGCTCGAAAGCGGTTTCATCGGCATTCGCCTTGGGTGCAATCAGCTGACCCACGATGATGTACGACTGATCAGCCCCCGGCCGATCCAACAGATAGATCGTTCTGTTGTCCTTCGCGGCAACGGTGGCGACGTTCTTCGTCGGTGTCGCTCCCGGTTTCCAGGAGGCAAAGGCGCGCTCCAGCTTTGCCGTAAGATCGGCCATCGGAATATCCCCAACCGCGACGATGGTCGCGTGGTTGGGCTTGAACCACGTCCGGTGAAACGTGACCAGATCTTCACGAGTGATGCTGCGCACCGACTCCTCTGTGCCGCTGCCGGTTAGCGGCTGCGCATACGCGTGGCTTGCACCGTACAGGAGCGCCGGAAGCACGCGCAGCGCCATGCCGAATGGCTGCACCTGCTCCTGCTTGATGTTCGCGAGGGCGATCTGCTTGACGCGGTCGAGGTCGCTTTGCGGAAACGATGGATTGACCAGCACATCGGAGTAGATCGCGAGCGCGGGATCGAGCTTGTCAGTCAGAGCCGACATGCCGACTCGCGTCACGTCCAGGCCCGAGCTGGCGCTGAGGTTGACACCGAGGGACGCGAGCTCGTCGGCGATTACCAGCGACGACCGCGAAGTGGTTCCCTCCGTCAGCATCTGCATCGTCATTCCCGCAACGCCCGGACGTGCCGGATTATCCGCGGCGAAGCCGCCGTCGATAATCGTGGATAGTCGAACCACGGGCACGGCCGCACGACGCAACAGTACGACATTCATTCCATTGGAAAGCGTTCCTCGCTCAGCCGCCGCCAGCGGAGCTGCGGGCGGTGCGCCGATATCCGGCATCTTTTTCCGATCGACGTCGCTGGCGACCGTCTGGTACTCGGGGAAGGGATGAACCTCGAGGACATAAACGCCGCCCTCGAGCCATCGCCTGGCGGCAGACTGAAGATTCGCGGCGGTCGCACTTGCGATTCTCATCTGAATCGTCTTGTAAGCCTCGGGATCAGAGCGGTAGACCATCCCCCGCGCGAGAATGTCCGACTTCCCGCCGAAGCCGCCGATTCGCTCGATGCCGCGAATGAACGCCGCCCGCATTTGAGTCTTCACTCGATCCAGCTCGGCCGCCGTTGGACCGTTTGCAATGAAGGCACGCAGCTCGTCGTCCTGCGCTCGCTCGACCGCCTTGAGATCGCCGCCCGGCTGTGCGGTAGTCTGCAGAAGTATCTGTGACGCGATCTCACGGTCGTCCATGTAGCCGGCCACGTCGGACGCGATGCGATCCTTGTACACGAGACGCTTGTAGAGCCGCGACGACTTCCCGCTGCTGAGGATGTCCAGCACCATGGACAGATAGGTCTGATCGGGATTCCCGTATTCGGGAATGTTCCAGGCCTTGAACAGTCGCGCCTGCGGCACGCGATCCTGCATCGCCTGCCGGTGCTCGCCCTCCATCTTCGCGATCCACGCCTGTTGCTTTATGATCGGCGGACCAGCCGGGATGTCGCCGAAATAGCGCTCGACGCGCCGACGGATGTCATCCGGCTTGACGTCACCCGCGACCACGACCACGGAGTTCGACGCACCGTAATACGTTCCGAACCAATCCTTCACGTCGCTGAGCGAGGCTGCGTTCAAGTCCTCCATTGATCCGATCACAGACCACGAGTATGGATGGCCCTTCGGAAACGTGTTCTCGGCGATGGTGATCCACGCTTTTCCGTACGGCTCGTTCTCGCCCTGGCGCTTCTCGTTCTGCACGACGCCGCGCTGCTCGTTGAGCCTGGCCGAATCGATCACGCCGACCAGATGGCCCATTCGGTCCGATTCGAGGAATAGAATTCGATCGAGCGCCGAGACAGGGACGTTCTGGAAATAGTTGGTGCGATCCTCATTCGTCGTACCGTTCAGGTCCGTGGCCCCGAGCGGCTCTACAGCCTTGAAGTAGTCGTCGTTGTAGTTCTCGCTGCCGTTGAACATCAGGTGCTCGAACAGGTGGGCGAAGCCAGTCTTGCCGGGTCGCTCGTTCTTCGAGCCGACATGGTACCAGACATTCACAACGGCAATCGGAGCTTTATGGTCCTCGTGAACCAGCAGCGTCAGCCCATTACGAAGAGTGAACTTCGTGTAGGGGATTTCGGGAACGGAGGCCACGGTGCGCGTCTGCGCGGAAAGTGCAGCGGGAAGAGCGGCTGCCACCGCGAACGCGGCATTGAGCAGGAAACGAATCATCGGCCGGAGATCCCTTGTAGTGGAGGAAGACGGCAAAGATTACGAGCGCTGGAACGAATTCGCTACCTGACCATGATTTCCGCGCGGTTGCCCACGATCTTCATGTATGTGTGCCATAGGCTCCCGGCTTTACACCTAGGATCTTGCTTGCCATGGTGCCGGGGTAAACCCATAATTACGCGCGGCAGTCGCCCATTCCTCTATCCCGGAGCCTTGCATGAAAGCCTCGCAGCGAATCATGGTGCCAGTTCTCTTCCTCATCGCTATCCCGGCAACCGTCTCTGCCCAAACTCCAGCCGCTCCGCCGCCAGAGGTGCACTACATCACAGTTACGCGCTTTGCGCTTCCAGACGATACTCTCGAACGCCGCAAGGTTGTCATGTGGATCGACAGCGTCGTGGTTCCCTCGACTCGGCTCAACCCCAACGTCACCTCCATGAAGCTGGCGACCCACAATTGGGGCAGTGACTCGCGCGACGTGCTCACGATTTCGGAGTATCCGACGTGGGCAGCAATCGACGGGGATTGCAAAGCCTGTGACGACTGGTTCACGGCACACCAGCCGAAGGCCGGCACGCCGCGACGCGCCATGTGGGACGCGGCAGGCGAGGCTTTTCGAAAGGCCCTTCTCGGACATCACGACGAGATCTATGTCTATCGGGTAGATCGATCCAAGCGGTAGCGATTTATGCGGAGGGGCATCACCCAGAGTCGCTTTCTTCGGCGGCTCAATGATGCCACCAATGGGGTGCAGCCTTTCGTGCTGTTCCCATTCTACAGTCTACTTCGCGCTGACGAGACCTTCGCTCTTGAGCCACGAGCCGAGCGCCGACGCTGTTTCCGATTCCGCCTGGCCGGCTACCTGAGGCATGACGGGCCACCGCTTTCCGGCTCGCATGAGATACCACATCGGCCCCGTCGCCGGCTCGCCGCGCCGAACATTGGCTGGCACCCCATCGTATGAAACGAAATGAAAGCTCTTTCCGGCGTGACTGATTCGGTGCTGCAGAACTTTGTAGCTACCCATGGGACTTTTCTTAAGAGAAGGAATCGGGTGAGTCGTAGATCGCCGGGAGCACGCGCCGGCCGGCATCCAGACCGCGCTAAATCTAACCTTTTCCGCATCGATTGACCGCGAGCGAGCGGGTCTGCTGCCCGAGTTATTCGAGTTCCCGCACTGCGCGCTCCACCTCCGCAACGTGCCCGTCGATGTTCACTTTCGGAAAGAATCTCGCAATGCGCCCAGCTCCGTCGATCACGACGGTCGTCCTCTCGATGCCCATATATTTCACCCCGAACATGAGCTTCTGCTTCCAGATTCCATATGCGTCGGCAAGCCGATGCTCCTCGTCGACGAGCAGCCGATAGGGCAACGAATTCTTCGCCTTGAACTTCCGGTGGGACTTTGCGCTGTCGGGACTCACTCCAAAGACTTCGGCATTCATTTCCCCGAACCGGGGAAAGGCGTCGCGGAACTCGCACGCCTCACGCGTTCAGCCAGAGGTGTTGTCCTTGGGATAAAAAAAGAGGACGACGTTTCGCCCTGTGAGGGACGCGAGCGAAACCCTCGTGCCGTCGTCGGCCTCGAGGTCGAAGTCGGGAGCGATGTCACCTTCCCGTGCGTTGTCATCCATGCGCGCTCACCTTTTCAAAGCTCCGTTCCGCCGCGCGGCGACTGCAGTTCACCGCATGGCACCTCACCTGCGGTTCCATCACAATGAATTTGCGCCTCGTCGTCCGCTCGACGCCAGCACTCCTCTCAGGAGATCGATGACTCTGATCTGTCGGCTGCTTTTTTCTGGTTTCATTCTGCTTCCATCGGTCACCGTCGCACAATCTCTCCTCGATCGCTCGCCCAACGTCTCCGGCGATTGGGTCGGAGCGCCTGGCACCGTGTACTTCCATTTCGTCCACCGCTTTTCCGTCAGCGATGCACCTGAAAGGAAGGTGTCGAACGTGCCGACCTTCCTTCTCGCGGCGGGATTGCCCAAGCGGCTGCTCGCGGGATTCAACTATTCCACGAACTCGACCCTGGCGCCGAGATTTCCGAACGAGTGGGAGCTGTTCGCCCGGTGGATGCCACTTTCCGAGGATTACGGCGCGCCGCTCGACATCGGAGCACAGGCAGGATACAACAACGCCGCCGACGGCGTGGATGGAGAAGTATCGGTCGCGAAGAAGCTCGGAATTGCTCGAGTGATCATCGCCGGGCGCGCATTGTCGGATCCGCTTGAATCGGGCAATGTTCGCTTCGCCGGCGCGGCTGGCGCGACGATCCGGCTCGGACAGTACGTCGCGCTCGCTGGCGACGTCGCGTCTCTGACCGACAGGGATTCGACAGAGCGAGTCGCGTGGAGCGCGGGCATTCATCTCGCCATCCCGCTCACTCCGCACACGTTCTCGCTGCACGCTACGAACGCCGCGACCGCCACACTCCAGGGTGCATCCCGCGGTTTGCGGGACGTCAGATACGGATTCGAGTTCACGATTCCCCTCACGCTTCGCCGCTATTTCGGAAAGCGTGAAACATCTTCGCTTTCAGACACCGTTGCTTCCGCAAGAGCCGCGTTGGTGGACACCGCGGCACCGGGACAGAAAGCAGCGGAGGCAGCGGTGTCGCCACCTTCTCCTGTGGTTGCTGCACCTCCCGCGCCGCCTCCGACCGCAGCTCCGGCCCCTGCTCGCACTCGTGCTCCGGCCTCGACGCGTGCCCCGACCGCAAGCACCAGAAAGACAACGATCAAGAACATCAGCTACCTGCAGCCGCGACTTCAGGTGACCGTCGGCACCACGGTGGAATGGACCAACGGTGATCCGCTGCCGCACAGCGTCACGGCGGCGGACAAGAGCTTCAACTCCGGATTGATTCAGCCCGGAAAATCATACAGGCACACCTTCACCAGGGCGGGAACGTTCAGCTTCTCTTGCATTCCCCATCCCTTCATGAAGGGAGTGATCATGGTGAAGGAGCCGTGATGACGCTCTCGCCGGCTCGATTGCGGACCATGCTGATGATGTCATTGAGTAGCGGCGTCATGGCCGCAGCCGCGTGCATCTCGGAGCGCGCTGCGGGTCCGGATGCGGGACTCCAGGCATGCGCGGCGGAGCTGCCGTCCGAGGCATTCGGCTCTACCATCGTCATCATCCGCGATTTCCAGTTCATCCCCGCGCAGGTCCGCGTGCGTCCGGGCACGAAGGTCACGTGGGTGAACTGCGGAACACCGGGCAGCGATTCGCACACCTCGACCGCCAATGCTGGCCAGTGGAGCTCGCCTCTCCTCCCTCCCGGCGCGACGTACACGCGCGAATTCGCGACGGCCGGCGCATTCGCCTACCATTGCCAGCCGCATCCCGGTATGACGGGTACCGTTACGGTCGAATAAGCGCGCGCTGGCATTTCTCCCTTGCAGTTAAGCGATCCGCTCCATATTCAGTTGCCTTGAGCGCCCGTAGCGCAATTGGATAGAGCATCTGACTTCGGATCAGAAGGTTGGGGGTTCGAGCCCCTCCGGGCGCATTTTCGTGACAAGCTCGACGCCGAACAAACCAGCGGCACATGTCGAAGTCGCGCAGCTGCTGCGACTGCGACACTGGGCTATTTCCGTGATCGGTGCCGGGAGCGAGTCGGCTCGTGATACGCGCTCAGTCGCGAACATTCCGGCATCAGTCTGGAGATTGTTCTTCGAGCTCGAGCGCTGCGCTTCGATTGTTCTCCATAGTCTGGCCTCGAGCGGAGCGATCGCGGAGCTTGACGCGTCCGCTGTCGAGACGCTGAGAAAGACCGCCGCGACCGAAACTCAGAGCGCACTCCACGCGCGAACCGAAGGCCGCGAGCTCGCAGCCATCGCTTCTCGGCTGGATTCTCCGGTCGTCGTTCTCAAGGGTGGTGTGCGCGCGATCGAGGGCGACGCTCCGGCTCTTCCGCTGGTGGATATCGACATTCTGGTTCGCCAGGGCTCCGTCGGGGACGCGATTGCGGAGCTTCGGGCAGCAGGGTTAGGTGAGCCGCTGCGCGCGATGCAGCGACATCAGGCGATCTCGCCCGCCGGCGACCGCCTCGCAGTGGAAGTTCACTGGACCACGCACTACGATGGTCGCGCCCTTGATCCGGGCCTATGGGAAAGGCTTGTTCCCCTCCGTGGTGTTCCGGGCCTGATGCGACTCGGCGCTCAGGACAGTCTCCTTCATTTGCTGCACCACGCCACGATGATCCACCGGCAACGATCCGTCTCATTGCGCGACGTGTACCTGATCGGACTGTCTGCTGTTGAATGCCGCGGTGAAGATCTCGACGCAGTGCACCACGAGCTTGTAGAGGATGCAAATGGCTGGGAGATGGCGGCTCTCTTGAACTTCTCAAACGATGTCGCGAGCGGCGCACCGGCGCTCCGGGATCCGTTTCTTCGAACCAGCGCGACGTTCTATTCGGGAGTCGCACTCCTGTCCCGCCCGCCGTGGCAGTTTGCATCGAAGGGTGCCCTTGCCTTCGCCCTCGAGATCGAGCTCAGACGAGTCTCCGGATGGTGGGCGCTTCGGAACGCGGCTCGATGGAGAGGAACGGGCATCAAATCTCTGACGACTGTGGCGGATCGGTTCCCTCGCGTCGGAGCGGGCGTGCTCGGGATCGCGCGCGCCGGGTACTATTCAGCCGTCGCGGCCAGCATGCTTCCGCTCATCCGTGCTACGAAAGAGAAAGCGCTGCATGCGTTCGTCGAACCGGGTGTTCCGCGGTGAAACAAAAACCCCGCGCATGTCGCGCGGGGTTCCTGCATCGCTCGCGACGATCGAGCGCTACTTGATCGTGAAATCCTTGAAGCCGACTGACACGCCGTCGAGCATGATCTCGACCTTGTAATCGCCTTTCGGCCACCTGGTCGCTTTCTGAATGTGGAACTCGTGATTCGCGTCGCCGGGCGGCGCGATGTCCTGCGTCGACTCGCCCACAACCTGGCCATCCTGGTATGTCCATTTCGCGGCAAGCTTTCCACTCCCTGCGCCTTCCGTCTTCACCGATGCGTAAACCGTGTCCCGCACGCCGAAGTCATGCGCGTCGTCCTTCACTGTCTTGTCGGCGTTGATCCCCTTCCCCGTCTCGATCCCCGCGACCTTCAGCACAACGACAGCGGGCGGGGCCGGCACCATCGCAGCGGTATCGGCGACAGTCGCGTCGTTTTTCTTGCAGCCGAGCGCCGCAACTATGAGGGCGAGCGAGAGCGCGCGAACGACCGTCGCGCCGTTGATCTGATACATCTCGGACCTCCTTTGTTGGTGTCTCAGGCGTCGGGAATCGTGAATTCCTGACCAGGGTGGATCAGATCCGGATTCTTGATCTTGTCCTTGTTGGCCTCATAAATCCGGTGCCACTTGTTGGCGTCGCCGTAGATACTCTTGGCGATCTTGCTGAGCGAATCTCCGCTCTTGACGGTGTACGTCTGTCCCCCGGTGGCCGTGTCAGGAGCAGTCGTTGACTTCCCCGTAGTCACATCGGAAAAATCAGCGCGCCCAGTGCCCGATTCACCGGTGGATCCAGTGCTCGTCGTGTCGGAGAAGTCGGGTGATGTTCCCTTCTTCCCGGTCAGTCCGCTTTCCGGCTTGTCCCCAAAAACGGATCCATCCTTGTTGTCGAATAGTCCCATCGCTCCCCCTCTGTGTGGAGTCGTCCAGCTGAACGCGGACGTGGCAGTAGGGGCGGCAATTTGCATACCGTAAACGCTGGATGAAGAACCACGTCGGAGAAGAGGGCAAGCGCGCTGTCCAGCTGCGACGTCGGCGTGTGAAGGCTGATCGTGGAAGCATCCCAGTTGCTGCCAGCCGAAAGACCAACGCCGAGGTATGCGATCCGCTCGCCAAATGCTTTGAAAACGCTTGAATGCCTGGTTCGGGAATTCCAGAAATTCAGTGGCGTGAAGGCCTCGCTCGCGATCCCAGCCCCAATGACGTTGGAAACCGGATTAGTCGGACAGAGTCGGATCAACCGGATGATTTTTGGGAACGGCTCAGGGGTGGTTCGCAAAGAGAACCGTAGCGATCACTTCCCTGCGCTCAGCTCCGCCGCCAGCCGGCTCACCAGAGTCGCCTCCCGCAACAACGCAGCGCCGATGCGCGCTAACTCCGCATCCACGTCCTTCCATTGTCCCTGCTCGATCGCTTCGCGCGCCGCGGGCATCGTCTTCACCCCATAGCCAGTGTAGAATCCCGGCGCGTAGAGCAGGTGCTTGTACCACGGGCGCCCCTTCAGGCCGTCGCTCGAAGTGAGCGCGCGCTCAGCCTGGAGAAGGCGCCGGTTTACCGACGCGAGACGCGCTGTGTTCAACGTCCCCGTGCGAACGCCTGCCGCGGCTCCGTCGTATCGCTTGGAAGCGGAAGCAAGGGAATCCAGCGCGTTGAGAATCGGCGCGAAGTTGAACTCAGGCGGAGCATCGCGGCGCGGCGGACCGACGGTCGGCTCGCGCGGATCGCTCACGACGAGGAACACGCCTTCGTCGAGCGAGCGGTTCGCTTCGACAATCTGGTCATTGCGCGTGTCGCGCAGCTTCGCCAGCTCGGCAGCGTATCCGCGCGCCGTTTCCGCGAGGTTCGTGAAGGTGAAGGGGAGCAGATCCGCGTTGGCAAGCCGCATCACCGCGATGCCGACTGTTTGCGCGAGTGCGCGTCCGTAAACGAAGGACGTGTCGCTGAAGTGCGTGTACCAGTAGAAGTCGTCGTACGCCGAATGGTAGATGCCCCCGTTGTCCTCTCCGCCATAGCCCAGATTGAGAGCGGCGATGCCAAGGTGCTGGAGGAATGGCGAGTAGTCCGAGCCGGAGCCAAGAGCGTCGATGCGGAGATCCTCCCGCATGCGCGCTTCCTTCCGCTCCTCTGCGGTGCCTGAGCGGATGGTGGATGCCTGCATCCTCTTCCACACGCTGACGCGCGTCTCGGGATCCTCGATGTCCCTTGCTACGTCATTGATGAATTTCTCGAGCGTGTGCGAGCCGTCCACTCCGAGAAAGCCACGGGAGTTCGAGTCGGTGTTGAGATACGCGACGGCCTTCCTTTGCAGCTCGTCAGCGTGAGTCTCGGCCCACTCTGTGGAGCCCAGCAGGCCGGGTTCCTCGCCATCCCACGCCGCGTACACGATTGTGCGCTTCGGCCTCCATCCCGCCTTCACCAGCTCGCCGATCGCGCGCGCTTCCTCCAGCTCGGCGATGAGGCCGGAGATCGGATCCTGCGCGCCATTCACCCACGCGTCGTGGTGATTTCCGCGGACGATCCACTGGTCCGCTTCCGACGTGCCCGGGATTCTGGCGATGACATTATTCAGCGTGCGCGTGTTCCAGTTCGACTTGACCTTGAGATGGACCACCGCCGGGCCGGGACCGAAGCGGTAGGTCAGCGGAAGTCCGCCGCGCCACGAGCCCGGAGCAACGGGACCGCGTAGCGCAGCGAGAAGCGGCTGCGCATTCCCATACGAGATCGGAAGCGTCGGGATCTTCGTGATGGTCGGGACCTTGTTGAGCGCGAGCCGCTTCGCCCCCTTGGTCGCACCGATTCCCGGAGTCATCGGGTCACCGGGATACGTCGGCATGTCGGCGACCGAGCCACGCTGCACTCCCTGCGACGGGCGCATCGGCCCGCGTGGGAATACGTCGCCGCCGAAGTAGCCGTCGTTGCCGGGGTCCGAGTAGATGATGCACCCGATTGCGCCGTGCTCGGCCGCAACCTTCGGTTTGATTCCGCGCCACGACCCACCGTACTTGGCGATGACGATCGCTCCCTTCACCGATATTCCGCGCCTGTCGAGCTCCTCGTAATCCGCGGGCACCCCGTAGTTCACGAACACGAGTGGTCCGGTGACGTCGCCGTCCGCGGAGTAGGCGTTGTATGGAGGAAGCTGCTCGTCCTTCTGGCCTGATGTGGGATCGACGTCGATGACCGTCTCGTCCAGATTGGCGGTGAAGCGCGTTGGTGCGACCATTTCCAGCACGCGCTCCCGAGGCGTCGGAAAGAGGACGTCGAAGTGCTCGATCTCGGCCTGCCAGCCATATGATCTGAATTGATCGCGGACCCACTCCGCGTTCTGCTTGCCATAGGCGGAGCCGACGTGGTGAGGCCTCGCCGCAAGAAGCTTCATTGCGTCGCGCATCAGTGACGGCTGGGGAATTGCCTTGAACCTCGCTTCCCATTCCAGCTCTCTCTTCGAAGACTCCGGTGTGAAGCCGCGCAGAACTTCGTGTTCCGCGGTTATGGGAGTCGCCGCGATCCCCGTGGCGCTGAGCAGCATGGTGAGGGCGATCGAACGCATCAGTCGGTATCCGCGATGGAGAGTTGGAATAAAAAAGCCGGAGAAGCTCCAATAAGCTATGCGCGGAGACGCCAATGCAAAAAGGCCGCATCCTGTGGATGCGGCCTTTTCATCGCCACCGGCACGCGGCCTACTTCATCCGGCGCGCAGCATCCTTCTTGACGAGTGCCAGCCCGGAGCCGTTGAAGTTCGTTTCGGCAACACGCTTGAACAGCACGCGCGCCTCCGCCTTCCTGCCCGCTCCCTCGAGTGCCAAGGCGTGATAATACGCGATGTAGATGTCGTTCGGGTTCGCGTGCTCGAAGTGCGCGGCCGCACCGGCGTAATCCTTCTGGAGCAATGCAGTCATCCCCAGGAGCGCGTGAGCCTGCTCATCTTTCCGGCTATTCTTTTCGGCTGAGCGCAGCCGCATGTACTCGGCGGCCTTGGCGCTCGCGGTGGCGTAGTCTCCCTTCCGCGCGGCGAGCAATCCATCATCGTACGCCATTGCCGCGTCCGCGAACGCCTTGAATTCAGGAGTGCCGGCTTGCGCCGCCTGTTTCGCGTACAGCGGGCGCAGTTTGTCGATCGCGGTCTGCGCTACATCCATGTGACCGCGGTTCATCGCAATCTCAGCCTGGGTCTCGAGCGCGAATATCTTCGCTTGCGTTGGGTCGGGAACGTTCATCCCGTCGATGGCGTCTACCAGCTGGCCTAACTCGCGTTCCGCCGCAGCGGGGTCGCCCGCGTGAACGGCTACGAGAGCCTTGTAGACTGCGTAGTTGGGTTTCTCGTTGTCTTGACCAAGCATCATCGACTTGTCATAGTCGGCGCCCGCCTGAGCATAGTTCCCCAGAAACGAATTGACATGTCCACGCTGCTGATACGCTCCTGCGAGTTTCGGATTCAATACTGTCATTCGCGTGTATTCCGCGCGTGCCTTCTCCAGCTTGTTCTGGGCGCGATATGTGTCGCCGAGATAGTCGTGAGTAAACGGCTCATTCGGCTCGAGGGCGACCGCTTGCTTGACATGCTTCTCAGCCTGTGTCAGGTCCCGCGGTTCGATCTGCAGATACGAGTTGCCGAGCAGTACGTGGGCAGCCGCAAAATTGGGGGAGAGCGTTATCGCCTTGCTCAGCGTCCGCCGTGCATCCGCTTCGCGGCCCAGTCCGGATTGAATTCCCGCAAGCTGGATCCACGCCCTGGGATTTGACGGCGCGACTTTCACGAGCTGTTCCGCCAGCTGCAGCTGTCCTTCGACATCGCCGTCGAAGCCACGACGCTCCATCTGAATCATCAGCTTTTCGGCCTCGCTGGCCCCTGCCGAGTATTGGGTCGCATGGTCCAGATGAGCGCGGTATTCGGGCAAGGAATTCGCGGTGCGCGCTGCGTAGAGATGGGCCAGCGCGAAATTCGGATCGGCGCCCACAGCCCGGAGGAAGGCAGCACGCGCGGCCGGTCCGCGTTCCACGTCGGAAGCGCGCAAGCCCTCGGCGAATGCAGCCTTGGCCGACGCCGAAGCGGTGCTCATCGACGCCACGCCTGGTGTGACGCCGTCGGGAGCGAGCTTGCCGCGGTTGGTGCTGGTCTGTGCCGAAGCAGAGTGGGCATTCGCAGCGACGGTCAGTGCGACAGCAACTACAGTGAAGCGAGATCGAAGGCTCGGCATCTTGCACCTCATGGTGGATTGCAAACCGAACGATCTCCTCAGGAACTGGGGAGAGGGGACTGTTGATCGTACGGGCCGCGATCCTCTACGTCAATCAAGCCTGCTGAAAAAAGGGCCGCGTCCGAAAACGAGGCCCTCCATGCTGAGGAAGTGCGCGCGCTACACCGCGTCGGACAGCGACGTGAAGTTGAAGTCCCTCACCTTGATCGGCGGCACAACGACCGCACCACCCGCTTCGGTCCCCGCGAGGCGGACAGGAGGACCCATCGACTCGAGATTGTTCAGCATGAACAGCGGCGAGTCGTTGAACCGGAAATTCTTGATTGCCTTCGAGATTTTCCCGTTCTCGATCAGGAACGTACCGTCGCGAGTGAGACCGGTGTAGAGAATCGTGCGCGGATCCACCTGGCGCAGATACCACAGTCGCGTCACCAGCACTCCGCGCGGCGTCGACTTGATCATGTCGTCGAGCGACGTCGTCCCGCCCGTCATGATGAAGGACGTCGGTGCACCGGTTGGCGTCTTGTTCATCTTCTTGGCCCAGAAGCGCGAGTAGTACAGCTCCTTGAGCACCCCTTTGTCGACGAACGTCTGCCTTCCAAGGGGAAGACCGTCGCCATCCCAGGGCTGCGACAGGACCATCGCATCGAACGGATCGGCGATGAGACTTATCCGCGGATCCATGATCTTCTCCCCAAGCTTGTTTCCGCCGCCCTGTTTGGTGAAGGGACTGCGTCCCTCGTCGGCCGAGCGGGCGTCAGCGGAGAACGCTATCAGCTGCACCAGGTCGCCAACGGCTTGAGGTTCGAGAATGACCGTGTAGCGACCAGGCTCGATGGCGACAGGATTGCGCGACAGGCGCGCCTTCTCGATCGCCCGCGCGCTCACCGCGTTGACGTCGAGCTTTTTCCAGTCGGGATGTTCGGCGCCTGCCCAACCGGAGCCGGTGCCGTCAGTCGTGCGCACCGTGAGCGTGTAGTTGGCGTTTGTGCTCTTGTGGTATGCGAACAGCTTGCTGTTGTTGCCGAGTGCGTTGGCGTTGGTGTTGACGACGAGGTAACCGGCGGCCGTGAGATCGCCCGCTTTGCGCGCAGGCTCGAGCGCTGTGAGCGCAGCCTGCGCGAGGTTGGCCGCGTCCAGCTGCTCGGTTGACGCGAATTCGGCGTTGACAGTCTTGATGCTCTGCGGACCCAGGTTGGGCATCGCTTCGGGATCGTCGGGGGAAAGCCTGGCCAGCGCCTCCGACTGTTTGACCATCGCGCGCAGTGCCTCGTCGGTGAGGTTGTTCGTGACGACTGTTGCCCGTTTCGGTCCGTACGCACTCGTCACCGCGACGTTCGCGTCGGCAACGCTGCCTGCGGTCGAGACCTGGTTGGCCGCGAAGCGGATATTGTTCGTCAGTCCGCTCGTGACGTTGACGCTGATGGAGTCCGCGCTCGACATCTTCACGACGCGATCGATCAGCGCCTGGGACTGCTCGCGCGAAAGGATGTCTCCCTCGGCGCTCGCTATCGGAATCAATCGCCTGGGGGATCTCACGCTTTCCTTCCGGTGTTGATGACGTTGATGTTGCGGAAGCGGGCCGGCGGCGAGCCATGACTGACGGCGTTGATCTGCACCGGCTGTCCCTTGCCGTCGAAGAAGCTTCCGCCAAGCTGGTAGCTCTTTTTCCCTCCGATCATGTCCATCGAGTTCCAGAAGTCGGGAGTGCGCATCTGGTACGCGACGTCCTTGAGCATGCCATTCAGCTTGCCTCCCTTGATCTCGTAGAACACCTGCCCGCCGAACTGCGCGTTGTAGCGCTGCTGGTCGATGGAGAACGATCCGTCACCGATGATCGCGATGCCGCGATCCGTGGCCGCGATCAGATCCTCGAAGCTCTGCTCCTTGTCTCCCGGCAGAAGCGACACATTCGGCATTCGCTGGAACTGAACGCTCGACCACGAGTCTCCGTACGAGCAGCCGTGCGAGCGCGTCGGCTCGCCCTTGGAGTCGTACCACCACTTGAGCCAGTTCGCCTGCTCGCGTGTGGTCTGGTAATCGTTGAACATTCCCTTCCTGATGATGAGGAAGTCATCCGGCTTCACGCCTTCATCATCGTATCCGATCGTCGAGAGACCGCCTTCCTGCGAGCGGTCGCCCTGAATGTTCATGAACTCCGGACCGTACTTGAGCTTGCCGAGCACCTTGTCCGGAGGAGCGACGAAGCTCGTACCCGCGAGGTTGGCTTCATAGCCGTTGGCGCGATCGAGCTCGGTGGGATGTCCTATCGACTCGTGAATCGTCAGCCAGAGGTGCGACGGGTGCAGCACGAGATCGTAGCGGCCAACATCGACAGGCTTCGCCTTGAGCTTCTGCGCCGCTTCTTCTCCCCACTTCGCTGCATTTCCAACCAGATCCTGCGAGAGGACCCATTCCCATCCGCGTCCCATCGGAGGTGAAACCGACCCGCGGTTCTGGAAGTCCGACTGGTCTGGTGCGATGGCGGTGATCTGCATCGGCGACCAGCTCTGGATTATGGTCTGCGTGATCACCGAGCCGTTCGTGTCCGCGTAGTTCCGCTCGTTCTTTCGAAAGAAGAGACCGCTGAAAACGAATTTCACGTTTGTCGCCTTCATCGCGGCCGCATTGGCTTTGAGAAGGAGGTCGGCCTTTTGCTCGACGGGAATGGCCCATGGATCGATCGTGTACGAGTTCTTCCACGACACGTCCTTGAACGAAGGAGCGGGTGCGAGCTCGACGGCCTTGTCTCGACCAATGCGCGTTGCTTTCGCCACGGCGACCGCCTTCTTCGCCGCATCGGCGACCCCGTCCTTCGTCATCGTGCGAGTCGCGGCAAAACCCCACGTGCCATCGACGAGAGCGCGAACCCCAGCGCCCATCGAGTCGGTGTCGGTCACGCTGCTGATCTGTTGCTCGCGGGTCGAGACGAAGTTCTGGAGGTAGCGGCCGATTCTCACGTCGGCGTAACTCGCACCGGCGAGCTTGGCTGCGTTGAGCGCGTCCATCATGAGGTCGCGTGTGGCCGCGTCCATCGCCGGGGCGTCCGGCTCCCTCGGGGCGAGCGGAGCCAACCCGTGCGCCTTTCTGAACGCCGCTTCGGCGGCGATCGCGCCTGCAACGAGCGTTCCCTGCTTCAGGAATTCCCTGCGATTAGTCATGACGTGCGATGCTCATGGTCTCGGACCTGTTGTGTGCGGAATGACAAGATGCACAACGCCGCATTTCGGCGGCAGTATTTAAACTGTAAGGAAATTGTTTGACTACGATTGAGCGGATCACGCGAATCTCACGGATACATCCGCAGATCCGTGAGATCGGCGTGATCGTAGTTAAATCCGGTTCACTCGCCCCGCCGGCGGCGTAACCTTCCCGCCGAGCGTGACGGTGATGTGCTTTATCACCAGGTCGACTGCGCGCGGAGCTTTATCGCGAGCGTCACACGCGGGCTTTGCCTCAGGGACGACGTACCCGTCACCCCCCTCGCACGCCGGATACACATTGAATGCCAGCTTGACCACGTCAGCGGGTCCAATGACGGTACCGTCCGTCTTCATTATGTCACCCACGATTCGCGAGCCCGACGGCCGCTTCGGATCCCATGAGTACTTCAGTCCCGCGACCTGCAGGTATCCGCCTTTTCCAACAACTCCTGCCGATACGCCACGCTCCAGCAGAGTGCGCAGCCGCGCGCCGGTGATCGGGAACGTCATGATGCGGCTCTCGTCCGGAAAGAGAAAGATCGACTCGAGCTGGTAGTTCGTGATCGGGCCAGGCGGAATCACGTCGTCGATCCGCATTGTGCCCGCATTCATGATTGCGGCATCGGCGCCGGTTCCAAGTCGGATCGCGTCGGTCACGATGTCGCCGAGTGGGGATTCCTGAACGCGATTGGCGGCATCGCGGCCGTCGAGCGCGAACGTGGTGGTCGCTATCACTCGCTCGGGCCCGAGTCGCTTCACTAAACTGTCCTGCCACGATTTCACGACCGCCTGCGTTGCCGGGTCGAATGGCAGTCGCTTGTCGATGAGAATGAGCTGGTCACCCTGCACCCACCCGCTTGCCCCGCGCCGCAAAGTCAGAAGCTGCGCGCTCCTCGAGTTCGCGTCCGCCTTGAGCAGCCGTCTCCCGCCGAGGAGGATTCGATGGAATTCGTGCTCGTGTCCGCCGAGTAAGAAATCAAGATCGGGCTCACGTGAGAGAAGTGCGCTGTCGGCCTCGAGGGACTGGTGCGTGAGGCCATATATGAACTGCGCGCCGGCGGCCTTGAGCGCCGCGATCGATGCGTGAGCAGCGCTGTCCGCATTCGAGCATTTCACGTAGCGTCGGTAGTCGCTGACAAGGGTGACACCGAACACGCCGACCCTGACTCCGCTGATAGTGGTTGTGTCCCATCGCGAGACACCTGGAAACGGATTCCCGTCCGCCATCATGCAGTTGGCCGAGGTCCACTTGAAGCGGGAGCCGGCGATGCGTGCGATGAGCGTGTCGCGGTCGAGCTCGAACTCGTGATTGCCGAACGTGACGAGCTCGATCTTCGCGGCGTTGAGCTCCTGTCTCATCTGCTCGCCGCGGTACCACTTGCTCAGCAGACTTGGTGACATGAAGTCGCCCGCGAGCACGAACGTGACGGGTCCGGTTCGGGCAAGCGAATCTCTGACGTACGCAACACGAGCGAGTCCGGCGCTTCCGTCGCGGAGTGTGTCGCCGAAGTAGACGTCGTTTATGAGAAGGAATCGCAACGGCGCCGCGGCGGGTGCCGGCGGGGTCGCCGGTGCGCAGGCAGCGATGACGGCCGCAGGCAGAATGAAAAGGATGCGACGAAGCATGGTCGGTTTTTCTGGTACGGTGGTCGGTCTGCTACCAGTTCCCGGTCTTCTTCATGTCGAGCCTGAGCGGGTGCTTGCTCTGACCCTCCGCAACTATATAAGGGATGTTCATCCGGTCGCCCACGATCGTGCCGATGATTGGCGGGACCTTCCTGTTCTTCTTCGTGGGATCGGGCTGGAAGGTTATCTGTGTCCCTTTCACCGAGAATTTCCCCTTGTACGTCTCGTTGAGAAGCGGCCCGGGTCTGACCGGAGCCTTGGGCTTCACGTGCTGCCGATAGTACTTGAACGACGCGATGAAGCGGCCTTCGGGACGGAGCGTGATCAGAGCGCCTTCGAGCTTGAACCAGTGCTCCCATCCGTCCTGCGATGGAACGCGCTCGATGCGCGGCAGCGGATGCGCGTTGAGGAGGGTTCCGACAAAGAGACCCGTCGGCGCGGCTCCTGTCGCGCTCACCTGTGATGGCGCGATGACAAGGAAGAGGATAGTGAGCAGCAGTCTCAACGGCATTCCTGAAAGATAGGGCGGATCATTCGCGGGTGCATACCCCATCGATCGCCGGGCGGTCCTGTCAGTCCGTATCCTCAATTTCTTCGGCAGCAGCCTCAGTGGCGGTGTCGATTCCCCGGGCCATCCAATCCCGCACCGCGGCGACGTCGCGCAGTCTATAGCGGGCCTCGGTGCGGCCTGGTCCGACCTTGATCGAATGCCCGCCCATTTCGTTCACGATTGCAAACCCGGCCTCGTCGGCGACGTCGTCTCCCACGAACACGGGAATCCGGCCGGCAAAGGGCGGACTCTCCATCAGCTCGGCGATTGCGCCACCCTTGTCCCTGCCGGCCGGCCTGAGCTCCAGGATCATCTTTCCCTTTTGCAGCACGAAGTCGGGGACGTACCGCGCGCGAAGCGAGCGCATCAGTTTGTGAGAGTAGCCCGCAAGCTTCGGCGCCTGCCGGTAATGCAGGGCGATGGACAATCCCTTGAACTCGACGGTGAGCCCATCATGACGCCTCACCGCCTGTTCCGCGGCGAGACGCAGCTCGTCCAGGCTTCCTTCGCGGACCGGATGAGCGACCAGTTTTCCGCCGGCCGTCCTCACCTCCAGCCCATGGTGGCCCGCGACAGGAAAACCCGACAGCGAAATCACGCCGTCGACCTCGGCAATCGTCCTTCCGGTTATCAGCGCCACCGCACCGCCGGTGAGAGAACGAAGGCGTCCGATGAGCTCCGCGAGATCGTGATGAATCACGATTCCCCGAAGAGTGTCCGCGAGCTCGGTGAGAGTGCCGTCGATGTCAAGAAAATACGCCCAGCCCATATCGGGCGGCGGCGGTGTGCGCGATGACACTTTCATTGATCGTGAGCTCGACGCAATTGGTCTGCCACTGCTCGCTCCTTCACTGACGGCCTGATTCTGGCGATCTTCACGGACGTGCACGCTCCGAACGGGAATCGATGACACTGAGGCGCGTGCTGCTCATCTCGAACCCGGCGTCGCGTCGCGGCCTCCGCCTGCTGCCGGAGGCCGTCAAGGCCTTTGCGAAGACCGGCGTCGAAGCCGAGGTGATGGCGACAGAAGGGCCCGGCCACGGTGCGCTGCTCGCGACGGCCCACGCTGCGGCATACGACGCCGTGTTCACACTCGGTGGTGATGGAACGGCCATCGAGGTTATCGCTGCGCTTGCCCATACGGGACCCCCTGTCGGAATTCTTCCTGGCGGGACGGCGAATGTCATCGCCCGGACCCTTGGCACTCCGGTCAACATCGCGCGTGCAGTCGAAGCGCTCGTCAGTGGAGACGAGGCGAGGATCGACTTGGGCCTGCTCGGCACGGGACAGCGATTCGCCATCGGGATGGGTGTCGGCCTCGACGCCACGATGATCGAGAATGCGCCGGGGCCGCTCAAGCGGCGTCTGGGATTCTTTGCGTACGTGATCGGCGCTACGAGAGCGTTCATGCGGCTGGAGAAGTTCACCGTGCGGCTTACGGTGGACGACGACACGAAGGAGATGCGGGCGTCGGCTGTGCTGATCGCCAATTTCGGTGCGGTGATGAACAACCTGCTGGCCTTCGGGGACGGAATCAAGCGCGACGACGGACTGCTCAACGCGTGTGTGTATTCCCCACGCAACGTGGCGGATGCGGTGCGCATACTATGGAAGATGACGCGCAAGAATTTCGGTCCGGATCCGTGCGTGTATTACAGGTCGGGGTCGCGGTTCATCATCGAGACCATGCCCCCGCGAAGGGGCCAGGCGGACGGCGAGCTCATAGGGAATTCGCCCTTCACGGTGACCGTCGAGCCGCTGGCTGCAAGGGTGTTGGTGCCCAGGCGGTAGACCGTTAGCTTTCGCAACGGCGAGCGCTTTCATGGCTCGCCATTGCTATCGAATCGGGGCGTAGCGTAGCCCGGTAGCGCGCCTGCTTCGGGAGCAGGA
>JBDTRZ010000047.1:0-22814 GCA_039931395.1 Gemmatimonadales bacterium
AATGCGCGCAGGGTTCCCCAATGCGCACTCAGTACGCATTGCGCAATTCTCTAACCGAACCACTACTGTCCCGATTTGCATGCCCTCATCGCGACGAAGTGCCCCGTTACAGCCGACTCGGAAGACCCTGCAAAGTCTCGAACGCCATCGCCATTCGCGAGAGGACAGCGCTCACACGCGAAGAGCGCAAAGCAGCGAGGGCGTTCATCAGCGGAATCGCGAGAACGCGCGGTGCGTGCATTATCGTGGTGCACTCGGCAATCTCGAATCCCGCGGCACCGACTCGTTCTTGAGCCGCTCGCGGTCCGTAGGTCGTTCCCGTGGGATATGGGACAAGCCCGATCGCATGCGTCAGCCGAAACGGGAGCCGGTTTCTCAAGGCGACGACTGGATTGGCGAGGTTGTCGAGCGTGAGGACCAGTATGCCCCCCGGACGCAGGACGCGAAACAGCTCGCCGAGACTTGTGGCCACGTCATCCGGCGATTCGAAATGATCGAGCGTGGAAAGCGAAACGATCGCATCCACCGTTTCGTCGCCGATAGGCAGCCGGCGAACGTCTCCGCAGACGCGCGTGATCCCCGGGTGATCGCGTCACCGTGTCGGCGCCAGAGCTCCTGCGGCTTTCTTGCAACCCAGTCCTTCCAGTATCGATCCCACCGTGTGGATGGTGTTGCCGGATTCCTCTGCTCAGGCGGAATACGCGCCCCAGCTGGCGACGAACGCGCCCGAGATCTCGCCGACGGTGCAGCGCACGCGGGCGGCTTCGATGATGAGTGGCATCAACAGCGGACCTTCCCGTCGACCTTCGATCAGCGCGAAGGCGCCTTTCCGCAACTCCGCGAGCGCGGAATCGACCGCCGCTGAATCCCTCGATTGCCTGACGGCAGCGAGAGAGCGAACCTGATCCTGCTCGAGGCGCGTGAAATCCGGCGCGGAAATCGACAGCGGCGGCGAGTCGTCGGTGAACCGGTTGACGCCGACGACGACGGTAGCGCCGCTCTCCACGCGCAGCTGGTGCTCGTAGGCGCTCCTTGCGATCTCGTCCTGAAAAAAGCCCGCGGCAATGGCCGCCTTCGAGCCACCGAGCTCGTCGGATCTCGCAATCAGCGCCATTGCCCGCTTCTCGAGCTCATTGGTGAGATGCTCGACGTAGTAACTACCGGCCAGTGGATCCGCGGTGCTCGCAACGCCCGACTCGTAAGCCATTATCTGCTGAGTGCGAAGAGCGAGAGTCGCCGCTTCCGCGGTCGGAAGAGCGAGAGCCTCATCGTAGGCGTTGGTGTGGAGCGATTGCGTACCACCCAACGTTGCCGCAAGCGCCTGGACCGTCACGCGAACGACGTTGTTGAGCGGTTGCTGGGCGGTCAGCGTCACACCTCCCGTCTGTGTATGGAAGCGCATTTTCGCGCTCGAGTCGGACGCCCGGAATCTCTCGCGCATGAGGCGGGCGTACATGCGCCGGGCCGCGCGGAACTTCGCGACTTCCTCGAACAGGTCGTTGTGTGCCGCGAAGAAGAATGAGAGCCGGGGCGCGAAGCTGTCGACGGGAAGACCAGCGTCGATCGCACGCCGGACGTACTCCATCGCGTTCGCCAGCGTGAATGCGAGCTCCTGTGACGCGGTGGCACCCGCTTCACGGATGTGGTAGCCCGAGATCGAAATGGGATTCCAGCTCGGCACCTCGATGGCGCAGAACCGGAAGACCTCCGCGATCAGTCGAAGGCTTGGCTCGGGTGGATAGATGTAGGTGCCGCGAGCTATGTACTCCTTCAGGATGTCGTTCTGAATCGTCCCGCTCAACGCATCGCGAGAGATTAAGCGCTCTTCGGCAACCACGATGTACATCGCCAGCAGCGTGGCCGCGGTCGCGTTGATCGTCATCGATGTCGATACCGACTCGAGCGGGAGGTCGGCGAGCAGCTGGTGCATATCCTCGACAGTGTCTATCGCAACTCCGGCACGGCCAACTTCGCCGAGAGCCCGCGGCGAATCGGAATCGAGGCCCATCTGAGTCGGCAGATCGAACGCGACGGAAAGTCCCGTCTGTCCCGCGGCAAGGAGGTGCTTGAAGCGCTCGTTCGTGTCGCGCGCTGTGCCGAAGCCCGCATACTGGCGCATCGTCCACAGACGGCCGCGATACATCGTGGGCTGGACACCGCGGGTGAACGGCCACTGTCCGGGATCGCCGAGCTCGGAGTTGTAGTCGATCGCTGCATCTGCCGGCTTGTACACCGGCTTCACCGGAATTCCTGACGGCGACGGCTTGTCGGCGGAATCGCCCCCGCCAGAGCTCATCGGGCCGCTGGCGGCATCTCTTCTCGAACAGAAAGGCCGAGCATCTCAGTCGCGAGGTCGACGTCGCCCTTGCTGCCGATGTAGAGCGGCGTGCGCTGGTGCAGATCGGTGGGCTCGATGTCGAGGATTCGCTTGTCGCCATTCGTGGCCGCGCCACCGGCCTGCTCCACGATGAACGCGAGAGGATTGGCTTCGTAAAGGAGGCGCAGCTTTCCCTTCGGAGTCTTCTCGTTCGACGGATACGCGAAGATGCCGCCTCCGAGGAGATTGCGGTGAAAATCGGCGACCAGTGATCCGACGTAGCGAACGCTCATGCCACCGCGCCCGCCGTCGAGTCCGCGATAGTGGCGCATGAGAAGTCGCACATCATCCGACCAGAAACGCTCGTAGGAATCGTTGACGGAGAGGTAGCGCCCGGGACTGGGGATCCTAATGTCAGGATGCGAAAGCAGAAATTCACCGATTGACGGATCGAGCGTGAATCCGTGTGCCCCCTGTCCTGTCGTGTACACGAGCATGGTGCTCGAGCCGTAGATCACGTAGCCGGCGGCGACCTGGCGCCGGCCCGGCTGCAGCATGTCCTCCATCTCGCCTCGCGAGCCGCGCGTGATCTTCTTCACCACGGAGAAGATGGTTCCGACCGGAACGTTGACGTCGATGTTGGAGGAGCCGTCCAGCGGGTCGAAGAGGAGGCAGTACTTCCCGCATTTGAAGTTGTCGGGGATCTGGATGATCTCGGGCTCTTCCTCTGAAGCGAGCGCGCACAGCCGGCCACCGTGATCCACCGCCTTGATGATGATCTCGTTGGCAAGAACGTCGAGCTTCTGCTGCGTTTCGCCCTGCACGTTCACGTGGTCGGTCGACCCAAGGATGTCGGCCAAGCCGGCGCTGCGCACCTTGTTAGCGATCATCTTCGCCGCCAGGGCGAGGTCGTAGAGGAGGCCTGAGAGCTCGCCTGTTGCCTCGGGATGCAGCTTTTCCTGCTCTATGATGTAGCGCTCGATCGTGACAACCGAGGTCGCCGTATGCTTTACCGCGTTACGCATCTTCGTCGGAACCTGTTCCGGGAGTGGGGGCGAGCCGGCTGGCGGCGTAACCGCGTGCGTCGGCTTCGTAGCGGTTGGCGTGGTAGCCGCGCCGCAGACTTTCCCAAATGTAATGGAGGGGAAAACTTCTGCGCTCGTAGAACTGCTGGACGTGACGAAACTCGTGCAGGAGAAGCTCGGGGTCGAGCCGAGTCGAGGGCGCGAGATATATGGTCCGCCACAGAGTGATGGCGGCGACTGTCGTCTGTCCGAGCATGATTCCGCCGACCCGCAGCGGAAGCCCTCCGCGGCGGTATCGAAGTGTCGCCAGCTCCGGGAACGCGTCCCCGAGCTGTGGAGGCAGCTCCATTCGCTGCCCGACGATCCCCTGCGTCAGTCTCGCGAGATATCCCACCGCTCTCCGCCGGTCTCGTAGGTCAAGTGTCTTCCATCGGTCCGCACTACAATCGTTCCCGACTGGTCCGTTCGCAGAGTCTGCGCCCCCACTCGGCCAAGTGAGGCAAGCACGTCGGCGCTCGGGTGTCCATACAGATTATCGGCGCCGACGGAGATGATCGCCAGCGACGGATTCACAGCTGCGAGAAATTCATCGGTACTGCTCGTTGAGCTCCCGTGATGCCCGACCTTCAGCACATCAGCGTGCAGATCGCTCCGCGCGTGATCGAGCAGCCAGCCTTCCTCGGCCCTCTCCGCGTCACCCATCATGAGAATCCTCGTCGCGCCATATTCGACGAGCGCAATCGTGCTCGCTTCGTTCGGATCGGCGAGTGTTGCGGTCCACGCGGAATCGGGAGCGAGGAATCGCACCACGACACCATCGATGCGGATGAGATCACCCTCATGCACGCGGCTCCATGTCGTGCCGGACTCGCGGACTGCGCGAAGGGTTTTCGCATAGACTCCGCTCCCCTGCGGGAACGCCGAATCCCAGAACGCAGGCGGATGGAGCGCGCGTAGAACCGACTCGGCCCCTCCAACGTGATCCGCGTGCGCGTGCGAAAGAACGAACGCGCGGACACTGCCACCGCGGCGCATGATGTAGGGAATGATTGTGGAGCGGCCGGCATCGCCTGTTGACCACACCCGTCCTGCGTCGAACACGATCCAGTCGCCGCGATCGGTCCGCACGAGAATCGCATCGCCCTGACCGACGTCGAGAACATGCATCTCCACACCTCCTGAGTACGGAAGCCGGATGGCCGGTGCCCAGGCGACGAGACACAGGCACGCGGCCCCGCCGATAAGGGGACGAAGAGGATACCGGCTCATGCACGCCACAACGAATGCGATTACCGCTAAAGCACCGGCGATCACCGTCACCAGCGAAGGCACAACCGCCACGGAAGCCGCAGGAACCGCTGCGGCCACGGCGGCTATTCCGTCGAACACGCGGAGCATCGGATGTGCGGCGTCCGCAAAGAACTGTGCGACAGGAGGGACGCCAGAGAATGCCAACGCGAGGAAAAGCGTCGGCTGAAGCGTGGCGATGACGGGCCCCGCTACCAGATTGGCGAGCGGCGCAATAAGGCTGACTCGTCCGAAGTACCACGCGATCAGAGGAGCGGTCACCAGCGTCGCCACGACAGATGTGAGAATCTCCTTCGCAGACCCGAGTCTCCATCCATCGAGGCGACTCGCGAGCATTCGCCGCGCCAGCATCCCGCTCGCGATGAGTCCGGCGATTCCGGCGACGCTTAGCTGGTACCCGAGATCCAGCATGGTCCGCGGAACGACTAGAGGCGCCAGGGCACCTACGGCAAGCGCAGCCCATGGCGAGGTGGGACGCTGCGTAGCCCTGGATGCTGCGACGAGCGCAAGCATCGTCGCCGAACGAAGCGCGGGTGCCGGCGCGCCGATGACGGCAACGTAGAATCCCGTAATCGCGACCCCCGCCAGCGATGCAATCCGACGCGGTACACGTGCCGCCTGAAGCAGCAGAATGATGGTTCCCGCAACGATCGCCACATGCAGGCCGGAGATCGAAAGCATGTGCACCATGCCGGCTCTCGCGTAGCGATCGCGCATCTCGGGAGGGATTTGGTGCTGATCGGCGATCAGGAGAGCCTTGGCCATCGCTGCATCGCGGCCGAAGTACCTCTCGATCGACCGCGCCGCGCGATCGCGGAGAACGGGCAGCGGACCTGTCGGTGTCTGCGACGCAGACGGCTTGCGAGCCCCCGCTGTCAAAGTCAGCAGTGCGCCTCCCATCAGCATGAGCGCGAGCGCTGCAAGACGTACTCGTCTCAGCGCGCCGCCCAGCACGACCCCCGCAATTCCGGCGATGATCGCCATCCAGGCGAAACCGCCGAACCCTGTTACGAGCCCGGCGGCGAAGACTGCATAGGCGTATGCGATGAGAGGCAGAAGACGAGTCTGTTGCGGATCGTCCTACTGTATCTGGCGTACGCCGGCACGCCGCATCGATTTGCGGCGCGCGGTTACCAACGATTCTGACTAGACGGCCATGGGGAGCGCGGCCCGCTCGCACACGATGGCGCCGGTGAAAGTCGACCCAGTGGTTCCAGTGAGCTCGACCGTCACATAGCTCCCGATGAGCGACGTCTCTCCGGGCACGATCACCGTCTTGAAATCCCGCGTTCTCGCCTGAAGGAGCCCGCCGCGCCGCGCTTCCTTCTCGACCAGAACTTCCTTGCGCTGGCCGAGCATCCGAAGATTGCGCGCGCGGGTCCCCGACCTGACAGTATCGATCAGACGGCCAAGGCGGTCACTCGCCAGCGCGTCGGCGATCGTTTCGCTCTCCGGCATGCGGGTCGCAGGCGTTCCTTCGCGCGGCGAGAACTTGAACGTGTAAGCATCCTCGAAGCCCACTTCGCGGACGGCGCTCAGCGTCTCCTCGAAATCCGCGTCGCTCTCACCCGGAAAACCCACGATCACATCGGTAGTCAACGCCAGACCGGGCACCGCGTTCCGCAGTCGCTCCACGCATTCCATGTATCCTTCGCGGGTGTAGCGGCGCAGCATCCGCTTGAGGACACGGCTCGACCCCGACTGCATGGGAAGGTGGACGTGCTCGCAAACCGCTTCGGTATCCGCGATGGCTTCGATGACGCGGTCGCTGAAATCATTGGGATGCGGACTTGTGAATCTGAGCCGTCGAATACCCGGAACATCACCGACCGCCCGTAGAAGATCGGCGAAGTCGTGCCGGCCATCGGTGTATGAATTGACCGTCTGGCCCAGCAGGACTACCTCCGACATTCCCTCGGACACGACGTCCCGCGCCTCGCGGACGACGTCCTCGAGGCGGCGGCTTCTTTCCGGCCCGCGCGTCGTCGGCACGATGCAATACGTGCAGCGGTAGTCGCATCCACGCTGAACGGGGATCCACGCCTTGACCTTGTCGAAGCGACGGGGAGTGAAATCCTCGTAATGCTCCTCGAGATCGAAATCGGTCGCGGACGCTTTCATTCCTCGGCGAGCATTCTCGATGAGCAGAGGAAGCGAGCGATAGCCGTCCGGGCCGATCACCAGGCTCACGTGTCCGGCGCGCGCGAGGATCTGAGGTCCGAGCCGCTGCGCCATGCACCCGGTGACGCCGAGTATGGCGTTCGGCTTCATTTTGCTCTTCATCTCGCCGAGGCGGCCGATCACCCTCTGCTCCGCGTGCTCTCTGATCGCGCAGGTGTTGACCAGGATGACGTCCGCCGCTTCGGGCTCGTTCACCTCGTCATAGCCGGACGCAGCGAGCTTTCCGAGCATCAGCTCGGAATCGCTGACGTTCATCTGACACCCGTACGTCTCGATGTAAACGGTGGAGCGATCTGATTCGGTCATGCGAGTGACTGAGCCCTGAGTGAGGCGGTGAGCCGGCCGTCCATGGATTGCAGCGTTCCGACAAACCGCGAGCGTCGCGGCAGCGAAACGTCATCGACAGCCACCGAAAGATAGTCTTCGGTCAACCCTTTGCCTCTCTCCGTCACGACCACGTCGCAATCGCCGCCGCCTCGGGCAGCCCGGTGCCTCGCGCCTTTCTCGTCGGCGAGATCGCGAAGCTCCTGCGAGCGGCGGCGCGCGATTGAGGGAGTGACCTGCATTCCGAGCCGTGCGGCCCCGGTGCCGGGCCGCGGCGAATAGGGAAAAACATGGAGCGAGGTGAACGGCAGGCGTTCAACCATTCTCATCGTGGCGAGATGGTCGAGGTCGCTCTCTCCGGGAAATCCCGCAATGATGTCCGCTGAGAGCGCGAACACGGAATCGCGCGGAACGATGCGACGGATCGCTGTTTCGTACGAAGCAGAGTCATACCAGTTCCGACCCATGCGCCTGAGGACGCTGTCGGATCCGGATTGGAGCGGGGCATGAAGGTGTGGTGCAAGTCGGGTTGCGTCCGCTGTCAAAAGTGCAGCAAGACGGTCGTCCACTTCCGTCGCCTCTACCGATGAAAGCCGGAAGCGCACGCGCGGCACACGATCGATGAGCGCGCTGACCAGAACGCCCAGCGACGATCCGTTGTCCCTGCCATAAGTGCCGATATGAATTCCCGTCAGCACGATCTCCGGATGCGATCCGGCGAGTTGACCCGCCTCTCGAACGAGGTCATCGATGCTTCGCGACCGGTTCGCGCCGCGCGCGAGGGTCGTCGCGCAGAAGGTGCAGTGCTCATCGCATCCATCCTGTATGCGGAGGAGTGCGCGCGCCCCTGTCTGAGCCGGTGTCCCATTGTCGACACCGCTGCGCGAATCCGACACACGATTGTCGAGGCCGATCGCCGCTGCGATCGCGGCCAGGTCCGCACCGCCGACTACCGCTTCCACGCCGGGAAGAGTGCGCAGGGGAGCGACGGATTCGTCGCGCGAGGGGAGGGCCGCCGCACATCCCATCACGACCGCGCGAAGCTCGGGATTCAGTCGAGACGCAGCGCGAACATCGGATCGCAGGTCGGCTTCGGCAGACGCGGTGACCGTGCAGCTGTTGAAGATCGCGAAGTCCGCGTCAGTGGCGTCCTGAGTCTCGGTGGCGCCGGCGGCGGCGAGCATCGCGCGCACCGCTTCCGTGTCGTACTGATTCGCCCGGCACCCGTATGTGCGGATGAGGACTTTCATCAGCTCGCGGGCTGTGCTCCCCTGATCCGCGGCCGGGCTATTCCGGGTTCTCCGTGCGAAGAATCGGGAGGCTTGATTGGAAGCTGAACATGAAAGGTGCTGCCCTCCCCTTCGCGGCTCCGCACCCAGATCATGCCGCCGTGCAGATCGACCACGAGCTTGCAGAATGTCAGGCCGAGCCCGGAGCTGCGCACACGAGGACTCGTGCCCGTGCCAACCTGCCCGAACTTCCGGAAGATCACTTCATGATACTCCGGCGGGATTCCGGGCCCGTTGTCACTCACCGTGAAGAGCACGGAGTCGCCTGCCTTGCGAGCACTCATCACAAGAGTGACGGGGCTCGACGAATGGCTCACCGCATTCTGGATCAGGTTCGAGAAGACGCGCTTCAGAAGAGCCTTGTCGGCGTAGAACACAGGAGCGTCGTCGTCCACCACCAGCGAAGCGCTGGTCTGCTCCTGCTGAAAGCGGTGCTGCCACTCGTGCACGAGCTCGCTGAGGAGAGCAGCGGGGGCGATAGGACTCCGGGCCAGCTTGACTGCAGCTTCTTCGATCCGCGCCACTTCAAGGATGTCCTCGATGAGCGCGAGCAAGTCCTCGGATTTTCCTTCGGCATCGCTCACTGCCCGCTTCTGCTCGTCGGACAGTTTGCCGAAGTCGCCATCGGCGAGCAGCTCGAGCGTCGCGAGCACCGACGTGAGCGGACTCTTCAGATCATGAACGATCATCTTCATCAGGTCGTCGCGCACTTTCTCCAGCTCGCGCAGCTTGCGATAGCTGTTCTCGAGAGCGTCGGTCGCGGCCTTCAGCTTGAGAAGACTTCGGACTCGAGCGCCGAGTACGAGACGGTTGTGAGGCTTGGTGAGAAAATCGTCGCCACCCGCTTCGATTCCGCGCACGCGGTCCGTAGTGTCGTTCATCGCCGTAACGAAGATCACGGGAATACGCGACGTGCGCGGGTCGCGTTTTATCCGGCGGCAGACCTCGAAGCCGGTGGAGCGGGTGTCGACGCCCAGGTCTCCGGCGGGCATCGAGACATCGAGAATGCAGAGGTCGGGATTGTGCTCGAAGCATGCCGCCACCGCCGACGGGCCGTCGTAGGCAGCGATGGTCCTGTAGCCGAGCGTGTGCAGCTGATCGAAGAGAAGCTCGACGTTGGCGGGCACGTCATCGGCCACGAGGACAAGCGGGCCAGACTCCTTCGTCGACTTCGCCATTGACCCTATGGTCGGACGCGAAGCCCGAAGCTGAGTATATAGGCGCGCTCGCGTGCATCGACTTCAGACGCATTCAGCGACCGTCCCGAGCGCTCGAGTGTCAGGTCAAACGTCGCGCGGTTGCGGAAGAACTGAGCCCCCACGCCACCGGCGAAGGAAAGCTCCCTGACTTCGCTCCCCGCAGCCAGGTAAGGAAGCGTCCGATACCGAGCTCCGATCCGCAGCAGAGTCTGGCGTCCGATCAGGCGTGGTCCGAGAGCTTCGACTCCCAGTCCGCTTTCCCAGGTATCCACCGCCTCCGCCGCCGATGATCCCAGACCATTGAGACTGGACCACGTCTCGCGCGCTACGTGGGCTGCGATGCTCGATCCAGGAATGCCCTCGTAGGCGATCGACGCCGCGAAGCGATTCGGTACGTCTGCCTTCGAGACCGTCGAGTCAGCCATGCGAGCCTCTATTCCTCCGCCTTTTCTGCCGCTCAGAGCAAGCCCGAAGGTGCGGGACGGACGAACGAGCACGCCTGCGGACACGGCAAAACCGCTGAACCCGAGAGTGGAAACCTGAGCGACTGGACTGAACTTCAGCGAATCGGGAAATGTCTGCGCGAAGAAGACACGATTCTGTCCCGTGTACACATGCGCCCCGACACCGATCTGGAACTTCTGGCTCGCCGCCCATCCAAATGCGAGTCGCAGATCGTTGATCGCGCCCAGCACCTTCGTCGTCTCGGTGATTGTGGAGACTGTGCCGCCAACTTCCTGGTCTCGTGTGAACGTCGTCGACGACGAACGATCGAGGAAGGTCGATGCGGAAATGCCGAAACTGCCGTGACCACCAAGAGGCACCGACGCCGACACTACGGGAAAGCGGGCGGTGGTCGTGCTCGATGCACCACCGGCAGTGCTGAGCTTCCTGAACTCAGGCTCGTACTGGAGGAACAGGCGCGGGTCCGAGGACAACGCGATCGCCGCCGGATTCAGAGGGCTGTCCGGGTCGAACTCCGCCAGTCCGCCGCCGGTCGCGAGTGCGCGAGCACTGAGCTGTCCCGGCGGATAGCCGAAGCCCTGGGTGCTGAGCGTCCCCTGCGCGCTCGCAACCGACGCGACGAAAACCATGGATATGCAAACGAGCGAGCTCGATCTCGGGATCCTGCGCATCACGGTAGCCCGGTGGACTTTCTTGCCGAATAGCTGATCCGCAGCCGCGGCCTCAGCTCCGGCGCCGCCTCGGCGGCGTAGAAGCGTGCCTCGAGCGGAGACGATCCTTCGCGCGTGCTGAGTAGAACGATGGCGCGTGGCGTATCCTCGACTTTCTGAGTTCGCCACAGGCCGATGACGTTGGCGAGCTCGATCGACCTGACTCCCGTCCCGCCGGGCGTAACCGCGAGCGTATCGGTCGTCGCCGAAGCTGTGATCTGCGATGCCTTCGCGACATCAGTGACGGCAACGCCGGCCAGTGAAACGTGCGGAATGATGAAGACGGTGTCAGTCGGGTCGAGAGCATTGTTGGGCTGCTGAGTGAGAAGCAGCGTTGCGCGTACAACATCCACAGTGTCGATGAGGAAGCTGGGAATGTTGAACCGCATGTACACGCGTCTTGCCGGCAAGCCGCCAATATCGAGCAGGCTCAGCGGCCCGGTGGCCGTGCCCTTCACCAGAAGAGTGTGATCGGCGAGCGAGCTGGCGAGCAGGGGCTGATCGTCAGGGGTCGACGAGTATGGCTGCAGGACGAATTTCGCGATCGTTGTGTCGGGTGAGACGCGAAACGAGAGCTGCGTAGGGACACCGGCACCTTCCTGCGAAAGAATGCGAAGCTGCACGGACGCAGGCCCGCGCGACCTGATGCCTATTCGCAGCCGGCCGCCCTTGCGGTCGAGAATCGCTGACGGGGGCAGCGTCAAGACGACGGTGTCCTTGAGAGCCGCCTTCTCGAACGTCTCGGATGCGATGAGACGGTCCGGTGAGAACAGTGCCACGACCGGAGCAATCGCGCTGTCGGGAGCGTTGGAGTTCACGTCGTAGAGGTCGAGTGTAACCGTTGGCGGCAGCTTTCCGCCCACCGTGTCGACGCGCACTCGAAGCCGCACGCTGTCGACTGTCGTTATCTCAGTGGTCGTCGTGTCCGCGCCCGGACGGCGGAATCGCGACGGGATTGTGTCGAACCTGATCACAGCACGGGAGTCGAGAGTGTCGCCGCGCGTCGCCACGAGCAACGAAGTCTCCGTCCCCTGGCCCTGAAGCGCGGAAACGGTCGAGTCGAGCGAGACAGCGTCGATCGTCACCGTCTCGATCCTCCCGCCCTGGTCCGGACAGAGAATCGGGCAGCCGGCAGCGTTGTCGAGCTTCTCGGTACAGGCGGCGGCGATGGCGGTCAATATCACTAAGCCGGCCAGTCTTAGCCGGGCTGAAATCAATTCCACTTACGACCTTCCACGTAGATGGTTCAGTGCGAACGCCTCGGGCAGCAGATCGCCGAGGCGCCACACCGCACTCTTTCCGTTCCTGGCGTAGCTCGTGACCTTCAGATCGGGAGCGAACTCGCTCATCGTCTGGCGGCACGATCCACATGGAGGCGACGGATCGGCCGAGTCGCTGGCGATCGCTATCTCCTCGAAACCCCTGAAGCCCATCGCTACCGCAGCTGCAACCGCCACCCGCTCCGCGCAGAGCGCTTCACCGTAGGCAGCGTTCTCCACGTTGCATCCGGTGATCACCTCTCCGGTGGATGTCCGCACCGCAGCCCCGACCTTGAACTGTGAGTAAGGGGCATAGGCGTTCTCCATCGCGTCGAAGGCCGCTTCACGGAGCGCTTCGGAAGGGGTCATTGCCTCGTCCTCTGGGGTCACGATGCGATCAGCTGGCGAAGGAATGATTGCCCCTTTCCGCGGAATGAGACACCGAGCCACTCTGCTACGGTTGCGCCCAGATCGGAAAAAGTCCGCCTCGTGCCGACATCGGCCGGTCTGACCTGCGGGCCGATGACGAGAAGCGGAGCCATTTCGCGGGCATGGTCAGTGGATGGCGTTGTGGGATCGTTGCCGTGGTCGGCAGTTATGAAAAGCAGATCTTCCTCGCGCAGGGCGGCGGTGATGGACGGAAGAGCGAAGTCGAACTCCCGTAGTGAGTTGTAGAACCCCGCAACATCGTTGCGGTGCCCGTACAACTGGTCGAAATCTACTAGGTTGGCGAAGAGCAACCCACTCTTGTCGCTCTCGAGCCACCCCCGGATGAGATCGATCCCTTCGGCGTTGGAAGCCGTGTGTTGCGCAATTATCGAGCGACGCGCAAAAAGATCGTCGACTTTCCCAACCCCGTGGCGCGCGATGCCCGCCGTCGCGAGCGCATCGAGCAATGTCTCTGCCGGCGGCTCGATTGAATAATCGCGACGGTTGGCGGTACGCCTGAACGAGCCGGGTGAGCCTTCGAAGGGCCGGGCGATGACACGCGAAACATCGTGTGGAGGAACCAGAATTCGACGCGCGGTCTCGCAGGCAGAGTAGAGCTCCCCGAGCGGAATTACAGACTCGTGGGCGGCAACCTGGAAAACCGAATCCGCCGACGTATAGAGGATCCAGCTTCCGGTGCGCATGTGCTCATCGCCGTACGCATCGAGTACCGCCGTCCCGCTCGCGACGACGTTGCCGATCACGTCGCGCCCTGTAAGGCGGCTGAACTTCTCTACTGTTTCTGCTGGGAAGCCTCGAGGATACGTCGGGAACGCACGCTCGATATGAACGCCCGCAATCTCCCAGTGTCCGGTAGTGCTGTCCTTGCCGGCGGACGCTGGCTGCATTCTTCCCCACGCCGATGCGCTATTCGGCTCGGGTGGCATGCCTGCGAGGTTGAGAACATTGCCAAGACCATGTTTCGCCAGCGCGGGAAGATCGAATTCCTTCACCGCCCTCGCGACGTGGCCGAGTGTGTTGCTGCCGGAATCGCCGTAGTCTTTGGCATCATGAGCCTCGCCTGCGCCGACACCGTCGAGTACGAGGATCACTGCTCTCTTCATGGCGCCTGCCCGGTATATATGCGCCGCAGCCGGCCTCGCAGTCCGGTGAGGATCTCATAGGCGGAGATGCCCGCGATCGCCGCCACTCCGGCGACATCGATGGGAGCTCGTGCGGCGGCCGCGTCGCCAATCATAGTCACGACGTCACCTGGCTCGACGCCCGTTTCGGTGACGTCGAGCATGATCATGTCCATGGTCACTCGGCCGACGATCGGAACGACGAAGCCCCGCACGAGCCCGAACCCGGCATTGCTGGCCCCTCGCGGATAACCATCGCCGTAGCCGAGTGGAATCGTCGCGATCAGCCGCCGTGAGGGCGCGGTCCACGTCGCGTCATAGCTCACGGTATCTCCGGCTTCCACCCACCGCGTCGCCACCACTCTCGCCTTGACGTACACGACCGGATCCGGCTGGACGGCCGCGCTCGCGCCGCTGCCGACGCCGTACATGAAGACTCCCGGACGCACCGCGTCCCACTGCGACCGACCATGCCGCGCGATCGCAGCGCTGTTGTCTGTGTGCAGGATTGCTGGTCTGTCCGGTAACTTGTCCACCGCTTCCCTGAATCGGCGCTCCTGCTCGTCCATCGACCCATCGTCGAGCTGAGCTGAATGGAAATGGGTGAACGCCCCCGATGGCGGGTGCCTGGTGATCACGGACCGGAGATTTTCCATATCCCGCCACTGCACACCCGCCCGGGACATCCCCGTGTCAATGGACAAATTGTATGGGCTCCCATATATCGACCACGCCTCTATCTCCTCACGTGATCCGAGTACCGGCGTAAGACGCGCGAGGTGGGCGGCCTCCATTTCCTCGATGAGGAGTGGGGTGAAGACGAGGATTGGCCTGTCGATTCCACACGCCCGGAGCTCTTCGCCCTCCACGACGGTAGCGACACCGTACGCCAGGGGTGAGAGCGGCTCCAGCGCGCGGGACACCTGCTCCGCTCCGAGACCGTACGCTTCGTCCTTGATCATCGGAATGAGCGGAACACCCGCCCGATCGGCCAAGGTCATCGCATTCCGGACGAGCGCGCCAAGGTCCACTTCCATCCACGCGCGGGTCAGCATTGCATGCCGATGGAGGCGGCGGGTAGAATTGCAGTCACACGCCCAATCTAGCGAGCAAGGTCAGCATGGACGACAGAGCTACACTCAACGACACCATCGAGCTGATGCGGGACCTCCGCAAGCGATGCGACTGGGACGCAGCGCAGACTCACGAATCGCTGCGGCCATATCTCGTCGAGGAATGCCAGGAGCTCGACGACGCCATACGCGACGCGCAGCCCGCCCTCATGCGTGAAGAGCTCGGCGACGTGCTGCTTCAGGTGCTTTTCCACTCTGTGATCGCCGAGGAGCGGCACGAATTCGACTTCCATGACGTCGCGCGCGGTCTGATCGCGAAGATGAAGGCCCGCCATCCGCACCTCTACGGCGAGGGCGTCAAGGAGCCGTGGGAGAAGATGAAATCGAAGAAGCGGGTGTCGATCGCGGACGGACTTCCCGCCGCGCTTCCTCCGCTCCATCGCGCGCACCGGCTACAGGATCGCGCCGCTGGCGCCGGGTTCGACTGGCCGGACACAAGCGGCCCCGCCGAGAAGATCGACGAAGAGCTGGCAGAAGTGCGGCACCATCTCGAGGGTCGCGTGATGACGGACCCGCATGCGCCGCCCGTTCTGGACGCCGCGCACGATGCGCTCGAGGCGGAGCTTGGAGATCTGCTCTTTGCGTGTGTGAATCTCTGCCGAAAAGCCGGGGTGCACGCTTCTCTCGCGCTCGACAAGGCGAACGCGAAATTCGAGAAACGTTTTCGCGAGGTGGAGCGCCTGGCGCGTGAGCGAGGACTCGAGATGGGAACGCTCGATCTCGCCGCGCTGGATGCGATCTGGGACGAAGTGAAGGCCGGCGAGGAATCCGCTTAAGGCCGAAGCCGGTGCATCATTCTGGGGAAGGCAATCGCCTCCCGGAGATGCGGCAGTCCGCAGATCCAGGACACCGTCCTCTCGAGGCCGAGTCCGAAGCCGGAGTGCGCGAAGGTTCCGTATTTCCTGAGGTCGAGATACCAGCCATAGGCTTCGACCGGCAGACCTTCCTCCTTGATCCGGTGCAGCAGCTTGTCGTAATCGTCCTCGCGCTGCGAGCCGCCGATGATCTCCCCATAACCCTCGGGCGCCAGCAGATCGTTGCATAGAACTGTGCGCGGATCGGCCGGATTCTCCTTCATGTAGAAGGCTTTTGCTTCCTTTGGATAGTTGTAGACGAAAACCGGACGGTCGTGTCCCTCCACGAGGAGAGTCTCGTCCTCGGCGCCGAGGTCGTCGCCCCAGGTCACCGAGCTTCCCTTCTCCTGAAGGATGCGCACCGCGTCGGAGTAGTCGATGCGTGGAAATGGCGCAAGGACGGTCTCCAGCTTCGACGTGTCGCGCTCCAGCTCGAGCAGCTCATCGCGGCGCCGCTCGAGGTTGCGCTGCACGACGTAGGCAACGAATTCCTCCTGGAGCCGCATGTTGTCATCCGAGTCGTTGAACGCGACTTCGGGCTCGATCATCCAGAACTCGGAGAGATGGCGGCGCGTCTTGGACTTCTCGGCGCGGAAGGTCGGGCCAAAACAGTAGATCTTTCCGAGGGCCGCAGCGGCGGCCTCACCGTAGAGCTGCCCGGTCTGCGCCAGGTATGCGGTTCCTTCGTCGAAATATTCGGTGGAGAAGAGCCCGCTCCGCTCACCGATCGCGGCGGTGAGAATCGGCGTGTCGACGAGCGTGAAGTCCCGCTCGTAGAAGAAGTCGCGGATCGCCTGCTCGGTCTCGTGGCGGATTCGTGCAATCGCCTTCTGGCGGGGGCTGCGAAGCCAGAAATGACGGTTATCCAGCAGGAAATCGATCCCGTGTTCCTTCGGCTGTATGGGGTAGTCGATGGGGCTCGGGCCGGTAATCATCATCTCCGTCACCCCCAGCTCGAATCCACCTGGCGCGCGCTTATCGGGGCGTGCCTCTCCGGTCACCTCAATCGTCGTTTCCTGTGTGAGCTCAGCGAACCGTTCCCACGATTCCGCGGGGAGACTACTTTTCACCAGAACACACTGCAGAATGCCGCTACCATCGCGCATCACGACGAAGGCGATCTTGCCGGACGAGCGCAGATGGGTAACCCAGCCCCGCACCCGGACGGTCTGTCCGGCGTGAGGGCCGAGTTCGGCTATGCGCACGTATGGGGGAGTCATTGAATCAAGGGTCGGCGGGGCGGGTGCGCGGCAAGCTAGAACGCACGAATAGGGGTGTCAACAGCGCATGAAGCTGCGCACACGCCTGGGATTGGGGATCGTTTCGATCACCGTCGTCCTGCTCGTCCCACTGATTCTTGCGCTTCGGTCGCTCGACACCGTTCATCAGCAGACGCGTCTCCTGCGCGACCGCGAATTCGCCGCGTCGCTCCTGCTCGGCAACCTGCGCGAGATGACGGACGACGTCAAACGGACCGAGGACGCGCTTCTCATTTCCACAGATGCCGCTTCGGCGGAGAGAATGCGCAGCCAGATCGACGCGCTTTCCAAGACGGCTGCCGCGCTCGGACGATTCGTACCGGCCGATGTGTCGAACGATCTGTCGAACGCGATCCTCGCTCTGCGCGCTTCGACGCAGGCTGAATATCAGGCAGCGGCGTCGGGAGCCGTCAACACGGCCGATGAGATCGCGGCGCAGCGAAGTCGTCCGGCGCTGCTCACCATCGACAGGGCAATCGCGCGCACCGAGATCCGCCTGCGAGACGAGACGCACGACCGCGTCGAGCAGACTGCGGCGACGACGGTCGAAGCGCAGCGCACAGCCGCAGGATCTCTCGCCGTCGCTCTCCTTCTCGCCACCCTCATCGCGATCTGGCTCACGCGGTCGATCAGCCGTCCGGTATACGAGCTCGAGCGCGGCATGAAGTCCGTTGCCGATGGAGATTTCACACAGCGCCTTCCGGCGATGGAGAAACGCACCGACGAGTTCGGCAAGCTCGCAGGCAGCTATCACGGCATGACCGCACAGCTCGCCGAGCTCGACAAGCTGAAGGCGGAGTTCGTGTCGGTTGCGTCGCATGAGCTCAAGACGCCGATCAACGTGATCGTGGGATATCTCGAGCTGCTCCAGGAGAACATCTACGGCGAGCTCAACCCCAAACAGCGCGAGATCTGCGCGACGCTTGGCAAGCAGGCGCAGACGTTGACCCGGCTGGTGAAGCGGCTTCTCGACATCAGCCGCTTCGAGGCAGGCGGAGGAAAGCTCGAGCGCCGCCAGGTGGACCTCGATCGTTTCCTGCACTCCTTCGAGACGTCGTTCCAAGTCCTGGCGCTTCAGCGTGAGATCGGTTTCCGAGTTGTTCGAGGCGGCGACCTTCCCTCTCACGTACTGTGGGACGAGGATCGCATCAACGAGGTGCTCGGAAACCTGCTGTCGAACGCGTTCAAGTTCACTGACCGAGGTGGAACTGTGGAGCTCGGAGTGGAAGGCTCGGACAACGAGGTCTGCATCACTGTCCGCGACAGCGGGGTGGGAATCGCGGCCGAACAGCTTCCTCACATATTCGAGAAGTTCTTCCAGGCCAGCAATCAGGCCTACGCTGCAGCCAAGGGCACCGGACTGGGGCTCGCGATCGCCCGGGAGATCGTCGAGGCGCACGGCGGAAGCATCAGAGTGGACAGCACTCTGGGAATGGGCACGACTTTTTCTATTACTTTGCCCGTGCGCGCCGCAATCACGCGGCGGACGCCATTCCGCCGGACACCTGTCGTCGAGGAAGTAGCTTGATCGCACGCTTTGCGAAGCGAACAATCACCATTGCACTCGTGGCAGCGGCATGCACGAATAGCACTGCGGGTAGCACTGCGGGTAGCACTGCGGGCACGCCACCTGCTCCGGCCGCGGCATACCAGAACGCGATCGCCGCGGCAGCGAGGCGTGTTGAAGCTGGAGACTACTCAGGCGCCGACAGAATCCTCTCCGATTTCGCGCTCAAGGCCAAGGGAACCGACGAGTCGACCGAGATTGCATTCTGGCGCGCGCTGTACATGGTGGATCCGTACAACAGGAACTCGTCCATCAGCGAAGGAATACGTGCTCTCGACATTTACCTCAACACGCCGGGAGCCAGCCGGTATCGACAGCAGGCTGTGGTGCTGCGCCGCACCGCACAGGTCGTCCAGTCGCTTCGCAATGCAGCGCAGCAGCAGACGATGCGAGTGGCGGGCCGCGACACTGTGTTCGTCAATCGAGAAGAGGAAATCGCGGCGCTCAGGGACCAGCTTGCAAAGGCGAACGCCGAGCTCGAGCGCATCAAGAAGCGGCTCGCGAACCCGAGCCGCTGATCAGCCTACCCTGAAGAGCTGAAGCGCACGCGAGTATCGCGTTGCAAGCACGCCGCGGATTCCGGCGTGCTTCGTTTTTTCAAGGTCGGGATCTTCCTCCAGCATTCGCTCGGCGGCCTCCCGCGCCTCGAGATTGAGGCGCTCGTCGCGAATGGGGTCGGCGAGCCTGAACATCGCTTCACCACTCTGCTCCTGCCCGAAGAGGTTCCCCATGCCGCGGATGCGGAGGTCCGCTCGGGCGATCTCGAAGCCGTCCTCTGTGGAAGCAAAAATGTTGAGCCGTTCGGCAGCCTCGGTTCCGAAATCACCAAGCAGAATGCAATACGATGCTTCCGCTCCCCGGCCGACGCGACCGCGAAGCTGGTGGAGCTGCGACAAACCGAATCGCTCGGGATGCTCGATCAGCATGACCGTCGCGTTGGCGACATCTATTCCAACCTCGATGACGGTGGTCGCCACGAGCACGTCTATCTCCCCATCACGAAAAGCCCGCATCGTCCTGTCCCGATCGGCGGCAGAAACCCGCCCGTGGAGGAGCGCCACACGCTTTCCCGCGAAGACTCCGGCAGAAAGGGTCTCGAACATGGTCGTTGCAGCCTTGAGATCCGTCTTCTCCGATTCCTCGATCACCGGGTAGACGACGTAGGCCTGCCGGCCGGCATCGGTTTGCTGCCGCACGAAGTCGAGAACCTTGTCGCGTCCCTTTTCACGGCGGATCACCGTGGTGACCGGCTGTCTGCCGGCTGGACGCTCATCGAGCGTCGACACGTCGAGCCCGCCGTAGATCGTGAGGGCGAGTGATCTCGGGATCGGGGTCGCACTCATGAGAAGAACGTCGGGCGCTTCTCCCTTGGCGGAAAGTGCCGCGCGGTGCTCGACACCGAACCTGTGCTGCTCGTCGATGGTCGCGAAGCCCAGGCGCGCGAACGCGGTGCTCTCCTGGACGAGGGCGTGGGTGCCGATGACGAGGAGCGGCGCGTCGACCGCCATTTGTCGCGCGACCGCCGCGCGCTCCTTCGCGCTCATGCTCCCTGTGAGGAGAAGCGGCCGCACGCCGATCGGCTCCAGCAGTCCCGAGATCGTCCGATGATGTTGTTCCGCGAGCAGCTCCGTCGGTGCCATCAATGCAGCCTGGTACCCGTTCTCCATCGCCAGGAGCGAAGCAAAGAGGGCAACGATCGTCTTGCCGCTTCCGACGTCTCCCTGAAGAAGCCGGTGCATCTTCCGGTCGCTGCACATATCGTTGACGATCTCGCGGATTGCCTTCACCTGCGCGGCCGTGAGTGTGTATGGAAGTGCCGCACGAAGGCCCGTCGTCAGCTCGCGTTTGTTGACGAAGCTGATTCCGCTGCGGCGGGCGCGGGCAAGGTTGTGCGCGCGGAGCTGCAACAGGTGCACGAAGAGAAACTCCTCGAACACCAGCCGCGCTCTTCCCCGCATCGCCTCGGCGACGGAAGCCGGGCGATGCAGCATCCGTAGGGCGTCAGCGAGCGAGGGCAGCGCTGACTGCCTGACGAGATCACCGGGCAGATACTCGCGCACCAGGTGGAGCAGCGGATCGAGATGGGACTCGATGATCCCGCGAATGACCTTGAACGACAGGCCTTCCGTGGCCGGATAGACTGAAAGGACGCGCCCCTCCGCCAATCCGGTAGGATCGCTGCCCAGGTTGACGTATTCGCGCGGCTGAAGCTGCCTGCCGTGGAAGAAACGCACAGACCCGCTGAGCAGAAGTGTGTCGTCCTTCGATATGACGCGGTCGAGAAATGGCTGGCCGGGCCATGACGCTTCGATGATGCCGCTGTCGTCGCGGACTACCGCCTGAAAAATTCGAAGGCCCTTCCGTGTCGGGACGATCCCCTTGGATATGACCTTTCCGACGATCGTCGCATCCATGCCCGGCTCGAGCGACGAGATCGGGCTGACCGTGCTCGCGTCTTCGTATCGATGCGGCACGTGAAAAAGCAGATCGCGCGCGGTGATGATTCCGAGGCGGCGAAGTGCTTCCGCGCGCATCGGGCCGACACCCTTCAGGTAGGTGACCGGCATGTCGAGGTAGAGTTTTCCGGACGCCGAACCTCTCCGTTCGTCGTCGCTCAATGGCTAGCCCTCGACCAACTCCGCAGCGAATGCCACGGGATTGAACGGCTCGATGTCGGCCATCGTCTCTCCGGTACCGATGAATTTGACGGGAACGCCGAGCGCCTCGCGGACCGCCAGGACAATGCCGCCCTTCGCGGTGCCGTCCAGCTTCGTCATGACCAGCCCGGTGATCGGAATCGCCTCGGAAAACGTGCGGGCCTGTGCCAGCGCATTCTGTCCAATGGTTGCATCGAGCACGAGAAGAGTCTCGTGAGGCGCACCGGGAATTCTCCTGGCGATGACACGATGGATCTTCTTCAATTCGTCCATCAGGCTCGAGCTCGTGTGGAGGCGCCCCGCGGTGTCGATGATCACGACGTCCGAGCCTCGCGTCGCTGCGGCGTCGATCGCGTTGAAGGCGACAGATGCCGGATCACTTCCCGCTACCGCACCGACAAACTCGGCACCGCTTCTCTCCGCCCACCGCTTCAGCTGGTCCACCGCGCCCGCACGAAACGTGTCGGCCGCACCGACGAGGGTTCTCTTTCCGCGCGCATGCATGAGAGCCGCGAGCTTGCCGATGAACGTGGTCTTGCCGGCGCCGTTCACACCGATCACGAGTATGACCGTTGGCTTTTCCGGCGAGAAGTGCATCGAGGAGTCGTCGGTGTCCGCACCGAGTGAGCGCGCGACGCCCTCCTCGAGGGAGCGGAGGAAATCGTCCTGCGTTCGGAGCTCGCCGCGCCGCGCCTGGCGCTCGACATCCTCGACAAGCCGCATGCTCGTCGCCACCCCGAAGTCGGCCTCGATCAGGACCTCCTCGAGTTTCTCGAGTGAGCCGCCGATCGAGCAGCCACGCGCGAGCGTGGTGACATCGAGCATCGCGATGTCCTTGATCTTCTGCCACAGCGAGCGCGTGGCGAGGTCGCCTGCGCGCTTCAGAATTCTGGTCATCAGTCCATAAGATAATGGGCCTGTACATCACAGCAGGCTGTAACCGCGCCACAAAGGCACAGAGGCTCAGAGAAAGACGAATTCTTTTTGGAAATGCACCGCCCCTGGAATCGTGGTGCGCCGCGTCAAATCGATTTGAAGGGAAGGATTGGGATTGAGCGCTTCGCGTGGCAAGCTCTCACATTGCCCACGTGACCATTCCAGCCCAATGCGTAGAGCTCACCGAGCGAATCATCGGCGCAGCCATCGAGGTACATCGCGAGCTCGGGCCTGGACTGCTCGAGTCGAATTACGAGGATTGCCTGGAATTCGAGTTGGCATGCGCCGGTCATTCGGTCGACCGCCAGCAACGAATACCTGTTGTCTACAAGGGGATCGCGCTGGGCAGTTACTACCGGCCTGACGTTGTTGTTGACGGCACGGTAATAGTGGAGGTCAAGGCGGTGGAAAAACTGCTTGGCGTCCACCAGGCTCAAATCATGACCTACCTGAAAGTCACCGGACTCCGAGTGGGCCTGATCCTCAACTTCCACACGCAATTCCTGCGGGATGGAATCAAGCGGGTTTCCCTTTAATTGTATTTCTCCGAGCCTCTGAGCCTCTGTGGCGCAGCTACAGCGTCGTGGCTAGTCGCTGGTCGAGCTCCCCGGCCCGAATGACGCCAGAGTCCTGTTCCTCAATTGCTGGAAGACCCCTCTCTCGGAGGATGGAATCGGCTCTCCGCCTTTCATCTGAAGAGCAATGCGAGGATCACGCTGGACACCGTTCACCAGAACCTCGAAGTGGAGATGCGGCCCGG
>JBDTRZ010000048.1:0-21806 GCA_039931395.1 Gemmatimonadales bacterium
GAAGGACTCTTCGCGGCCGTTGCTTCAATCCCCGTCATTCTCTGCTTCATCGGCAACAAGTCACGAGGCGCGCTCGACAATGCGAGCGGAGTCGCATCGGTGCTCCTGGCTGCTGAGATGCTGTCCCCAGGAGTGAATGTCGGTGTCCTGATAACGAGCGCCGAAGAGCTGGGCCTTGCCGGAGCGCGCGCTTTCGCTGCGACCGGGCGCGAGAAGGGCATCGCAATCAACTGCGATACTATCGACGATTCCGGCGTTTTCATCTGCATGACGCGGGGCGTTATGAGCCCTTCAACTGCGCAGGCGGTGGACAGCGCTGCTCGGCGGGTGGCGATCCGGATGAGGAGGCGGGGCATGATTCCCGGAATTCTCGCCGACAACGTCGCCTTCACCGACGCCGGCTGGGAATCATTCACGGTGAGCAGGGGAAACCCCGGCACGCTCGCTCGCGTACATACATCGAGGGATACTGCCGCGAACATGAAAGGCACGGGACTCGCGACTGCGGCCCGGCTGATGGCGGCGACTGTCGAGGAGCTTTCCTGATGGGATTCATCATCCTGACGCTCGTTCTGCTGCTTTCACTCGTCCTCATCGCGCTCGGACTCCCGGGCCTGTGGGTGATGATCGCCAGCGCGGTTGTTTACAACATCGTGGCCGGCACCGAGCCGATAAGCTGGGTGACGCTCATCGGGATCGGTGTGCTCGCGCTGATTGCCGAGTACATCGAGTTCACTATGTCGGGGAAATACGCCCGCAAATACGGAGGCTCGCGCCGAGCAGCCTGGGGGGCGATGATCGGAGGCGTGGTCGGGGCATTCATGGGCGTTCCGGTCCCAATCGTCGGTCCCCTCATAGGAGCGTTCCTCGGCAGCTTCATCGGGGCGCTCGTCGGCGAGAAGACAACCGGATCCACCGGAGCGGCTTCGACCCGCGTTGCAACCGGGGCTCTCATCGGCCGGGCGGTTGCGACGGCAATGAAGATGGCGGTTGGATGCACGATCGCGGTGTGGATATTCTTTGCCGCCATGGGCTGACAAGAAACAAAAACCAATAAGGCGATCGCGCGGATCACGCGGATCAGCGGATCAAATCAAAAGAGAGCGTTTTATCAGTCAATCCGCGAAATCCCCGAGATCGTTCTTTTGGTAGTTTCCTGGCGTCGGCACTCACCGCGATTGACACTCGGGGCTCAAGAGGTAGATTGACTCAACGCCCCGGCACATGCCGGGGCGTTTTCCATTTAACAGAACTGAATGTTCGATACGAAGACGCGCACGCTCGTCGTTGTCGGGGCGCAATGGGGTGACGAAGGAAAGGGAAAGCTCGTCGATGTGCTCGCTGAGCGCGCCGACTGGGTCGTGCGATACCAGGGTGGCGCCAATGCAGGGCACACCGTCCACATCGGCGACAAGTCGTTCGTTCTGCACCAGATACCCAGCGGTATGCTGCATCCGGGAGTGCGCTGCGCCATCGGAAACGGTGTCGTCCTCGATCCCGACACTCTCTTCACCGAGATCGATGAGCTGATAGCCGACGGGGTCGATGTGGAAGGTCGGCTCTACGTCAGCGACCGCGCGCATCTCGTCCTGCCGTTCCACAAGCTCGTGGACTCGTTGAGCTCCGCGAGTCGCGAGATAGGCACGACCGGTCGGGGCATCGGGCCGGCGTACGAAGACAAGATCGCGCGGCGCGGCGTGCGTGTGCTCGATCTTCGGCACCCCGAGCGACTGCGTGCGCTCGTGGAAAAGGCGGTGGCGCACGCGAATGCGCTGCTCGCGTCGTATGGCGTTCCGGATCGAGCGGATGCTGACGCGACCGTCACTCTCCTCGAGCGACTCGCCCCGCGGATTCTGCCGATCACGGAGGATATCGGCCTTTTGATTCATCGCGCCATCGCCAGCGGCCAAAACGTTCTGCTCGAAGGCGCGCAGGGCTCGCTGCTGGATGTCGATCACGGGACGTATCCGTTCGTCACATCGAGCAGCACAACGTCAGGCGGCGCGGCGATAGGTGTCGGCATCGCGCCGACGGCGATTCACGCAGTGCTGGGAATCGTGAAGGCCTATACGACCCGCGTCGGAAATGGGCCGCTTCCCACCGAGCTCGCGGAAAAGGAAGCCGAGATTATGCGCAAACTCGGAAACGAGTTCGGGGCGACGACAGGAAGACCGCGGCGCTGCGGGTGGTTCGACGGCGTCGTGGTGCGCTACGCCGCGCGGGTGAATGGTCTCACCGGACTTGCCGTCACGAAGCTCGACGTGCTCGACACCTTCGAGAAGGTGGCTCTCTGCACCGGATACGACGTGGATGGCGAAGTCTACACGGAGTTTCCCGGCGATCTCGCTCTGCTCGACAACGCCGAGCCGCGGTACGAGTGGATGGAAGGCTGGCGGCAGTCGACCGCGGACGCCCGATCACTCGACCAGCTGCCCATCGCGGCGAGAAAGTATCTCGACCGCATTGAATCGCTTGTCGAGACTCCGATCACCCACGTTAGTGTGGGAACCAGACGCGACCAGATCATCGGCGCCTGACGGGGAGCAGGGTAGGTCCCTGCTATATTTCAGAACTTATGCCCAATCCGCCCGATGTGATGGAAAAACTGGTGTCCCTGTGCAAGCGGCGCGGATTCGTCTTTCAGTCTTCCGAGATCTACGGAGGCACAGGGTCCGTCTGGGATTACGGCCCGCTGGGGCTGGAGCTCAAGCGGAATATCCAGGAGCGATGGTGGACCGAGATGGTCCGCTCCCGCGAGAACGTCGAAGGGCTGGACTCGGCGATCCTCATGCATCCGCGAGTGTGGGAGGCGAGCGGCCACGTCAGCGGCTTCGTCGACCCGCTGGTCGATTGCAGGAATTGCAAGAAGCGCTTCAGGGCCGACGACCCGCGCATCAAAGGGACTCCGGGAACGCCTGATGCCCAGTGCCCGGCGTGCGGAATGAAGGGCACGCTCGGCGAAGCCAGGCAGTTCAACCTCATGTTCAAGACTTTCATGGGGCCGGTCGAGGACAGTGCCTCGGTGATCTATCTGCGTCCGGAGACTGCTCAGGGCAGTTACGTCAACTTCCTCAACGTTCAGCAGTCGACGAGACAGCGAATTCCGTTCGGCATCGCGCAGATCGGAAAGGCGTTCAGGAATGAGATCACACCCGGCAACTTCATCTTCCGCACGCGGGAGTTCGAGCAGATGGAGATGCAGTTCTTCGTCGAGCCGGGCACGGACATGAAGTGGTTCGAGTACTGGAAGGGCGAGCGGATGAAATGGCACAAACGCCTCGGATTGGCCGATGACCGGCTGCAGTTCCACGAGCACGCGAAGGATGAGCTCGCCCACTACGCTCGCGCGGCTTTCGACGTGCAATTCGACTTCGGCGGCTCGCTCGGCTTTCAGGAAGTGGAAGGGATTCACAACCGGGGCGACTTCGACCTCACTCAGCATCAGCAGTTCTCGGGGAAGAAGCTCGAGTACTTCGACCAGGGAGCGAACAAGCGCTACGTGCCGTACGTCGTCGAGACTGCGGCCGGTCCGAACCGGATTCTCCTTGCGGTGCTGGTCAACGGGTATCGCGAGGAAGCCGTTGAGGGAGAGAGCGAGGGCCGCGTCGTGCTCGGACTGCTGCCGGCGCTCGCTCCGATCAAGACAGGCGTGTTTCCGCTGGTGAAAAAGGACGGAATGCCGGAGATGGCTCGCCGCATCGCCGACGATCTGCGCCCATCCTTTCCCGTGTTCTATGATGACAGCGGCGCGATAGGGCGCCGCTATCGCCGGCAGGACGAGATCGGTACACCGTTCTGCATCACCGTCGACGGTGAGTCTGCCGCAGGGAATTCCGTCACCGTGCGTGAGCGCGACACTCTCAAGCAGGAGCGCGTGTCCGTCGATTCGCTTCGGGATTACATCGGAACGCGCATCGCCGGATGACGGATCTCACGCTCGAGAGGCTGCGGCGCGACGGCCAGGCGTTCACCGAGGAGATTTCCCGCGAGAGCTATCTAGCTCATTCAGGCCAGAAGGCGGTCGCTGAATTCAGGCCGATCTACGATCGCTTCGCACATGTGCTCGGCGAGGACGCCCTGACGCTTACACTGGACCTGTTCAAGGATACCGAGGGCGGGTCCGAGGAGCACCGCTCGGCATCGCTCCTCCTCGAGTGGCAGCTCGAATCGCAGGCGTCGCGGTCACTCGCGGAGCTCGACGAGCGCGAGATCGCCTGGGAAAGCTCGGCGATCATCGAGACCCCTGACGGTGAGAGGATACAGTACCAGGCCGCGGCGATCGAAATCGCCAACGAGAAAGACCGCCGAAGGCGTCTGGCGCTCGACGATGCGCGCGTGGTCCTTGTCGAGCGTGAGCACTCGCCCCTCCGCCTCGAGCGCCTGCAGCGAGAGAAGGATTACATAGAGTCGCTCGGAATAGCGCCCAGCTACAACTCCGCCTTCGAGGAGATCACCGGCGTCTCGCTCGACAGCCTCGCGGCGCAGTGCAAGGCTTTCCTGCGGGACACTCAGCCGATGTGGGATGACACGCTCCCGCTTCATTTGCGCAAGTCCCTGGGCATCACTCCCGCGGAAGCGACGCGGTCGGATGCACTGGCTCTTCTTCGCGCATCGGAGTACGACGCCGCGTTTCCGGGCGATACGCTTCAGGCGTCGATATCTCGGCAGCTCCGCGAAATGAATGTCGATCCGGCGGCGGGCGGCCGCATCGTGTACGACGTCGGCGACAGGCCAGGCAAGCGGGCGCGCGCATTCTGCGCTCCTACCCGGGTGCCCGAAGAGGTTTACCTCGTGCTGCGTCCGCATGGCGGGCAGAGCGACTACACGACCCTGCTGCATGAAGCGGGACACGCGCTGCATTTTGCCAACGTCCGAGGAGATTACCCGTTCGAGTACAGATGGCTCGGTGACAACTCGGTGACCGAGACGTACGCGATGCTGTTCGATCACCGCATGAAGGATCGCGGCTGGCTTCTTCGCTACACGGAGCTTGGCTCGGCCAAGGTGGACGATTTCCTGCGGCTCGCCGGCTTCGAGGAGCTCCACTACCTGCGCCGCTACTGCGCCAAGCTTCTCTACGAGATGGAAGCTTACGGACACAACGGTGACTGGACGCATCTGCCCGATCTGTACGTCGAGACTCTGACGAGCGCGACGAACTTTCAGTATCGCAGCGCCGATGCGTTTGTCGATTTCGATCCGCGCTACTATTCCACTCGCTACCTGCGCGCGTGGCAGCTCCAGGCGTTGCTCAATGAATCGCTCGTTTCGCGGTTCGACGTCGACTGGTATCGCAATCCCGCCGCTGGCCCGTGGATGATCCGCGAGCTGTGGGCGGAAGGACAGCGCGAGTCCGCCGAAGAGCTCGCGGCCCGCGTAGGAGTCCCCGGCGAGGAGCTATCGTTCGCTCCGCTTGTCAGGAACATCGAGAAGCTGCTTGGGAGCTGACTGGTCTGCCGTAGAGGCGGAAACGATCGAGCGGCTGCAGGCGCTCATTCGGTTCGACACCACGAATCCTCCAGGCAACGAGCTGCCACTCGCAGAGTACCTGGTGAGTGTGCTCGAATCGGAGGGAATTTCCGCGAGGCTCCTCATACCGGTGACGAATCGCGCGGCTGTCATCGCCCGCCTCCGGGGAAACGGCTCGAAGCGCCCGGTCATTCTGCTTGCGCACATGGACGTCGTCGGCGTCGAGGCGGACAAATGGTCCTGCGATCCTTTCGCGGGCGTGATCCGTGATGGCTACGTGTACGGTCGCGGTGCCATCGACGACAAGGGAATGCTCGCCGCGAATCTGATGACAATGCTGCTCCTCAAGCGCTTCGTCGTGGACGAAGGAGTGGAGATCGAGCGGGACATCGTCTTCGTGGCGACATCCGACGAGGAGATGGGAGGTGCCTGGGGCATGCGGTGGCTGGTCGAGAATCACCGCGATCTGCTCGATGCCGAATTCGCCATCAACGAAGGTGGCCGCACGCGCATCATCGAAGGCGGAAAGCGGTACCTCGCAATTCAGACGGCGGAAAAGATATCGCACATGGTCACCGTCACTGCGCGCGGTCCGGCCGGTCACGCAGCCATTCCGCTTGCAGGCAACGCAATATTCCGTCTCGGGCGCGCTCTCGCCAGGCTGGCGGATTACACGGAACCCGTGACGCTCACCGAGACGACGAAGCGATTCTTCGGCTCACTCGCGAAAGTGTGGCCGGTGGCCGACGAGCGAGAAGCGATGTCCGCGCTCGTCTCACCGGACCCGCTCGAATCGGCGCGCGGCGCTGAAGTGCTCTCGCGCATCCCTGTCCTGAATGCAGTGTTGCGGAACGGAATCTCCGCCACTGGGCTCATCGGCGGGGTCACCGGAAACGTGATTCCGGCGGAGGCGAGCGCTGAAATCAACATTCGAACAATCCCCGGACAAAGAGTAGAGGATGTGATCGAGCGTATGCGAGCTTGCGTGGACGACCCGGAGATTGTTTTCACTGTCACCTTCCATGGCGAGGAAGCCCCTGCGTCCGAACCCGATTCGAACATGTTCAACGCCATCTCCGCCGCAGCGCGGGATCTCGACCCCGCGATGACGGTGGTGCCATACCTCAGCACCGGCGGCACCGACAGCGCTCATCTTCGCAGAATCGGCATCGACTCCTATGGAGTCCTGCCGTTTCCGATGCAGCAGGCGGACGAGCAGCGAATGCATGGGCATGACGAGCGCGTCCCTGTTGCTTCACTCCATTTCGGCACGCGCCTGATCTACGAGTCTGCTCGCAGAATCGCGACGGGCGACTTTGCCTTGTCCGGCGCGTCGAATGGCCGGTAGATTGCGTTCGATGAAAGCCCGGACAAATGAACTCACAGCTTAAACGCACGATCCAGGATGCGGTGACGACGGCGTCGCCCGCCGAGGTCATCGCTGAGGCGAAGGCTTTCTTCGCCCGAAGGAACGGCATCTATGCTTCTTTCCTCGAGAAGGAAGGCCCTGGCTGGGCTTCGTTCCGCGGACAGGGCGGAGAAGAGCTTGTGATCGGCACAGCCCCGGCTGATGGTGGAACGCGCGTCACTGGATCCACCTACTTGTTCGATCAGCAGGTCGCGCGGTTTCTGTCGACGCTTCCCGCGACGGCGTCCCTGGTGGAAGCCGGGGTCGAGGCGGTCGCGGGAACGCCGGCTCCATGAGCTCGCCATTCGTGAACGAGCTTCGCACCGGCGGCGATGTCGTACGGGTCGGAGGTGGGAATGGAGTGGTGGTTCATCTCCGCGTACAGGCGGCCGAGCTGTGGGACACGATTCGTGTCGATGCTCCGTCTGCTGCTTCCGTCGGAGCGGTGAAGCGAGCGGCGCTTCAGGAGTTCTATCCTGCGGGCGAATCCCCTGACGAGTTCGTGACGAAGTTTCGCGGCTTCGAGATCCTTGACGAGGACCAGTCGCTCGAAGACTCAGGGATCCGCGACGGCTCGACGCTTCTGCTCTCGAGGCGCAGGCGCAGGCCCGTAAGGTAGAGAGCTCCGGAGAAGGTTCGATGCGTGTCTCGTTCATATCGCACGCTGACTGCGGCCGGCATGACACTGGATGGGGACATCCGGAGCACGTCGGCCGATTGCGCGCCGTGACCCGCGCTCTGAGGAACGATCTCAATCTTTTTCAGGTCGTCGATCATGTGGAGGGACGGCACGCCACGCGCGAAGAGCTCGCCCTCGTGCACGACGCCGGGTACATCGCGGAGATCGAGCGCATCGCAGGTGAAGGAGGAGGGCAACTCGACAATGACACCGTCGCGAGCGAGGGCTCCTGGGCCGCGGCGACTGCAGGCGTCGGCTGCGTACTGGACGGCGTGGACCGCGCGATGTCCGGTACGAACCTTCGATCATTCTGCGCGGTTCGCCCGCCGGGCCATCATGCCCTGCGGGACCGTGCCATGGGATTCTGCCTCTTCGGAAACATCGCCATTGCCGCGAAGTACGCGCGCGAGCGGTATGCTGCCTCACGGATTCTCATCGTCGATTGGGACGTCCACCACGGCAACGGAACCCAGGCCCTCGTGGAGCACGACCCGGACTTCCATTTCGTGTCAATGCACCAGTGGCCGTGGTATCCGGGCACAGGCGCCGCGGAGGACCGCGGACCGCACGGCAGCATCTGGAACATCCCGATGCCGCCGGCGCTCGCGCCTCGCGACTACGTGGAGGCGCTCGAGCGGGGAATCGACAAGGCGACCGCTGGGTTCGTGCCCGACCTCGTGCTAATCTCGGCGGGCTTTGACTCGATGGCCGGCGATCCGCTCGGCGGGTTCACCCTGCAGCTCGAGCATTTCGAGGGTCTCACGAAATCGCTGGTGAAGCGGGCCGAGGCCTGGTGCGGCGGACGGATCGTGAGCGCGCTCGAAGGCGGCTATGCCGCCGACCGCGTCGGGTCGGCTTGTGTCGCGCACCTGGATGCGCTGGTTTGACATTTTTTCCTTCGCGCCCCGTGAAGCACCCGGCTAACTTGCAGCCGTTGAAGCTGATCCTCAGCCGAACCCGCCGATGAGCAACGCCGACCCCGAGCGAGCACAGACCGCGACCGCGGTAGCCGAGCGCGCTCGCGCGGAGCCGGTCGCGCCCGGCGGATTGTGGAGCTGCTACCACGATCCGGCGGGCGGGGTCCGCGTGAACCTCGACGCCGAGGAGCTCGAGCGCGCACTCGAATCAGGCAGCGGTACGCTCTGGGTCGACATCGACCTGCGTGAGCCGGCAGCGGTGGCCCTGCTCAGCGAGGTATTTCACTTTCATCCGCTGGCGATCGAGGACAGCCTCAATCCGCAATCGCGGGTGAAGATCGAGGAGTACACCGGATTCCTCATACTCATTGTGAGAACCATCGCATTTCTCGAGCAGACAGAGGATCCATACGACATCGAGACCGTCAATCTCACGTGCTTTCTCGGACGCAACTACCTCGTCACGGTGCACGGTGGCGATACCTCGCCTCTGGATGCAACCCGGGATGTGCTGCTGAGAAAGCCTGAGCTGGCGTCCGCGGGTCCAGCGCGTCTGATGCACGCGGTGGTCGACGAGGCGGTCAACGCATACTTCCCCATCCTGGACCAGCTCGACGAGTTCATGGACGGGCTCGAGGAGAAGGTTTTCGCCGCCTTCGACCAGACAGCACTCCGTGAGATATTCAGCGTGAAGCGCCTGGTACTGTCGCTCCGCCGCCACCTCGCCCCCGAGCGAGACGTTTTCGCGGTGCTCACCAACCGTCCCAGCGCTCTTCTTTCCGTCGAAACGCAGATTTACTTTCGCGACATATTCGACCACATCCTGCGCATCAACGATGCTCTGGAGACATATCGCGAGTTGCTCAGCAACACTCTCGACAGTTACTTAACACAGGTGTCCAACCGCCTCGGTACTATCACCAAGGCGTTGAGCGTCGTGGCGACGATCTCGCTGCCGTTCGTAGTCGTGAGTGGAATGTGGGGTATGAACTTCGACAGAATCCCACTTGCGCACACGAGTCACGGATTCTGGACGATGGTGGTTCTCCAACTCGGGCTGGGTGCGATTCTCCTTGTCTTTCTGAGATGGCGCAAGCTGCTGTAAACGCGCTCCGCCTGTACGGCGTTGCCGCGCACGAGGCAAACTCCAGCCACCCGCTCGCCGAAGGAGCCGATCTGGTGCATTTCCGGTCGCTCGCCGCAGTCGTGGCTCCCGCGAAGTATGCCCGGGTGACGCTCGACGAAGAGGAAATGGGCGAGTATACGCGAGTTCTCGAGGAAGTGCAGAGCTCGACCGCGGTGCTTCCCGCACCGCCGGGGACGGTCTTTCGATCGCGAGAGAGCCTGATGCGATGGCTCGAGCTTCATTACTTCACGCTCACGCAGACGATGGGCGCGATCGAAGGGCACGGCCAGGCGCGCTTGACGATAACCAAAACGACTGAAGTGGATCCTGGCGACGCCACTGCCGCGGAGGCCAAGGAGAGCTCGAAGCAGCTCATCGCCACTGCGTCGCAGAGCATGAGAGTGCTGCGCGGGCAGGCTGCCGCGACCGTCACGCTTACTGTACCCGAGGGGGAAACGAACATCGTCGCCCATGCGTCATTCCTCGTGGATCTGGAGCGGTGGTCGGGGTTCGCGGATCTCGTCGCCAAGGAAGACCAGCGCCAGACGGCTATCGACTTTCACCTCAGCGGCCCATGGCCGCCCTATGACTTCGTTCGCATGCAGTTCGGCGGGTAGAGATGTTCTGTCCTGATTGTGGCTCGTGGAATCGCGGATCCGCTGCGCGCTGCCTGCGCTGCAGCGAGCTCCTGCCTGTCGTGACCAACAGGAGCGCTCAGCCACCCGATCCGGCGATCACCGCCCTCCGTCATGTCACGGGAGGCCGGTACAGCGTGATGCACCGGGTGGGCGAAGGTGGAATGGCCAACGTCTACTACGCGCTGCACATCCCGCTCGACTGCCCCGTAGTGATCAAGGTGATGCACCCGCACTTGGCGCGCGATGCCGACATGCGCGAGCGATTCAGACGCGAGGCCGAGTCAGCCGCACAGCTCGTGCATCCGCACATCTGCGCGATCACTGATTTCGGCATCGTCGGTGACCAGGTCTTTCTGGTGATGCCTTACCTCGCGCGGGGAACACTTGCCGACAGAATCAACAACCGTCGCTCCTTCCCACCCGAGCGAACCGCGGCGATCGCTGCCCAGGTCGCCTGTGCTCTCGACTACGCGCACCGGCATGGGCTCGTCCACCGGGACATCAAGCCGGACAACATTCTGTTCGACGAGGATGAGAACGCGCTCGTGACCGACTTCGGCATCGCTACCGGGCATTTCAGGGCGAGAATGACGGGGACGGGAAACGTGATGGGGACGCCGCACTACATGTCGCCGGAACAGGCGAGGGGAAAGCTTCTCGACGGGCGGAGCGATCTTTACGCGTTGGGCGTTGTGATGTACGAGACGCTTCTCGGCTTCCCGCCATTCGACGGGGCCGACGGTTACTCGATCAGCTACAAGCACGTCACCGAGACGGCTGCCGCGCCCGACGTGGTGGATTCGCGTGTGCCTCCCGAGCTTTCAGCGATCGTGATGAAGTGTCTCGCGAAGCGCGCCGCAGACAGATACCAGCGCGGTCACGAGCTGGCTGATGCGCTGATCGGATATCTAAGCGGCACCGGATCGCCGGAAGACTCGCGGGCCGCATGGACGTCGCGCGTGCTCTCGCCATCGCGGCCGATTCCGACGGGGGTCGGTGCGTGAAGATTTTTCACGAGCTGATCCGGCTCAAGACCCGGTATCCGTTCGTGATCGCCCGGGGAGGATACGCTGCGCACGAGAACGTGGTGGTGCGCATCGTGGACAAGGATGGGGCAGAAGGCTGGGGCGAGGCTGCACCAAACAGGTTCTACGGTGAGAGCGTGGCAACCGTGGAGTCGGCACTCGAGCAGTTCGCGTCGGTGCTCGGCAGCGCGGACCCGTGGTCTCTCGAGGCAATAGACTTCGCGCTCAATCGCAGTTTGCGCGGCAACGGCTCCGCGAAAGGCGCCGTCAGCTCGGCACTGCACGACTTGATGGGAAAGCGGCTCGGACTACCCGTGCACCAGCTGTGGGGCCTCGACCCCGCCGACTCCCCGGAGTCGAGTTTCACAATCGGGATCGCCGACAACGAAGGGCTGAGGCAGCGTGTCGCTGATGCAGCGGAGTATCCCATTCTCAAGGTGAAGCTCGGCACGGATCGCGACGCGGAGATCGTGCGCGTCGTGCGCGAAGCGGCTCCGGGAAAGCGACTCCGGGTCGATGCCAACGCGGCGTGGAGTCCGTCGCAGGCGGTGAGAATGATCGACTTCCTGGTGGATCAGGACGTCGAACTCGTGGAGCAGCCGGTGGCGCAACACGACATCGAAGGCCTGCGCTTCGTGCGGACCCGCGCAAAGCTTCCCATCATCGCCGACGAGTCGTGTCTGGTCGCGAACGACGTTCCCCGCCTGGCAGGCGCAGTCGATGGCGTGAATATCAAGCTGGCTAAGTGCGGGAGCATGCGCGAAGCCATCCGCATCGTACACACCGCTCGATCATTTGGGATGACCGTGATGGTCGGCTGCATGATCGAATCCAGTCTCGGGATCTCCGCCGTCGCTCAGCTCGCGCCTCTTCTCGACTACGCTGACCTGGATGGCGCCGCGCTCCTCGCCAACGATCCGTTCGTCGGGACGAGGATCGACGGAGGGAAAATTCGGCTCAGCGGCCGGCCGGGGCTCGGCGTTCAGCGTGCGGATGGCGAGGCGGACCAGGCGGTGAGCGGGGGCGCCCGCTAGCGGGTCCATGAGCTCCCCGCCAACGGGACTGGTGGAAGTCGCCATTCCGGTTCCGCTCTTCCAGACATTCACATACGAGCTGCCCGCCGAGCTGGAGCGAATTCCGGTCGCGGGATCGCGCGTTGTCGTGCCGTTCAGAAACAGAAAGGAAATTGGAATCTGTCTCGGACCGACACTGGCGCCGGCGACGGGCAGGAAACTGAAGCGCGTCATCGAGGTGCCGGACGCCGAGCCCGCGTTGAGCGCCGGCATGATCGCGCTCTGCAGGTGGATAGCAGACTACTACGTGGTCCCAATCGGACTTGCTCTCAAGTCGGCGCTGCCGGCCGCGCTGGCGGGCGCAGCGCAGCCACAGCCAACCCGCAAGACACACCGTGTCGTGCGCCTGCGCGGAGATCTGCCGACTCTCACGCACCGGGAGAAAGCCTTCGCGCGCGCGCCTCAGCAGCGGGCGGTTTTCGAGCTCCTGGAATCCGTTGGTGGCAGCAGTACGCTCGAGCATCTGCTGGAGCAGCTTCAGTTCTCTCCTTCCGTATTGAAGGCGCTCGAGAAACGGGGGCTGATCGCAATTGAAGCAGAGCAAGTCGACCGCGATCCGTTTGCGCTGAGACCTGGCGAGTTGCCGCGTCACCATCCTCCGACGAATGCGCAAAAGGAAGCGATCGCGCGTCTCACGGCCGCCTCTCCCGGTGAGGTCTTTCTGCTTCACGGCGTCACAGGAAGCGGAAAGACTCTCGTCTACATCGAGCTATTGCGGGAGATCGTGGACAGGCGAGGCCAGACGGGGATCGTGCTCGTTCCCGAGATCGCGCTGACTCCGCAGACCGTGGACAGATTTCGCGCGGTCTTCGGTGACCGCGTTGCGGTGCTTCACTCGGCGCTGAGCGACGGCGAGCGGTACGACGCATGGCTGGCTCTCAAGCGAGGAGAAAAGCGCATCGCGGTCGGAGCGCGGTCCGCGATCTTCGCCCCGCTCGAGAATGTCGGAGCGATCATCGTCGACGAAGAGCACGAGGCGAGCTACAAGCAGGGCGAGACACCCAGATATCACGCTCGCGAGGTCGCGATTGTTCGAGCGCGGAACGAGGGATCGATCGTCGTGCTTGGCAGCGCAACACCTTCGCTCGAGTCGTGGGTGAACGCGAAGACGGACAAATACACGCTGCTCACGCTGCCCGATCGGGTCGGCGGTGGTCGCCTCCCGAACGTGAGCGTCGTGGACCTTCGGCATCGCGCGGAGCCGCCGGCGGGAAGCAGCGGGCCGGGGACGGGCTACTCGGCTGTGATCCGCGACGAGCTGGACCAGGCGCTGAACGAGACATTGAGCCGCGGCGAGCAGAGCATTCTGCTGCTCAACCGCCGCGGCTACTCATCCTTCGTTCAGTGCAACGATTGCGGCAGCGTGGTGGTCTGTCCCAACTGCAGCATCACTCTAACGCATCATCGCTCGCCCGAGCGCCTTCTCTGTCACTACTGCTCGCACCAGGAGCCACTGCGCTCCAGTTGCGCACGCTGCGGCGGCCAGACATTGAGACAGCGCGGGCTCGGCACCCAGCAGATAGAGAGACTTCTGGGCGAGCGGTTTCCGACCGCGCGCATCTCCCGGATGGACGTCGACACCACCAGCGGCAAATGGGCGCACGCCGAGATACTGGATCGAGTTGCCGCGGGCGAGGTCGACATCCTCGTCGGCACTCAGATGATCGCGAAGGGGCTCGACTTTCCGAACGTGACGCTCGTCGGTGTTGTGGATGCCGATGTCGGAATCAATCTCCCTGATTTCCGCGCGTCGGAGAGATGCTTTCAGCTGCTCAGTCAGGTTGCGGGCCGCGCCGGGCGCGGGCCAAAGGGAGGCAAGGTGCTGATTCAGACGCGGCTGCCTTCGCACCATGCGGTGCGATGCGCCCTGACGCACGACTACGCCACGTTCGTGAGAGAGGAGATGGAAGGCCGTGTGAGCCCTTCGTATCCGCCAAACCTGCGGCTGATGAACATCGTGTTCAGCGGAACGAACGACGGGAACACTGCTTCTCTTGCGACTCGTGGCGCCGACTGGATCAGGAAGCTTCTGGAGACTCACACTTCCGGCGACGTGACACTCGTCGGTCCGGCACCGTGCCCGATCGAAAAGGTGAAAACGCGGTGGCGCTGGCACGTGCTGCTGAAGTCGCAGAACTCGTCCGAGCTAACGCGAGTCGGGCGGTATTTCATGGAGAAGTTTCCGGTTCCCGCGGCGCTGCGCGTGACACTTGATCGCGATCCCGTGGCGCTGCTCTAGCGCTTCTCGTCATCTTTAGGCGTGTCGATTCTTTCAACTCCCGATTTCAGCGCTCCGAAGCTCGCAAGCGCGCCTGACGCGACCTTCGTTCCCGCTCCGCGAGACGGCGTTCTGCCCGAGGGATTTTTCTCGACGACCAATCTCCCGACGTGGGCGAAGATCCGCGGGGAGTGGCGCATGCCGCGAGAGCCACGCATGGACTCAGCGCTGGTTCTCGACAGCGACGGCGAGCTGTGGGTTCGAGAGGGAAGGCGAGTCCGCGCCGGCGACATGGTCGCAGTAGGAAGCGCGGAGGATGGCTCGCAGGGGATCCACGTAGATGCGCTTCTCGAGCCGGACGATGAAGGCGAGTTTAAGTTCATGACGAGCGAGGTCTCGCGCGAGAAGCCCATCGAGTATTCGGAGATGGCGCGGCTTCTCCTCGAGGATCGTGACCGGGGTGGATATCCGATCTGGGTGACCGGACCAGCGTTGGTGCACTCGCGCGCGCGGGCTGACATGGTCTGGTTCATCGAGAACGGATTCGTCGGTGCGCTGCTCGCGGGAAATGCGGTTGCCGTTCACGACATCGAAGCCTCGATATTCGGCACGACCCTGGGCATGACGCAGACCGGTGTCGCGACCCCCGGTGGTCACGGGCTGCACATGCGCGCGATCAACCAGATTCGGTCCGCTGGATCGATCCACGCCGCGGTGGAGTGTGGAATCGTCACCAACGGAATCATGCACGCGCTGGTGAAGTGCAACATTCCGTTCGTTCTCACAGGATCCATTCGCGACGACGGCCCGCTTCCGGAAGTGATCACGGACACGCTCGCCGCGCAGGATGCGATGAAGAAGCACACGACCAGGGCGACGATGGCGATACTGGTCGCAACGGCGCTTCATGCGATCGCGACGGGCAACATGCTTCCCGCCTTCGTCACTGACCCGGACGGCTCGCTCAGGGAGCTCCCAACGATCTGTGTCGATTCTTCTGAGTTCGTCGTGAGCAAGCTCAAGGACCGCGGAACTCACCAGGCGTTCGGCGTAGTCACGAACGCTCAGGATTTCATGCACATTCTTCGGCTCTACGTGGAGCGCGAGATCACCGCCAGAGAACCCAGAGCAGGATGATCGATACAACAGAGCGGTTCCTCAGGGACATAGCGCAAACCGTCGGCGCGGAGTACGTGGAGACGGTTCATCTATTCCCGCCAATCCGTCAGAGCGGCGTGGAGACCGGCGCAGCCGTGATCGCTGCGAGCGTGCCGCTTCAGGAGCGGCACACGGTATACAGCGCGAGCTACCGCCACACCCTGAAGGGTCCCGACCGCGGCAAATGGGAAGTCGAGGTAACTGCGGAGGCCGATGCACCGCTCATTACGGTCGACGTCGTGGTTCAGGGAGTGGTGAAGCGGGCAGGGGAGCAGTTCGAGCCGGAGAGGCTGTCAGGATCGGAGTTCCGCTTCATCGTCGGGCACCCCGAGGCCGAGCTCACTGGCTGATTCTGCTCAGACCGCAGTCGAAGCGGTATCAGGACTGAAGCCGCCAGGAGACACGTACCGCAGAAGCACCGCCCGGTGAATGTCCCGGGCATCCTCCAGCACCTCCCGGGAGACGTCGAGTGACTGGGGAGTGACGAGGAAGGGATAGACCTGATCTCCCCCGGCCGAGCCATGCGCACCGACCTGGTCGTCGAATGATATGATCTCGTATCCATCGTAGGCCCCGAAGAGCACGCAGTCTCCCGCATTGGGCTGCAGCACCAGCGACTCCACCGCATTCACCACGTAGCGCGCTGTGCCGTAGGGCTCCATTGGATTGCGGCCCTCGAGAACGCGCACGATCCCATGTCCGAGCAATGCTTTCCCCGACTTGCTCTCGATGTGAACGCCCTCGGGCGTTCTAGTAGCGATGAGGCCTATTCCTTCATGCGCGAGCAATCCTGCGTACAGGGTTCGCCACCTCGCATGCTCCATGATGTCCGCGAGGTCGAGCTGCCTCTCGTCGGCCGCAAAGTAGACGAGCGCGAGGCAGGAGCTGTAAGTGACCACGACGTCGTGATTGGCTGCAACACGGTACTTCTCGGGGACGATGATCTCACGGAGCCCATAACGGCTGCGAAGCCAGTCTCTCATCCGCCGAAGAGTTCGACGCGTTCTCTCCCGCCCCGGAGGCGTGATCACCGCGACGGCTTCGATCACCTCGGACCCGATGTCGGCGTACTCGCTCGCTTCGGCGTGGCTCGTCAGGACGTCGTCGTCCAGCATCCGCTCGACGGTCGCGCCAAGGGATTCTCCGAAACGCACCCTGTAGCTCTGGGCGGGAGTCATTCCATGGTCGGAGAGAATGACGATATCGTACTGCCTGCCTCCGGCCATGCGCGCCATGCGCCATATCTCGGAGATTCGCGCATCGGTCCGTCGCAGATCGCCCAACGCCTGCTTGCTCGACGGACCGAAGTGATGCGCCAGCTCATCGTACTGCATGAACGTGCTGTAGATCACCGGCACGCCGAGGTAGACGTCGAGCAGGATGGCCATCGTCTGCAGCTCGCGTATGATGACGTTGCTCAGTATCCGGATGAAGGGAAAGATTCCCTCGGAATGGGTGACGCGTCCCGCTAGCTCCCCGCGAAGGCGCTCCCATTCCTCGAGCAGATACTCGAGCACGCTCTGAAAAAGCATTCGCGCCACACGGATCGGATGGAGCAGGATGAGCATCGCCATTCTCTTCCCGCCGAGCCGCTGATAGACCGACATCTTCTCCCGCGTCGCAACGGTGAAGGCAACTGTTTGAGCGTCGCCGTCGAGCAGATTGACGTAGCTCGACCCGCCGGCGAGTGCGCCCGGAACCGTGATGCCGTCCCGTATGTACTGAACGCCGTGAGGGGCGTTGCAGGTGATGACCTTTCGCGCGGGTTTGTCGTAGAAGCGAAACGCGGGAATGCCCGCGTTCTCACCGTGAAAGATTCCCGCCTGACAATACGGAGTCGCTGACGGCAGTCCGCAGAACCAGCGTCGCATGCGGAATCCGCCCTCGTGGACCAGCTTCTCGATGGTCGGACAGAATCCTCGTGCTATCGCGCGGCGCAGGTCGGAGTAGGCGAGCGCGTCGACCTGGAGCATGATGAGGCCACGACGTCCGTCGTGCGGTCGTTTCTCGCGTCTGAAGAGACGGTATTTGGTCGCGTAGTACCACCGGAGGAACGGACCCGCGCGGGGATGCGCGCGCCGCTCCGTCACGCCACCGCTTCGGAGACGATTCTGAGAAGCTGTTGCACGGGGACTGGCTTCAGCAGAACCTCATCGCATCCCGCCGCGATGCAGCGCCGCCGAGTCTCCTCGTCCGGATAGCCGGTCATCGCGTACGTCGCCCCGGGTTTCATCCCTCTCATCTCGAGGGCCGCGATGACACTCAGGCCGTCTGCATCGGGAAGCCCGATGTCGAGCAGCATCACGTCAGGCGGCGCGGCACCTGTCCACGCCGCAGCTTCAGCCGCAGTAGTAGCGAGCGTCACCTCAAAACCGGCGGACTCGAGGAGCAGGCAGAGAGCGCCGTTGATCATCGGGCTGTCTTCGACGAGCAGGACTCGTGCGCTCATTGCTCCGGCCGCGTGACGGGAAGCGTGAAGTAGAACCGGCTTCCGCACCCGAGCTCGCTTTCCACCCAGATGCGTCCGCCGTGCAGCTCGACGAAGCGTCTCGCAATGGTCAGGCCGAGGCCCGTGCCGTGGTGCACGCGGGAGGCGGAGGAGTCCACCTGCGCGAACTCGCGGAAGATGAGCTCGTGATGGTCGGGAGCGATGCCGCGGCCGGTGTCACCGACCTCCATCAGGATGAGGCCAGCGGGATTCTCCGGACTCATGCTGGCATTGACCCAGACGCGTCCTCCGGGAGGCGTGAACTCGAACGCGTTGCCAAGGAGATTGGTGAGGACATGTATGACCTTGTCCCGGTCTCCTCGAACGGGCGGAAGCTCCGTCGAGAGATACCGTTCGAGGGTGAGACCTTTCTTCGCGACGAGGGATTCGTTGAGTGCCGTCACCTGCTCGACCACTTCGTGGATCGAGAATTCCGACTCGACGAGCGTCAGCGGCTCGCTGGAGTCGCGGGCGTGCATCAGGATCTCGGCGATCATGTCCAGGAGCTGGCGTCCGCCAGTGATGATGACGGAGATGCTCTCGCGCTGTCTCGACGACACGCCACCGAGAATCCCGTCGCGGAGAATCTCGGCGTGAGTGATGATCGCCGTGAGAGGGGTTCTCAGGTCGTGCGAGATGTTGGAGAGAAACTGTGTCTTGAGCGCATCCCGGTCGCGCAGCTCCGCTATCAGTCGCTGAGCATCGACCAGATCGGCCTCGAGACGCGCGAGCCGCTCCGACGTCGCGTCGAGAGCGGTCCCGGGTTCCGTGAACCGGGTATCACTCATCGGTGGCGGCCTGCATGGCAAGGCCGACGTCGTCGGCTCCCTCGATGGACTCCACGAGCTGCTGTGTCCTCAGCAATGTCCAATACCGTCCCTCGCTGGTCATCAAGTCGTCGTGTCTCCCCTGTTCGACAATTCGGCCTTCGTCGAGAACGATTATCCAGCCGGCATCCCGGATCGCGCTCACGCGATGAGAAGCGATGATGGCAGTCCGGGCGGTGAGCGCACCGCGCAGCGCACGGAGAATCTCGGCTTCGGTGTGCGTGTCGACGGCGCTCAGGGCATCGTCGAGCAGAACGATCGACGGCCTGCGCGCCAGTGCCCGGGCGAGCGACGCGCGCTGTTTCTGGCCGCCGGAGAGGTTGATACCTCGCTCGCCCAGCAAGGTTTCATGCCTTCCCGGAAAAGATTCGATCGTCTCCACCAGTTGTGCTGTCGCGACCGCAGATGCGACACCGTCAGGATCGTTCGCACCATACGCGAGGTTGGCGCCGATCGTGTCGCTGAACAGCAGGCTTTCCTGCGGGACGAAACCGATCTCGCGCCGCAGCTCGTGAAGTGGAAGCGATCGGATCGGAACTCCGTCGATCAGGATCTCTCCTTCCTGAGGATCGTACAGGCGGGGAATCAGGTCCATGAGCGATGTCTTTCCGCTCCCCGTCGCGCCAACGACACCGAGAGTCGACCCGGCTGGAACGACGAAGCTCACGCCGCGGAGAATCCAGCGCGGCTCGCGGCCGGGAGCCGTCGGGTAATGAAACCCGGCATTGCGAAACTCGATCGACCGGCCGCCAGTGACAGACGGCAAATGCACCGACTCTTCAGCGACTGGCTCGTCGAGCATGGACCTCGCGTTGAGAATCTCCATCAGCCTCGCCATCGATGCGTTGCCGCGCTGAAAAAGATTGACCACCCAGCCCAGCGCGATGAGCGGCCAGGAAAGGATGTTGAGGTAGAGCCCGAACGCGACAAACGATCCTACGGAGATCTTGCCGCGGAGCACGAGCATTCCGCCGAGTCCGAGGACGACGACTCCAGCAATTCCCGCCAGCAGCGCGAACATCGGGTGCATCGTTCCATAAAGACGGGCGAGGGACATGTTGCGCTTCATGTACTCGTCGTTGAGCGCGCCGAACCGCGCGATCTCCGCGCTCTCCTGGCGGTACGCACGGACGATCCGGGTGCCGGTGAAATTCTCCTGTGCGTGAGTGGTGAGGGTCGAGAAATATTCCTGCACTGCGTCGAACCGCCTATGCACTGCGCCGCCCATGCGCGCCATGATGACCGGGAGCGCGACCATCGGCAGAAGTGCGAGAGCTGTGAGAAGCGGATCGATCCTGAGCATGAACACGAGGGCGAACACGGCACCGGCGATCGTATTGGCCAGATACATGATCGCCGGGCCGGCGGCCATGCGCACGGCACTGAGATCGTTCGTCAGCCGGGCCATGATGTCGCCCGTCCGGTTGCTCGCGTACCACGAGGCATCGAGCCGTGTGAGGTGCTCGAACAGATCGTTGCGAAGGTCGTACTCGATCCGCCGGCTGACTCCATTGAGAATCTCTCGCATCGCGTAGCGCAGGAATCCCGCGAAGACGGCAACCGCCACGATGTTCGCCGCGAGCCTCCAGACCTCGCTAACTGGTTTTCCAGCGCCCAGCGCGTCGATCGCCAGACGCAGAAACCATGGTATGACGCTCGTAATGGCGGTCGAGACGACCGTCAGCGTAAGCCCCGTGATCAGTTCTCGCCTGTACGGGGTATAGTATGGAAGAAGATGCCTGAGCTGGTTCATATATGGCACGACGATTGCCCCTTTCGCACGTCTAAAGGCTTGTGCGACAAGAGTTTCGGGCAAGCGTCTACAACGGAGGCCGACCGGATGTCAAAATATATCTCTCGAGCGGGTGGATCGCTCGTACTGTCGCTGGCTTTGATCACTGCCGCCTGCGCCGATTCGAAGAAAGATGATACGCTCGCGCAGGACACATCTCTCACGCGCGATCTGCAGATGGCGAATCAGGACACGCTGTCGCAGCCCGCTCTCACGGACGTCCCTGCGACTGGGGCGCCGAGTGTGCCGTCTGCGGCCACCTCCGCGCCTGCGAGACGAACACCGCCGCGGACAGTCGTCAGAACTCCGCCGCGCACGACTCCCCGAACCACCACACCGACTACGACTCCCACCACAACCGCGAGCGGCAACACCGTCACGCGCGGGACGTCGGGCTCGGAGCGCTCGCTTGGCTCCATTCCAGCGGGTTCGGAGATCAATCTCAGCTCGAACTCGCGCGTCTGCACCAACACTCATCGTGTCGGACAGCGCTTCAACGCAACGGTCAGCAATTCGGTCCAGGGATCGAACGGAGCAGTGATACCTGCCGGAGCGACTGCAACGGTTGAGATCACAGAGCTGAGCCGGAGTGAGAACGCGAACGATCCCGTGAACATGGGATTCCGCGTTGTGTCAGTGACGTTCGGCGGACGCACTTACCAGGTCGATGCGACGACGACCTACGCGAACGTGGACCGCGTTCGCAACCAGCCGAAGAGCAAGGACGTTCAGAAAGTCGTTGGCGGCGCAGCGGTAGGCGCGATCATCGGACAGGTGCTGGGCAAGGACACGAAATCGACGGTGATCGGGGCCGCGACGGGTGCGGCGGCGGGAACGGCAGCCGCAGTAGCAACGGCGAATTACGAGGGATGCGTGCCGATCGGCGGACGGATCACGATCACACTGGACAACGCGGCGACAGTACAGACCTGATTACCCGTTACCCGTTACCCGTTACCCGTTACCCGTTACCCGTTACCCGTTACCC
>JBDTRZ010000049.1:0-21571 GCA_039931395.1 Gemmatimonadales bacterium
GCTGCTCATGATAGTCGCGCTGATCGCACCAATCGGACTCTGCCTGCATCTGTGGAATGGAGCAGGACGCACGATGCGAATCATCGAGCTCGTCCGGATCGCATCATGGCCTCCCGAATGGTGGACGATGTGGTGGCCCTTTGCACTGCGGCGACCGACGGATTTGTGGGGACGCCTGCCTCTCGCTGCCAAGGCAGTAAGAGTTCTCATCAGCGTGTCCTTCCCGGCACTCCTGGTACTCATTCTTCTGCGAGGACGCCTTTCTCCGGAGGCGGCAGCCATCTACGAAACGTGGGTGGAGATCGCCGAGTGGGCCGTCGTTGGTGCCGGCATCCTCGCATTCGCGCTGGGATTCATCTGGGCCCGCCGCTCGGGGCTCGCTGTCGATCAGTCGATACGACTCCTTCTCGGTCCGACGCTGGCCGCACTGCGATGGAACGAGCCTGCGTTGACGAGGTTGCTCGCTCCCGCTTCGGGAAAAGTGCGAGCACCAAACGTTGATGCGCCCGCCGACTATCTCCGTGCGATTCGCGAAATGCTGCTGCTCGTTCCGATGAATGCGGGAGACACCGGGCCGTCGACCGCAGCTACTGCGGAGAGCGTGCTCAAGGCAATCAACCAGCGGGACAGCGAGCTCGCTTCACTGGCTCGCGATGCAGGAGCGGGAGAGGCAGAGCGCCTCGCTTCTCAGCTCGACTCGCTCGATACCGGAGGTACCGGCGACCCGCGCGATCGCGCGGAGCTTCGCGAGCTCGTGCGACACCAGCTCGACCTCGTGCGTTCGAATGCAGAGCAGGCGCGAAATCGTTCTCCGCGAGCGTGCGCATCTCGTGGATCTGTTGAGAGGGCTCTGGACTCTCGTCAGAGCAGCAGGGGACAGCCAGCCTGGAGAAACGGGTGTGATCGACAGGCTTCAGGCGCTCTGCGCGGAGATTCGGGTAGAGCTCGGCCCAGCTCCTACACCCGAAGCCGCTCGCTGATTTCCTACTCGGCGCTCGAAGCCACCCACTGATCTTGCGCCATCCATACGGGATCGGGCGCGAAGAGAAAGACCATCCCGCCGTTGGCGAGCTCAGGCAGAAGACGTCGCGCGCGCGACTGCTCCATCGCGGGGCATCCTTCGCTGCGACCCGCTTTCGTCGGCGTCACGTACGGCGCGCCATGCGCCACTACTTTCCTGGCGCGGGCGTTGTCGTTGTACCCTGCCGACACACCCTGCAGCCGCAATCCGAGCGACCCGTACGACCGTCCGGCCGTCTCGCCATGAAACGCGTACGTCTCCTGCGCGACATAGAGACCGAGCGATGTCGCGGCACTTCCTGATACGTTCGAGAAACGCGTCGGCACTCCGTTCTTGCGCGACGACGAGCCGCGACCATGCGCGACCATGAACGGACCATCCACGATCGCAAGCGATTTCATGTCGAAGACATAGCCGCGCGGCGTCGTGCTCGGGAGACCGTAGTCCACGAAATAGAGGTAGGGTTTCCTGACATCGTTCGGATGAGCCGACTTGTACGCGAAGTAGCTGCGGAATGCATCGTCGAGCGCACGCGGATGACTGAGCGGCCTGACGACGTTCCGGAACGCGTCGAGCGCGGTCGTGACCTTGGAAAGTCCGACGACCATTGGCGTGACAGGCGGCGTCTTTGCCGAAACAGTGTCGCCACTCACGAACGAAATCGCCGAGTTCAAGACCGGGCCATTCGCCTGAGCATTCGGAACGAGCTGCGTTCCACCGAAGAGGACAGCGACTCCACCGACGAGCGTATTCTGCAGGTACTTTCGTAGAAGCATATCTCTCCTTCTCAGGGTCGAAATCCGCGAAGCCAACGGAAAGCGCCTCCGGCGGGGACGGACTGGACCGTTCCCGGTGGAGTTGCTGGAACTGTTGTTGGGATACATAAGTTTAACACATTTCTGCCGCGATGTAAATAGTTGCGGCGTCATATGTTAGGACTGATTTGTGACCTGCTGAGGCCCTGTCTTCAACTAACAAAAACATAGAAGAACGATCTGGCGGATCACGCGGATCTCACTGATAAAACAAACCTTGGAGGTCTGTAGTATCGGCGAGATTCGTGAGATCAGCCCAATCGATCTTCCAGTCTTTTGACTTTGTGTTTTCGCAGATGCGCCGGACGCAGCGCACGCTCGGCAACAGCCAGTGCGCGGTCGACAAGTATCGCGAGAAGTGCCGCCGGTATCGCGCCGCTCAGCACGAGTCGCGTGTCGGCGAGTGCAAGCCCCTGAACGATTGGCTCGCCGAGTCCGCCCGCGCCGATGAATGCCGCCAGCGTTGCCGCGCCTACCGTGATCACCGCCGCAGTTCTCACTCCGGCCATTATCACAGGGGTCGCGAGTGGCATTCGTATCCACACGAGGCGCTGCATCGGTGTCGTTCCGAGCGCCTCGGCCGCCTCGACTGCGTCCCGATCCGCTTCTCTCACGCCGGTATAGGTCGCCCGCGCTATGGGATACAACGCGTACAGCCAGAGCGCGACGAGCGCGGGCGCCACACCGACGCCAAACAACGGGAGCATGGAAGCGAGCAGCGCAATGCTCGGAATAGTCTCGACGACTCCAAGAGCTCCGAGTGTACCCTCGGCAAGGCGACGCCTCCGCTCGAGCGCGAGTCCGATGGGGACGGCCACGAGAATTGCCGCGATGAGTGCGGCGGCGGAAAGAAGCAGATGCCGCAGAGTTTCCTCCGCGATGTCAGCGCGGCGGGCGACCATGTACTCCGCGAAACTCTGTCCAGTCCGCGATGTGACCGCGCGCTTTGTCGAAGCCGCGCCTCGAATCAAGCCGAGATCCGAAAGCGCCTCGCGCGCAACGAGCGCTACGTCCTCTCGATCGACCTCGACGCGCTGATTGAGCTGCCGCATCCGTCTCTCATCCAGGCGTCCGGAAAGCAGGGTGAGCGCCGCGATCGCGTCAGGGTAGAGGGAATCTGCGCGCGCACTGACGAGTGCAGCGGCCTGATACGGCGGGAAGAAGCTCTTGTCGTCATCGAGTGTGACGAGGTCGTAGCGCGCGAGCAGACCATCGGTCGAGTATCCGTCGATGACATCGACGCTCCCCTGTGCGAGCGCCTGGTACTTGAGTGCGGGGGAGAGGGATCGCACCGCCTTGAACCGGATGCCGTACGCGCGTGAGAGTCCAGCCAGACCGTCGGGCCGTCCGATGAAGTCTGCCGTCAGTCCGGCATCGAGATGTCCGCTCTCCCGCGCGAGATCGCTGAGGGTACGAAGACTGTACCTGGACGAGGTCTCCTTCCGAACCGCGATTGCGTAAGTGTTCTCGAATCCCAGCGGAGGTAGCCAGCGCACGCCGAACAGATCCCTGAACCGTCTCGAAACGTGTCCGAAAACGGCGTCGGGATCTCGCGCGACGCTGTCGCTGAGGGAATCGCGTAGAATCGCAATGAGACCTGTGCCCGTGTACTCGGGGTAGACATCGATCGCGCCCGTACGGAGCGCACCGAATGCAACCTCCGTGGCGCCGAGCCCAGGCCTGCGCGTCACGGCGATCCCGCGCGACTCGAGGAGCTGCGAGAACATCTCGGCCAGCAGGTAAGATTCGCCGAACGGCTTCGACGCGACCACCAGGGGTGCTCTCCCACTCTGTGCGGAGAGAACGTTGCCGAAAGCGATCAAGGAAAGAGCGGCCAGCGTGAAGGCGGTGCGCGGTCGCTCCTTCATTCCGCGCTTTCCTTCATTGCGAGCGATTCGAGCTGCGTCATTGCCGTCGTGATCAGCAGGCGAACGTAGTCGGTCGCCGGAGAGTCGCTCAGCTCGGCCACACTTCCGCGCTGCTCGATCCTCCCGTTTCGCATGACGACTATGTCCCGCGACATGCGCGCGGCTTCGGAGAGGTCATGCGTCACCAGGATCATGGTCAGTCCGAGCTCTCGCTGCACATCGGCGAACGCCGTCTGAACTTCGGCGCGGGAAATCGCGTCGAGCGCACCGAACGGCTCATCGAGGAGAAGGGCATCGGGACGCGCTGCCAGAGCGCGGGCCAGGGCGACGCGCTGCCTCTGTCCGCCGGAGAGCTCGTGAGGATAGCGCTCTCCGAACACGGCAGCGTCGAGGCCCACGAGACCAAGAGCATCACCAACGGCGGGCGATTGCTCAGCCCCCATCGCCCTGAGCACCAATCCAACGTTTGCCGACACCGTCCAGTGCGGTAGCAGTCCGCCGTGCTGCTGCACGTATCCAAGCCTGCGGCGAAGCGCGATCACATCCTGGCCACGCACATCCTGTCCGCCGACGAGCACAACGCCTTCCGCCGGGTGGACCATTCGATTGAAGCAGCGTAGCAGTGTGGTTTTTCCCGAGCCGCTCTGCCCGACGATGGCCACGAGCCATCCGCTCGCGACGTCGAGCGACACGCCGTCGAGTGCGGCCACATTGCCATAACGGTGTCTCACGTCCTTTGCCACGAGCGCAACTGCCATTGCGCAAGAATGGAGATGCCACGCCCTGTATGCTACCGTACGCTTCCCGCATGGACTGGACATTGCCAGTGCAGGACAGAACTATTCCAATGCCGCACTCATTCAGTGCGTGACTCTTCCGGACCCCAGCAATGGCCGTCTCCAGTCTTCCAATCCCCGATCAGCTCGCGCGTCGCGACTCGTTGAGCGAGCGGTACAAGTCGGTTCGCCAATACACGGAGGCGCTGTGCGCGCCGCTCGAGGTGGAGGACTACGTCGTCAGCTCCATGCCTGACGTGAGTCCCACCAAGTGGCATCTCGCGCACACGAGCTGGTTCTTCGAGACGTTCGTGCTCAAGCCTCGTGACGCGGCGTACGTTTCGCTCGATCCGAGGTACGCGTTCCTCTTCAACTCGTATTACGTGCAGGCGGGTGAACGGCACTGCCGCGCTCAACGAGGACTCGTCACGAGACCTACCGTTGACCAGGTGTTCGAGTACAGACGGTACGTGGACGAGCACATGCTCGAGCTGCCCGACGGACTGGATGAGGATCCAATCGTCACGCTCGGCCTCAATCACGAGCAGCAGCACCAGGAGCTGTTGCTGACGGACATCAAGCACGTGCTGTGGACGAATCCGTTGAGGCCCGCATATGATGCGAGGCGCGCTAATCAGTCACAGCCCCCGTCAACGTTCGACGGTTGGTGCGAGATACCCGAGGGCGTGCATCGCATCGGCGATGACACGACGGGATTCGCCTTCGACAACGAGCGTCCTGCACACCGGGTGTTCGTCGAGGGATTCAAAATCGCCAACGGCCTGGTGACCAATCGCGAGTTTCTCGAGTTCATCGAGGATGGAGGATACAGCCGTCCCGAATTGTGGCTCGCCGCCGGATGGGCGGTGGTCCAGGCGGACAAGCGCACGGCTCCGATTTACTGGGAGCGAGATGACGACGGCTGGAAGGAGTTCACCTTCGCCGGCATGACGGCTATCGAGTCCGACGCCCCGGTCTGCCATGTCAGCTATTACGAGGCGGACGCGTTCGCTCGCTGGGCGGGGCACCGTCTGCCGACGGAAGCCGAATGGGAAGTTGCGGCGCTCAATTTTCCCGGAATGCCTCAGCTGTTCTGCGACAGGTGGCAGTGGACACAGAGCGCGTACGTCGCGTATCCGGGATACACGCCTCCGACTGGCGCGATCGGCGAGTACAACGGAAAGTGGATGAGCGACCAGTGGGTCCTGCGCGGCTCTTCTGTCGCCACGCCACCCGGCCATTCGCGGGTCACGTATCGAAATTTTTTCCCGTCCGATACGCGTTGGCAGTTCACCGGAATCCGTCTCGCATCGCAATGACCGCAACTTCAGTCAGGACAGAAGCGACCCATCTCACCGACGGGCTCGAGGCGGAGGTGATAGCAGGTCTCAAGTCGTCTCCAAAGACGCTGCCTCCCAAGTTGTTTTATGATGCGCGCGGAGCGGAGCTCTTCGAGCGCATCTGCGAGCTTCCCGAATATTACCTGACGCGAAGCGAACTCTCGATTCTCACGCGCCGTGTGCCTGAAATCGCTGCCCTCGCAGGGCCGAATTGCGCTGTCATCGAGTATGGAAGCGGCGCCGGCATAAAGGCCCGGCTCATTCTCGATGCCCTGAATAACCCGCTGGCTTATGTACCGGTGGATATCTCACGAGCACAGCTGGAGGGTGTCGCTTCGGAGATCGCGAGCGAGTTTCCGCGCATCCTCGTGTCTCCAGTCTGCGCGGACTACACGTCCCGTTTTCATCTGCCGAAGCTGCCATCAGCCGTTCAGAGGCGAGTTGCCTTCTTTCCCGGCTCCACCATCGGGAACTTCCATCCGGCACAGGCCGCGGGCTTTCTGTCGCGAGTCCGGCAGTTGATCGGTCCCGGAGGATCGATGATCCTTGGCGTCGACCGCGTGAAGAGCACCCGCGATCTCGATGCGGCCTACAACGACGCCGCTGGATTAACGGCCGAGTTCAATCTCAACATGCTGGCGCGGATCAACCGCGAGGCCGGCGCCGACTTCGATCTCGCCTCGTTCGAGCACGTCGCATTTTTCAATGAAGAGGCGAGCAGGATCGAGATGCATCTAAGGTCGTGGCACCCGCAAACCGTCCACCTTGCAGGAGAAGAGTTCGAGCTCGCCCGCGGTGAAACCATCTGGACAGAGAGCTCATACAAGTACGATCGAGACTCGCTGGACTGTCTCGTCTGTACTGCGGGGTTCAGGGTTGCAAAACTCTGGACCGACGATGCGGAGCGGCTCTGGGTTGCTTATCTCGACGCGTGACGCATCAGTGAGGCAGACGAACTCTATTCTCGCGCGATAGCCTCGATCGGCGACAGCCTCGCAGCGCGACGCGCGGGATACGTTCCAAAAATGACTCCGACCGCCAGTGCCGAGACCATCGCGAGGATCGCGGTGAACGGCTTGATCACAGGATAGATCGGCGCCCCCGCCCACATTCGAAACACCGCCGTCCCGGCGAATGCGAGGATGATTCCGACAACGAATCCGAATGCGCTTCCAGCTCCGGTTATCGTGACCGACTCGACGAGGAACTGCGTGTGAATGTCTCTTGGACGCGCTCCAACCGCTTTCCTGATGCCGATCTCGCGTGTTCGCTCCACCACTGCCGCGAGCAGAACGTTCATGATTCCGATTCCGCCGACGGCGAGCACGAGCGCGACCAGCGCGCCGAGGAGAAGCTTGGAGAGGAGAATCGCCTGCTTCGTGTTCTCGAGGCGCTGGGTGCCGACGTCGACCTTGAGCTTCGACGCGCGCATCCCATAACGCTCGGCCAGCCAGTTCTCGACGGCGGCGCGGAGAGTGTCGACTGCCTCGATGCTTCTCGCCTTGAGACGAAGCGTCGCCGCAGGGCGGCCACGCGAAACCTCGAGGAGATTCAGTCCTCCCCGGATGGGCGCGAAAGCGACGAGATCCGGCTCATCGCCCGACGGCGGAGGGTTGAGCACACCGATGACCTCGCGCCGTTCTCCACCGATGCGGATAGTTCTACCGACGAGCCACAATGCATCGCGCGTTCCGGCCAGCTCCTGCGCCAGTCTGTGCCCCAGGACGATCACTGGTGCGGCGTGCGCGACTTCCGTATCAGTGTAGAAGCGGCCGGCGATGAGCTCCAATCCAGCGAATTCCGCGAGGCTCGCCGTGCTGAGGGTGAGCTGCGCGGCCGCACGCATGTCGAGGTACTCGATAGGGGCGGTTCCGTTCAGCATAAGCACGTGGCGCATGACGCCGGGAATCTCGATTCGCGCGCGCTCGGCGTCAGCCGCTTCGAAGGTAGGGTGGCCCCGGACCGGAAGCACGCGTCCGTTGACCATCTGCGATGTGATCGGAGTCACTGCCACGTCCTGCACGCTCGACTCGCGTGCGATGAGCGCGCGTGACCAGACATCCACACCATCGGTGATTGCGAACGCGGCGACCAGAGCCGCGACGCCGATCACAACCCCTGTCGTCGACAGTGCTGTCCGCATCGGATTGTTGCGCAGCGCGTCGGCACCTACGAGAGCCGACTCCATCAGCGCGGCCCTGTTGACAGGTAAACCGAGACGTCTCATCGCGCGTGGTTGCTGTGCATGATCTCCCTACGCCTCCAAATCCCGGTCGTTTCGATGGAACCGACTGCCGACAGCCAATGTAAAAGGATGTTTCCGCCTTGCGAAAGGGGACCGGACCCGTGACCCGCGTGTGAACCAGAAGTCATTCTTTCAGAGAATCCCATTACATTGGGCGCCCCTGGATGCCGCCTTTCGACTGCAGCTGTAGCGAACCCTTTTTTCCTGTATCCGATGAGACTCTCGCATTTGGCGGCCTCGGCCGCGATCCTGGCCGCGCTTGGCTGCAAGGAGGCCGCTGCCCCCGGGGCGCTGCCCACTTTCCACCTTACCGCAGCCGTCACGGAGAGCAACGACTGCACGGTAAACGTGATGGACAAGACGTACGCATCGAAGGGCCAGATCCGCGGCGACGTTCCGATCAAGTTCATCGGTACCGTCGCCGAGAAGAGCTATCACGGCTTCGGCTGCTGGGTGGCGACAAACGGGGGCGACGGCGATCTGATCGTCCTCTTCTCCGGCAACAATCTCGGAAAGCCCCTCGACGTGGGCACGTACGCGCTCGTGCATGACGTGCTCGACGACACGCCGCGCATGTTTGCGTCGATCAGCTTCCGTCCTTCGGAGCTGGGTGGAGACAAGCTCAGATCGATCGAAAACGGAACCGGCTCGGTTGTGGTGGACAGCATCGCGTCGGGTGCGCGGCGGATCACCGTCAATGCAGACGTCGTCCGGTGGGGAGCCGTATTCTAGGCCTTGTAGTGAGTCCTGGTCTCAGGACCTGAGGAATGCATCAGCATCCTTCAAATCCCGGGTATCGAGTCCTTCGGTGAACTGATTCCGGATTTTCGACACAAGATCGCGGGCCTCGACATCGAGCCCGCGATCGTGCATTTCAGTGGCAAGCGAGATGGACGACCGGAGCTCGAATGACTTCGCTCCCTGCTTGCGCGCCAGCTCGACCGCCGCGCGGAAGCATGCTTCCGGGGATAGCGTCGATCCCGATCTCGTGTGCGTCGCGGCCTCGATCTCTCCGGTCCTCGCCAGCGAGCGGGCGCTCTCTCCCATGATGCGATAGAGCTCGACCTTCGAGGCAACCTCGCCATGGAGCTCCGAGATCCTGAGGCCCTCTCGCGCCGAATCACGGGCGCGGATGTACTCCCCCTTGATGTTGAGCGACTCGGCGAGCTGCCTCAGCGCGTACGTCAGGTTCAGCTCGGCGTGCCTGCTGCGCTGGATCGCGATGCTTGCCTCGAGCTCGCGTACACCTTCGTCGGGCTTTCCCGAATGCGCCAAGGCCCAACCGTGCACCGCCATCGCCCACACGCGCTCCTGTGCCACACCGTGCTCGTCGCAGATGGCGATGCATCGAGTGGAATAGTCGAGAGTCTTGTCGACTTCGCGGCGCAGCTGGTGAAGCACTGCCGCGAAGAGCATGGCGAACGCAAGGCTGCGCGGATCAGGACTGTCCGCGCCCAGCTCGAGCGCAGCGTCCCGCGCTTTGAGCGCCAGGTCCGGGTACCCGAGTATCCACAGCGTGCGCGCCTGTTCGCTGTGCAGGAAAACTCCGGGATCCATCCTGTACATCGCATGATAGATCGGACGTTTGTCGCGATCGTAGTAGGTCGCCGCCTTGTCGCAGTTCTCGCGAGCGCCTTGAAGGTCACCGACGTACATGAGCGAGATGGCATTGGCGCAGTGAGCGCCGACCAGCATGAGCGGATCACCGATGGCCGTCGCCCAGCGCATGTACTGGTCGGCAACGGAGCGCGCTTCAGGGACATCTCCCGAGACGACGTAGTAAGCGAACAGCCCCCATATGACGGGCGCGAGCTCCGGCTGCTGTCCCAGCTCTTCGGCAAGGACTCGTGCCCGCGCCATCGAGGTAAGGACCTCAGGGGCGGCGTATCCCTGCGTGGCCGCGAGGCTCGAGCCCAGCACGCTCTGGAGTGACAGCTCGCGCCGCTGGCGCTCGGGACTTTCGTCGACCTTCGCCAGCAGGGAAAGGCCTCGCCGCGCAAGAACCGCGGCTTCTTGGTTCGCGAAAACCTTCGCCGCTCCGCGCGCGGCGGCTGCAAAGAAATGGCTTGCCCTGTCAGCGTCGCGCGCCGATTCGAAGAGAAAGCCGAGCTCCGCAGCGAAAGGTCCAGGTGCACCCTTCTGCAATGCGAGAAGGGTTTCGCCGATGGATTTGCTGAGCTGCACGCGTCTCGATACGGACAACGATCCGTAGAGAACGTTTTGATACAGAACGTGAACGAACCGGTACCGCGCAGTGGGAGTTCCGTCGGGAAAGTCGTGCTCGTCGCGGCGATGCACGAAGGTGTAGACGCGCTCGAGATCGACGAGGCGTTCCTCGACGTCCGCCGCGTCACGGTTCAACGCGGTCGCGACGACTGCGGAGTCGAAGTTGTAGCCCTGAACCGATGCGGCGACGAGAAGCTGATTGTCGTCTTCGTTGAGCTGCCCGATCTTGCGCTGCACCATGCTCCGCATCGATTCCGGCAGATCGCGCTCGAGATCCGGAAGCGATCCGGCTATTGCCCATTTGCCGTCTGTCTCGCGGATGACATCCTTCACCTTGAGATAGTCGGCGACATCCGCAACGAAGAGAGGATTGCCCTCGGTGCGCTTGTGCACTAGGCGCGCGAGCTCGACGGGGAATGCGCTGCCCGGAAACCGCAGCGCCAGGAGCGCGCGGACTTCGTTTTCCGTGAGAAAGGTGAGCGGCAGCTCGCGCGCGATTCCTTTTGTCTGCAGATCGAGCTTCAGCGCGAGGAATGGATGCTGGGAGAGCTGTAGCTCCGAGGGCCGGAAGGTGATAATGGTGAAGAGCCGCTTTGCGCCAAGCCTGGTGAGAACATAGGCGAGGAGATCCACCGTCGACGCGTCGGCCCAGTGAATGTCGTCGATGAAGAGAACGAGCGGCTTGTCGCCCGAGATATCCTCCAGAAACGCCGCGAGCTCGCGCTTGAGACGCTCCTGTGAAGCCGCGGCCGCAGAGCCCGCGGGTCCGGTCTCGTACGGCGCGACCTGCCGGCGCCAGGATGGCGCGTGTTGCTCCAGCGCTGCGCCGATTGCGCCGCCGGGATCATCCTTCAGCATGTCCTCGAGCGCATCGAGTATGGGAAGGTAGGCTTCGGCACCGGCAAGCCGCTCGGAGCAGCGTCCCCGCGCGACGAGGTGCGAGGAGTTGCGTGAGAGATCGGATAGAAAATCCTCGACAAGGGTGGTCTTTCCGATGCCGGGCTCCCCCGAAACGCACACCATCGTCGCGCGTCCGGCGGCGGCACTGGAGAACTCTTCGCGAAGCGAGGCTTTCTCCAGCTCGCGCCCCACGATCTCTCCGCGCATTGGCCCGAACGACACGCCCGCCTCGGCCGCCGCGGGCTCGGCGATTGCGGCGAGCAACGTCGCGACCTCGATGGCGGTGGGACGCGACAGCGGATTCTTCGACAGCATTCTGGTGAGGACGGCGTCGAACTCCCGCGGCAGTCGCGGATTGACTCTCGATGGCGCCGGCGCGTCGCGAAGAATGATCGAGCTCAGCACTCCCATGTCGGAGCTCGCTTCGAAGGGATGCCGGCCTGTCGCGAGCTCGAATAGAACGATGCCGAGCGAGAAGATGTCGCTCGCGGGTGTGATCTCGTCGGCTGTCGCCTGCTCGGGGGACATGTAGCGCATCGTTCCGACAACCATGCCCGGACGTGTGAGGCGTGAATCGCCTTCATGTCTCTCGGCGTCGGTGGGGGCAAGCTGCGCGATGCCGAAGTCGAGCACCTTCACGTACCCATCGTCGCGCATCATCACGTTCTCGGGCTTGATGTCCCTGTGGACGATTCCCGCCTCGTGCGCGACGGCAAGCGCCCTCGCTGCCTGTGATCCCACTTCGGCGACACTCTTCGCCGTGGCACCGTCCTTACCGAGCTGGCGCAGAGTTCGTCCGCGCACCAGCTCCATCGCTATGAAATGACAGCCGTCGGCTTCACCGATGGCGTAAATCGTCACGATGTTGGGATGATTCAGCGCCGACGCCGCGCGCGCCTCGCGCATGAACCGCTCGAGCGCATCGGAGTGGAACTGCGCGCGCTGCGGGAGGACCTTGAGAACGAGCTCGCGCTCGAGCAGCGGGTCGCGCGCCCTGTAGACTTCACCCATCCCGCCTGCGCTGATGCGGGCGACCACTTCATACCGGTCGACGCTGCTGCCGGCCGCGAGCGTATCACGTTGAGCCATATTGCTTCACAACTTAATAGTCGGCTCGCAGCAATTGGCATTAGCGCACGCAGGGCGACCAACCTAACTTCGGTGCCGCATGCATCGAGCGTTCCTGATGTCCTGGCGAAGACTGCCGGAGCTGACGCGCGGATACGTCATCGCGGTGTTGTCGGTTGCGGTGACCACACTGGTCGTGTGGTCTCTGCGATATTACCTCGACAAAAGCATCTTCATCGCGTTCGCAGCCCCGATCGTGATGGCTGCGTGGTACGGCGGCCGTGGACCGGCGCTATTCGCAACGCTTCTGGGACTGTTCGGCGCGGACCTCATTTTTCTCCAGCACGACCGGTTTCTGCTTCCCGACGATCCCCGCGACAGCGCCGCCGCGGCAGTGTTCGTCATTGTGGGGTTGATCATGGTTCACCTGAGCGCCCGCATTCGCGCGGCGCGTGACGAAGCGCAGCTGTACGCGAAGCAGCTCGAAGATCAGGCGATGGAGCTGGAGATTCAGAAGTCCGAGCTCGAGCAGCAGACAAGGGAAGCGCAGTTTCTTCGCGAAGAGCTGGAAGAAGCGCACGAAACGCTGAAGGTCAGCACCCAGTCACAGCTCGCCGAAGCGCAGGCACTGGCTCGCCTCGGCAGCTGGGACTGGAACATCGAGACGGGCGGTCTCGCATGGTCGGACGAGATGTATCGGCTCTACGGGCTCGAGCCCGGCGCGGTGGAGATCGATTACGACGTGTACCGGGCCTTGCTCCATCCCGAGGATCGTGACATCGCTGCCGAGGTGATCGCGCACTCGCTCAAGACTGGAGAGCCTTTCTCGTACGATCACCGTGTGGTTCGCGTCGACGGAGTCGAGCGGATCTTTCACGCTCGTGGCAAGGTGATCCTCGCCGACGACCGCAGTCCGGTGAGAATGTTCGGGACGGGACAGGACGTCACCGACAGCCGTCGTGCTGAAGCCGCCCTGAGGAGCGCCGCCGAATACGCCATAAAGCAGGCGACCGCCGAGGCCGCGGCGCGACATCTCAACCGCGTGTTCTCGCAGGCGCCAGTGCTCATAGCCGTACTCGCCGGTCCCGAGCACCGATTCGAGCTGGTCAATGAGAAGGGAATCGAAATGATCGGCGTCGAGTCACTTCTCGGAAAGACAGTACGCGAGGTAATGCCGGAGGTCGCGGCGCAGGGATTCGAGCAGCTTCTCGACATGGTGTTCACCACTAACCAGCCCTTCGTTGGAAATGAGATGTATGCGCGCCGTGGGGATCCCTCAGAGGGGAGGGGAGCATACTTCAACTTCGTTTTTCAGCCGCTGAGCGATGAGAACGGAGTGTATTCAGTGCTCGTCGTCGCGAATGACGTGTCGGACCTCGTCGGCGCTCGCATGACAGCGGAAGCGGCGCAAACCGAGGCGGTTGCGGCCAGTCGCGCGAAGAGCGATTTCCTCGCGCGCATGAGTCACGAGCTCCGCACTCCGCTGGCGGCGATCATCGGCTATGGGGAGCTGCTTTCGGACGGAATCACCGGTCCGGTGAATGACGAGCAGAAGAAGCAGCTTCACCGCATTCGCTGGAGCGCCAACCATCTCCTGGCGATCATCGACGAGATACTCACCCTGGCGCGAATGGAGGCGGGAAAGGAGAACGTCGAGATGCGCAACGTCGAGGTTACCGAGCTGATGGAATCGGTCGCGTCGATGGCGGAGCCGCTCGCGGGAGCGAAAGGGCTCGGCTTCTCACTCCATGTCCCGCGATCCGAAGTCAACATGCGGACTGATCCCATCAAGCTTCGTCAGGTTCTGCTCAACCTCATCTCGAACGCCGTCAAGTACACCGAGGAAGGAACGGTGTCGGTCGCGAGCGAGGCGGAGAACGGAATCGTCCACTTCGTCGTGAGCGACACTGGAGTCGGAGTCGGAGAGGAACACCTCGAAAAAATCTTCGAGCCTTTCTGGCAGGTGGAGCAGACCACGACGCGACGCGCAGGCGGGACTGGGCTCGGCCTGGCGGTAACGCGTCAGTTCGTCGAGCTGCTGGGTGGAAAGATCACGGTGACGAGCCGCCTTGGAGAAGGGAGCAGTTTCAAAGTCACCCTTCCTGTGTCCCCCGCCGACGAGTAGCCGCGGACTACTGCAGACTCACCACCCAAGGACAATTGCGAAGACAAGCGGCGCGACGATGCTGGCGTCGCTCTCGATGATGTACCTGGGTGTGTCCACCGCGAGCTTTCCCCATGTGATCTTCTCGTTTGGCACAGCTCCGGAATATGAGCCGTAGCTCGTCGTCGAATCGGAGATCTGGCAGAAGTACCCCCACACCGGAACGTTCTCGCGTTGCAGATCCTGATGGAGCATCGGCACCACACAGATCGGAAAGTCTCCCGCGATGCCGCCTCCGATCTGGAAGAAGCCGATGGTTCCATCTGTCGACGACTTCGTGTACCAGTCGGCCAGCACAATCATGTACTCGATGCCGGTGCGCACCGTATGGACGTTCTTCACGTCGCCCGAGATGCAGTGACCTGCGTACATGTTTCCGAGTGTCGAATCCTCCCATCCCGGCACGATCATCGGGAGATTCTTCTCCGCCGCGGCGACCATCCACGAATCCTTCGGGTCGATCTGGTAGCTGCCTTCGAGTGACCCGTTGCGGAGAATCCGGTACATGAACTCGTGCGGGAAGTAGCGCTCACCCGCCTTGTCCGCGGCCATCCACTCGTCCAGCACCACCTTCTCGATCCGGCGCATCGCTTCCATCTCGGGAATGCACGTGTCCGTCACGCGGTTCATGTGGCGATCGAGAAGCTTCTGTTCGTCCTGCGGCGTCAGATCGCGGTAGTTCGGGACACGCTCGTAATGATCGTGCGCAACCAGGTTGAAGATGTCCTCCTCGAGATTGGCCCCCGTGCAGGTGATGGCGTGGACCTTGTTCTGCCGGATCATCTCCGCCAGCGAGAGCCCGAGCTCTGCGGTGCTCATCGCGCCGGCAAGCGTGATCATCATCTTGCCGCCGCGCTCGAGGTGGGCCGAGTAGCCATCGGCCGCGTCGATGACGGTCGCGGCGTTGAAGTGGCGGTAGTGATGCCGGAGGAACTGCGAGACGAGGCCGCCTTTGGCAGCCTTGGCGCGGGAAGTGTCGTTCATGCGTGTGATGCTAATCCGATTTCGAGAATACTGTCAAGCTCAGAGCTGAATATCGGTGCATCGTGATCGAAAGCATTATTCTACCACCAGAAATGTCTTCGCTCATCACACTCGCCGATCTCAAGCGTGCCGCCGAGGTTCTTGCACCGGTCGCGATCCGCACCCCTCTCCTGCTCGATGAGGTTCTGAGCGAGCAGCTCGGCAATCCGGTCTGGTACAAGCCCGAAGGCCTGCAGCGCGCGGGCGCATTCAAGTTCCGTGGCGCCTACAACTTTCTGCATTCACTTCCGGAGGATGAGCGCGCCCGCGGGGTGGTCGCGCCGTCATCAGGGAATCATGGCCAGGGCGTCGCCATGGCTGCGCGGCTCTTCGGCGTTCCGGTGACTGTCGTCATGCCGACCAATGTCACGGCGGCAAAGCGCGCCGGAGCCGAGCGGCTCGGTGCGCGAATCGTCCTCGCGGGAACCACGACGCAGGAGCGGGCAGATAAAGCGCGGGAGATATGCGACGCGGAAGGCTTGACGCTCGTGCACCCGTACGACGATCCCATGATCATCGCTGGACAGGGAACCGTCGGGCTCGAGATCGCGGATGACAGACCCGATGTGCAGACGGTGCTCGTGCCTGTTGGTGGAGGCGGCTTGAGCGCCGGTGTCGCAACCGCGTTGAAGCTCAAACTTCCTGGTGTTCGCGTCATTGGAGTGGAGCCAGTGAGCGCGCCAAAGCTGTTCCGCGCGCGAGAGAAGGGAGCGCCCGTCAGGCTCGATGCGACAGGCGGACTCGCCGATGGACTGCAGGCGACGGAGATCGGCGGACGGCCCTTCCTGCATCACCAGGCTTACATCGACGATGTGGTGCTCGTCGATGATGAGCCTTTGCCTCGGGCGATGAGGCATCTGCTCGATCGCCTGAAGGTTGTCGTCGAGCCGAGTGGAGCAATTACGGCGGCCGCGCTGCTCACGGGTGCGGTGAAAACGACAGGGACGACAGTCGCCGTGCTGAGTGGCGGGAACATCGAGTGGGACGGCCTGCTTCAGCTCCTTTCGCGGGAGTGACGCGCGAGCAGTCGTGAATCGCGGACGCGTGCCGCCGCAGGTTTTTCAGAGCTGGCTTGTGCAGTGCGGGCAGCGCGTCGCTGCCGCGTCGATCTCCATGCGGCAGAACTGGCATCGTTTGGAGGGCGCGCGGACCGGTGCCGGCTTTTCGAACGCCTTTGCGATGCGCCAGACGACGAAGGCGACGATGAGAAAGTTCAGCAGGATGCTGGCGAAATCGCCGACTCCGAATTTGATCGGCCCGGCATCGAGCGTGGCTTTCGCCCAGTCGCCAGATGGCATCGCCGCGGCGACGATCGGCATGATGAAATCATCGACCAGTGCCTGCACCACTTTTCCCACCGCCGCTCCCAGCACCACGGCGATGGCGAGGGCGACGAAGTTTTCCTTCATGAGAAACGACCTGAAGTCACGCCACATTCAGTCTCCCGTAGGGTTCCCGGCAACATTAAGGTCGTTCTGAGCGCCTGAGAAGGGTCTCGCATCCAAACCAGTTGTTCCTCCCGCAGTCAATTGTTAAAATGAGTGGCTATTCCGGCCTGGGATCGAAACTCCCAACCCCCTGCCGGGTAACCGGTTCTACGCGTAATTCCGGCTCCCGACCCCCACGATCACTGACTCTGTTGAACACCCTTCGGCCCAACGGTGCAAGGACAGGTAGTCTCGGACGCACGCTCCTGCGTGCCGCCGCGGCGCTTGTCGCGCTCGGCTGGGGATGTGGTGACGGGACTGGTCCGCCCAAGGCCGTCGCGACTGTCACAATCACAACGACTCAGGCAGTCGAGCTCGTGCCAGGCGGAACGCAGATGCTGCCCGCTGTCGCGAAGGATGCAAATGGCAAGATCCTGACGGATCGTCCCGCGACGTGGTCAAGCTCCGATTCGGCAAAGGTCACCGTCGTCGCTGGTCTCGTCAGCGGTGTTGCGCTTGGCAGCGCGACGATCACGGTGTCGATCGAAGGTCACGCGGCTTCAGTTGACGTCAAGGTGAAGGAAGGCGCCGTCGTCACATCAGCGGGATCCGTTTTCTCTGCGCAAGGCGGAGCGGTTTCGGTTGGCGTCCCCGCTGGAGCAGTCACGCAGACCACGAACGTCACGGTTGCACCCGCGGCTGCTCCGCCTGCGAATGTGCGACTGCTTCCGGGCACGGCGTTCGACTTGGGGCCCGGTGGAGCGACATTCGGTCAACCGGTCACCATCACAATCAAGTACGATCCTTCGACTGTCGCCTCCGACAGCCCCGAGGGTGGTCTTCAGCTTTACGAAGTTGTCGGATCTTCGTGGCGGGCAGTTCCTGGCAGCACTGTGAACCTCACGACGAAGACAGTCTCGGGCTCGGTATCGCATCTCGGGACCTACAGCGTGATGATGCAGCCGCGCGTCGAGACCGTGACGATCAGCGGAAACGTCCCGGCTGTCCCTGTCATCACAACTCGGCAGCTCGTCGCCACAGTGAAGGACAACGAAGGGACGAATCTTACACGGGCCGTGTCGTGGACCAGCTCCGATCCCGCGATTCTCTCGGTCGATCCGACGAGCGGTCTGGCGAGTGCGAAAGTTCCGGGCACGGTGACCGTCACCGCCACCTCGGAGACGAAGTCCGGTACGGCGACAGTGAGCGTCGTGCCCGGTCCGCCTTCGAAGATCCTCGTCAACGGCGGGAACAATCAGTCGGTCGCGGCGGGAACCGCAGTGCCGACGCCTCCCTCGGTGAAGGTCACCGATGCGGGCGATAATCCGATTGCCACCGTGGCTGTGACATTTGCCATCGCTTCCGGTGGCGGATCCATCACGGGCGGGAGCGCGACGACGAATGAATCGGGCATAGCAACGCTTGGCAGCTGGACACTTGGTACAGTCGCGGGCCCGAACACGCTAACGGTGACATCGCCCGCGATAGCTGGAGTGTCGCTGACATTCCAGGCGGCCGCCGGAGCTGGTCCGGCCGCGAAGGTCGAAGCGTTCGCGGGGAACAACCAGACTGGAACCGCAGGTGGCAACATCCCCGGCCCTGTGTCGGTCAAGGTCACCGACGCAAATGGAAACTTCGTTGCGGGATTCGCGGTTACGTTTGCGCCAGGAAGCGGTAGCGGAACTGTATCCGGAGCAAGCGTCGTCAGCGACGCGGCAGGGATCGCCACCGTTGGAGGCTGGAAGCTTGGACCGACTGCCGGTCCGCAGACGTTGACCGCGACTGCGACCGGACTTGCCGGAAGTCCTGTCACCTTCAATGCAACCGCGGTCGCGCCGGTGCCGAGCACCGTCGCTGCGTTCGCCGGCAACAACCAGACGGCGCGGCCTGGCTTTGCGGTCTCGACACCACCGTCCGTGAAAGTGACTGATCCGGCCGGCGTGCCGGTTACGGGATTCAGCGTCACCTTTGCGGTAGCGACTGGCGGTGGAAGCATCACAGGTGCTTCGGCCACGACAAACACGGACGGCATCGCGTCAGTGGGCAGCTGGACTCTTGGACCCACGGTGGGCGAGAACACCCTCAGTGCCACGGCAGGCGCGCTGACAGGCAGTCCAGTGGAGTTTAGAGCGACTGCGCAGGCACTCCCGCCTTCCACGATCTCGATCAACGCCGGAAACAATCAGAACGCGCTCGCGGGGCAGACAGTGCCTGTCGCGCCTTCCGTTCGGGTGACTGACGTCGAGGGCTTCGGAGTTTCGGGCGTCAGCGTCACATTCAGCATACGAAGCGGCGCAGGATCAATCACCGGGGCGAGCGCGGTAACCAATGCATCGGGTGTTGCAGCGATCGGCAGCTGGACGCTCGGCATCGGTGGGAACTCTTTGTTCGCGTCAGTACCGGGGTTGACCGGAGATCCAATCATCTTCGTCGCACTGGGCACCGCCGAAGTGCAGATCGTGACGTTCGGAGACTCCAACACCGATCTCGGATTCCTGGGCGTCGACCCATCGCCGAAGGTTGGATCGTACGTGTCGAGCACGAATCCCGCGATTCGTCTTGGCGCAAACGCTCCGAACAGCATTCTGCAGCTCGCAGGGAAGATCGAAGCGCGGTGGAGAGCCAACCGCACAAAGACGATCAAGGGGACGAATCACGGAATAGCCGGAACATCCAGCGGAACCGGGCGCAGCATTCTCTTCGCGCCGAACGGACTCGAGCAGGTCGCAGGCATAAGCCGCTTCCGAGGCGAAGTGCTCGGCGACGCCTATCCGTGGAGCGGCGGTGAGCCCGTCAACGAGTTCTATCCCAACGGAGCGGTGCAGAGAGTCCAGGCATTCACGCCGCGGTCATCCGACTTTGGCTACATCTCGATCGGAACGAACGACATCATCGAGGGCACCTCCACCACGCAGATCAGAAACAACCTCGAGGTGATGATCGACGAATGGATCGGCCGAGGACTCGCTCCCAACCGATTGATGATCACGACTCTTCCGCCGCGGAGAGTCAGCGAGAGCGCGCGGATTCCGGACTTGAACTCGAAGATCCGTACGCTCGCGCAGGCCAAGGGAGTCCGGCTGATCGACATCGCCCAGTTCGTCTCCAACGGCGATGGGCTCACATGGAAGACATCGTCGGGGAATCCTTCGTACCCCGGCGCGCTTCACGTCACGAACGACGAGCTGCATTACTCCGAGACTGTGCGCGACTGGATTGCCGACAATGTAGTATCGATCATGCTGGGGCTAAACCCCTAAGCGAGGCCCCACTCACCGACGCGCGATAGAGTCTCCGCGCGGCGTTCTGCTTCGCGCTGTGCTCTCTCCACGGTGATTGGCTCGAGCACTATGGTTTCACCTGGAAGCCGCTGAGCGAGAACACCGAGATCGGCGCCTGCCACTGCGCCCATTATCCGGTACCCGCCGATCGTCGGGGCCTCGGCCATCAGAACGATGGCCTCTCCACCAGGCGGCAGCTGAATAGTTCCTGGACAGACGGGCTCTGACGTGATCGAAGCTCCATCGTCGCGGGGTGAACCCAGCAGACGATAACCAGTCCGGTCGGACGCAGGAGAGACGACGAATGTGCCATCGATCGAAGGCCCTGCGTCACCGCGCGGTACGAATCGCACCGTGTCCCGCTCGCGGAGAGGTCTGAGCGCAACCGGCAGCGGATCGGTCACCTGATGTCGCCGGCGTGGCACTGCGGCGCCAATCGGGAGGGAGTCTCCCACCTTGAGCCGGCGGCCCTCGACTCCACCGAAAGCACCGGGAACGTATGTGCTCCGGCTTCGGAGCACGAACGGAATGTCGATGCCGCCTGCGACCGCGATGTAGAGAAATCTTCCGCGGGTGATGCCTTGCACCGACAGCACATCCCCAGCCGCGGCGCGATGCGCGCGATACTCCTCGACCGGCGCGGCGTTCAGCGTCGCCGATGCTTCCGCCCCGCCAATCGCAATCGTCGCAGCGGCTGTGAACTCCAGCTCACCTCCGGTCAGAGCCAATTCAATTCCTGCGGCAGTCGCGTCGTTTCCCAGAAGGACGTTGAGCGTCGAGAGCGCTTGCGGATCCATCGCTCCCGCGCGGGGAACTCCACTCGACCTGAATCCGATTCGTCCGGTATCCTGGACGGTCGCGTACGCGGGCGCGCGGCTGACGACGATCATTCCAGCTCGAAGCGAACTTTGTCGCCGACGCGGAGCAGTGCAGGGGGCTGCCGCAGAGGATCGAACATGCGTGCGTGGGTTGTGCCGATGAGATGCCATCCGCCTGGGGTCTCGGACGGATAAATGCCAGTCTGTGCTTCGGCGATCGCGACTGACCCGGCGGGAACGCGTTTTCTCGGAGCATCGCGTCGAGGAATGACGAGACGCGAATCGAGCGGTCCGAGGTAGGCGAATCCGGGGACGAACCCGATGACGAAAACGCGGTAATCGGATCCGCTGTGAATCCGTGCAACCTCATCGGCGGAAAGTCCTGTCCGGCGCGCAACCTCTTCGAGATCCTGGCCGTCGTAACGGACCCGGATGCGATGGAGCGTTGCATCGACCCGCACACCGTCCTCCAAAGGGGTCGTGCCCTGTGTCAGCTCGATGAGAAGCTTGCGCAGCTCGTCAAATCCGATGCTCAGCGGATCGTAGTACACGGCGAGCGCGGCATACGAAGGCACTACATCGGTCACGCCCTGAATTGC
>JBDTRZ010000050.1:0-21189 GCA_039931395.1 Gemmatimonadales bacterium
CACAAGAAGTGCAACGGGCGGCTCAAGCAGCAGTACATCTGCCCGAAGGACAACAACGAAGTCGTGGCTCGTGACGACACGGTCAAGGGATACGAGTTCGCGAAGGACCAGTACGTCGTCCTGACGCCGGAAGAGCTCAAGGCGCTGGAAGAAAAGGCGACGAGCACCATCGACATCATCGAGTTCGTGCCGCTCGCGACGGTGAACCGCGAATATGTATCGAAAAGCTACTATTTAGGTCCGGACAAGGGTGGCGATCGCGCCTACCGGCTTCTCGCTGCCGCGCTCAAGGAAAGCGGGAAGGCCGCACTCGGACAATACGCCGCGCGCGGACAGCAGCATCTCGTACTCCTTCGTCCCGACAACAAGCGCCTCGTGATGGAACAGCTCCATTACGCCGACGAGCTGCGGCCGACAACTGAAGTCCCAATGACCGATGGCGAAGTGCAGGACAAGGAGCTCAAGCTGGCGATGCTGCTCATCGAACAGACTTCGAACGAGTCGTTCGAGCCGACGAAGTACAAGGACACGGTGCGCGAGCGCGTGTTGGAGGCGATTCAGCAGAAGGTGGATGGCCAGGAGATCAAGTCCGTCGTCGTCGTTGGTGGCGGTGGCGACAAGATCATCGACTTGATGGCAGCGCTTAAGGCGAGCCTCGCCAAGGGGACTCCTGAAGCAACGGAGACGAAGACAAAGAAGCAGAAGGTTTCGTGAAGCTCAGCGCCGGGACGAGCGGCTACTCCTTCAAGGAGTGGAAAGGCACGTTCTACCCGGAGGACATCAAAGCCGACGGCATGCTCGGCTTCTATGCGACGAAGTTTCCGACGATCGAGATCAACAACACGTTCTACCGCCTGCCGAAGGAGCATGTGCTCCTCGAGTGGGCGTCGCAGGTGCCGGAGCAGTTCAGCTTCGCGATCAAGGCGAGCCAGCGCATCACCCACCACACTCGGCTCAAGGCAGAGTCAGAGTCGCTCGTCCAGTTTCTGCTGAAGAACACGGCGGTGCTGGGCGAGCGGCTTGGGCCGATTCTCTTTCAGCTCCCCCCGAATCTCAAGAAGGATGTGCCGAGGCTGCAGAACTTTCTGGGATACCTGCCGTCGGATCGGCGGTACACGTTCGAGTTCAGGCACGAGAGCTGGTGGGACGAGGACGTGTTCACGGTGCTTCGTGATCGCGACATCGCGATGTGCATCTCGGAATCCGCGGATCTCAAGTGTCCCATTGTCTGCACGGCGTCATGGGGATATCTGAGGCTGCACAAGCTGGACTATTCCGCGGACGCCCTGGCTGAGTGGGCGAAATGCGTTTCGGATCAGAACTGGACTGAAGCGTACGTTTACTTCAAGCACGATGAAGGTGAGGGGTCGGGGCCGCCGGCGGTAGAGGCATTCGTGGGTTCCGCTTCGGCAGCGTCTATGTCATCTGGAACCGGATTGGGCGGACGAACCGGATAAGTGCGCAAACGCTTTTGGGAACTGCGGACTACGCGGCGGTAGAATTTTGGCTCGGGTCCGAAATGAAGCAGGAGACCAACTTCAAGGTCGGTAGCTCGGAGGTAATTGTAGAGTTGGCGCTCTGCGGTCGTCGGAAGGATGTGCGTCGATTTTATTTCGACAACGACTTTGTCGTCGACTATCATGTCCAGGCGTTGGGTGCCTAGTTCCTCTCCCTTGTACATGACCCGGATCGACATTTCACGCGCCACCGTATGGCCTCGAGCCAGGAGCTCGCGTTCCATCGCCATAGTGTAGAGGTGCTCGAGAAAACCATAGCCGAGCTCGCGGTAAACTTCGAAGAAGGCGCCGATTACGGAATGTGTCAGCGCTTCCTCGATTAGCTCTCGTCGTAGCATCCCCTGATTCTAGATCGATTGAGCTTGATCCAAAGAATCATTCCGTCCCTGGTCCGGTTCATCCGCTGCATCCGGTTTCAACGTCATAGAAGCTGAGAATCGTAGTCGGGCTTGACGGCGTAGCACATTTATGCTACCATCTCAACATCCTCGACCGGGCACACCGAAATGGTAAAAGAGCTCAAGTTGCGCCAGGCAGGCGGGTCAGTTGCCGCTACTCTTCCCAAGGACATGGCAGATCGGCTTCGTGTCGCCTCGGGTGACCGAATGCTCGCGATCGAGACTGACAACGGCATTCTGTTGACGCCCTATGATCCTTCTATTGAGAAGGAGCTGGCGATCGCCGCCAAGGCTGCGCGAAAGTATCGAAACGCACTGAGAGAGCTGGCGAAGTAGGGTGAAAGAGCCGCGCTGGGTAAGCCGGCTCGCGATCGATGCCACTCACCACGATCAGATTCGTGAACACGGAGGCCTTCCCGGAGTTCGCGATGAGAACGCTCTCGAGTCAGCGCTCAACCGGGCCCGGAACAAGTTTCACTACGAAGAATCTTCGGATATGGCAGCGCTGGCTGCGGCGTACGGGTATGGCATCGCGACCAGTCATCCATACCGTGATGGCAACAAGCGAATTGCCTTTCTGGCAATGGTGATCTTTCTCGGAGTCAACGGGCATGATCTGGTGGCGTCGGAGAGTGACGTTGTGACCACCATGCTTGGCGTTGCTGATGGTAGTCTGTCAGAAGCCGACCTGGGGAAATGGATAAGACAACAAATCAGCCGGAAGTAGACCGAGAGTCATCATGTCACGCGCCGAATCCAAGAAACAAGCCGCACCTCATCCGTTTCCCTGGCGTCAAACCTTCGCTCATTTCGGTATCGGCCTCGGGATACTGAGCGTCTCGCTGATCGTTGGGATGTGGGGATACGGACATTTCGAGCAGATGGGGCCGCGTGATGCTTTTTTGAACGCCGCCATGCTGCTTGGCGGAATGGGTCCTGTGAAAACGGACCTGACTCCGTCAGGAAAGATCTTCGCCGGCGTCTACGCGTTGTACGCCGGGCTGGTCATCATCGCGCTTGCAGGACTCCTGCTTGGTCCAGGCGTGCATCATCTTATGCACCATGTGCACTGGGATGAAAAGGACTAGAGTCGGTCCGCAATCATACCGGCGCCAGGTCAACTTCACTGACATTCGCTAGACGAGCCAACTCGCGGTAACGACAGAAAGCATTCGCCAGCTTCATCTGCCTCGGCGTCTTGCAGTCCGGCTCGAAGAGTCGCGGACTGGCGACAAGGAAAGATGCACACCGAGCGCGTGAGGTCGCGACATTCAGACGGTTCGGGCTGTACAGAAATTCCATTCCGCGTGGTGCATCCTCGGGACGAGAAGTCGCCGCCGAGAAGATGACGACAGGCGCCTCCTGTCCCTGAAACTTGTCCACCGTTCCAACCCGCACGTCGGACAGGCCGAGTCGCTCGATCAGTCTCGTGACCTGAGCGTTGTATGGAGACACGACGAGAATATCCCGCGTCGTCAAAGGACGGCTTTCCCCGAATCGATCCATCCAGGATGCACCTGACGTAACGAGATCTGCGATCAGTTCAGCGACAGCATCCACCTCTTCCATGGATGAGTTGCGGTTGCCATCGTGATCGACACCGATGAACCAGAGGCCGCTTCCGTTCATCCCGCTGGCACCATCGAGTCTCTGCTTCTCGAGGCCCTCTCTCGATGCGAGACGGTTCTCGTAGAAGAGTTCGGACGTAAAGGCGCACAGGTCCGGGTGCATGCGCCACGTCTCGGGCAGAAATATTCCGAGATCTGAAGGCATCGTCTGATGATCCCCAAGGACCTGTCCCAGAGCCGAGACATTGACCCCATCGGGATGGCTTCCTTTCTGCGGCTGATCGAGCTGCTGAGGGTCGCCGAGGAGGACGATGCTCTTCGCTGCACCCGATACCGCCAGCACGTTGGCGAGCGACATCTGCCCCGCCTCGTCCACGAAGAGCACATCTACGGAGTCTACGAAATCTTCGCGGGCCCACAGCCATGAAGTGCCGCCGAGTACCCGCGCGTCCGGCGACCGGATGTACGCGAGAGCTTCCTCGTTCTTATCGAAAAATGCAATGGGGGAATCCGTGTCCATGTCGTCGTCGCCCTTGTGCCCAAGGGTGATCGCAGGACCGGGTGCTTCAGCGACTGCATGCAGCAGATTGAGAATCACCTTGTGACTGTTTGCGGTGACGCCCACTCGCTTTCCCTGCGCAATTAGCGCGCGGATCATGCGCGCGCCGGCGTATGTCTTTCCGGCTCCCGGCGGTCCTTGGATCGCGAGGACGGTGTGGTCGAGCTCGCCACCGACTTTCACGGCGAAATCAACGATGTTCTCGGTCGCCGATTTGTCGAATATGCCCTTGCTCAAACGAGGAGGACGTCTGAGCAGGAGATCACGTGCTGCGGCAAATGACGCAGCCTTGCCTTCGCCCATCGAGCCTTCGTCGGCGATCACCTCGCCAAGCCGGAAAAGGGCCGCTTCCTGAACGGCTGTACTGATGTAACAATGAACGAACACCGCCGTCGGGTGAATCGCCGCGCGAGATGGTCCCTTTTCTATGTCAATCGTGCGGGAGTTCCGGTCCACCGCGACGACTTTGCCGAATGTCGTCTCGTCCTGAAGCTTGAGCTCGTCCCCGGGATCGATCTCCATCTCCTGAACGGGATAGTGATATCGATCGATCACGCTCTTCGTGGGCTTTCCAGTCTTCGCGCTGATGACGGGACCCAGGCATTTCACGTGCGTCATGCCCGCCAGCGCCGCCGGCTCATCGAACAAGTCTTCTTCGGGCAGGTCGCGCAGCCGGTAATACTCCCACCAGCCAGCCTTGTCCTCGCGCCGGTGGAAGTCGAGCATGTACGCAACGAGCCAGCGTGCCTGTTGCTCATTAGTGCGGTCGGCGTGCAGCTCAGGGACACCGGCGAGCAAACGGGATCGAAGGGCTTCCACACGCTGGGCACGCTCATCCAGCTCGGGTGATGGATCGCCTTCATCAAATACGGGGCGAGGTACCACCACCCCGGTCGCTTCGAGCTCCGTTCTCAGGCTTTCCAGCCAGTCACGCAGCTTCAGAGTCGAAACGCAGTCGTCACGGTTGTATCCCTCGACTGCGTCGCGCACCTCCTGCGGAATGATCTCGGGCGCCTTGAGCTCCAGACCTTTCTCCATGATCCGGAGATTACGATTCGCGTCCGCGAGATTCACCTCACGGCCGAAGGCGTAGAACACCTCGAGATTCTTGATCGAGTAGCGCTCGACACCCGCGATCAATGCCTGTCGCACGACGTGGTACAGATCCACAAGACGCCCCGCGCGAAGCATTCGGTCGAGCTCGTCTTCACGCGTGGCGTAACGACCCATCAGCCGCTTGAACGCGGACGGCTCGTACGGAGCGTAGTGATAGACGTGCATGCCGGGATACTTCGCGATCGTGTCGGTGATGAGATCCATCACCGACTCGAAGGCCACACGCTCCTCGTGCTCAGTGAACCCCCAATACGATCGATACGCTGGAGTCCCGTCAGCGCCAATGCTTATGATTCCGAACAGATACTCGCGGCCACCTTCAGCGGCGAACTGGTCTCCTTCGAGATCGAGGAAGAGGTCTCCTGGAGATGGCTCGGGCAGACGGCCGAACCCCATGCCTTCCGCAAGCTCACGCAGCTTGTGCAGCGGCGTAGTCTTTCCCCGCGACTCGAACTGCATGCGTGCCTGCTCCCGAACACGCTCGTAGCTGTCAACGCTTCCGCGTGCCGGCTTGAACTGAAGGGGCAACGGCATTGCAGCAAGTTCGGCGAGCGTGGTGACATGGTGCGAAACGAGCTCGCGACGCTGAAGCCGCGTTATTCCCGCCACCAGGCAGAGGTGGTCATCAGCGACCCACCGCCTCTGGCAACTGTGACACCACGGGCAGATAGCGCAGTGATCCACGGGCTCCGGATAGTTCGCTTCAGCAACTGCTTCGAAGCCCAGCGCGACCGTGTCCTGCATCCGGCCTCGCATCCACCGGAAATACGCCGCGTAGTCGTCGATTCTGTATGTGTGCTTCGGGGTTACGGGGTCGGGCGTGATGACGTGAAAAAACTCGGGCTTCAGCCCCTGAGCCTGCCTCAGCATCTCGGAATAGAGACCGAGCTGGAGAATCGTTCCCGCGCGGGTTTCGCGTGCGAGTTTCGTGTCCGAGATCTCGTAGGACCAGTTTCCCAGAGCGCTAGGCGTGTCGATGCGCTGCATGATGTCCGGCAGGCCTATCCAGCATCCGTCACTGAGCGCGCCCTGAACGATGACGTCGGCTCCGTCACGCATCGCCTCGAGTGTGCGCGCGACATGAAGTCGCCGGTCCTTGAACAGGTCGGCGAGGTTGACGATTTCGCGTCCTGCTGCCTTGAGCGAGTCTACGTATCGCTGCTCGTGCTCGAGCCCTCGGGCGTAAAGCATTTCCAGAACAGGATCTGGACGGCGCGGGTTCTTTGGCCGGTTTCCGTATGCGACGGCCATGTCGAGCGCGGTGCGGTGCCGGCAGCCAAGGAAGTTGGAAAGGTCGGTTGCTGAGAGGGAGAGTCTGGTTTCGTTGAGCAACATCGACAACTACTCCGGATTGCGGGCTACAGACTGCGAGCTCGCTGTTGGGCCAGTCAAGCCAATGTTGGTCCGGATGACTCCAGACGCAACACAATTGCCGACATAAGTTGCCCTGGGGGTCTGACAGCCTGCCCTGTCGCTGTCGGATGGGTAGCGTACTTTCGGTTGGCGGCCCCGAATCGGGCAACCCGAGAATAAGTAGCTAATCGGAACTAAATGTCTCCTCGCGAACCCAAGCTTCAACGCTGGACTGACCTCATCGCAGCACTCCTCCGCCGTCACTACCCGGCGACATTCGAGGAGCTGGCTCGAGACGTACCCGCATACGGGGACGGATCGAAGAAGCGGGACGCCGTCATGCGCATGTTCGAGCGCGACAAGGACGAGCTGAGGTCGTTCGGGATATCGGTCGAGACTGTTCCGTTCCAGGACGATGCGGGAGAGGCCTCAGGGTACAAGCTCGATCGCAAAGGGTTCTACATGCCGTACCTGTCGCTTGCAGCGCGCGGGGGCAAGCCGGGATCCACTCCCAGAAAGCCCGACAAGTACGGCTACCGCGCGCTCGCGTCCCTCGTGTTCGAGCCCGATGAGCTCGGCATCGTATCCGACGCCGCAGAGAGAGTCCGTGCGCTCGGCGATCCTGTCATGGCCGAAGAGGCGGAGTCGGCGATCAGAAAGCTGTCGTTCGATCTGCCGATTCCGCTATCGGAGATTGCCGGCGACTCGACCATGGCTGTCTCGGCACCGATGCGGCAGGAGAACATCTTCGAACTCCTCAACGATGCTCTCGAGCGACGCAAGGTCGTGAGCTTCGACTACCACACGATGTCCACTGACCGGAACGCGCGCCGCAAGGTCGAGCCATACGGTCTCTTCTTTCTTAGCTCTCACTGGTATCTGGCTGGACGAGACGCCGACAAAAGCGAGCTCCGCAACTTCAGGCTAAACCGGATGTGGAATCTCGAGCTCAACTCCGCGAAGGCGCAAAGTGCCGACTACGAGATTCCCGAAGAGTTCAACCTGCGCCAGCACGCGCGGTCGAAGCAGTCATGGGAGCTGGGCGAAACCGACGGGAACGACGCAATTGTGGATTTCCTCGGCGGAACAGGAGCGTCGAAAGCAGCGGCGCGACTTGGCGTCGCCGTCGAAGGTGCTGCCGACAGAAGGAAGTTCAGATTTCACCGAGTCGACTCGTTCGCCAGATGGCTGCTCTCATTCGGCGGTGAGGCGGTTCCGATCGCGCCCGAACAGCTAGTCACCGAATTCAACAGGCAGATCAGAGAGACTCACGCAGTTTACGCCGGTTCAACATGACGAATACGGCAGCGAGACAGTTGCGGCGCATCCTTCGCGTCATTCCCGAGATTGCAGACGGTCACGAGCACGACATCGATGAGATATCGAAGCGAGCCGGAGTCGAGAAGGACGTTCTGCTCAGCGATCTGAAGTCGCTCGCCGACCATCATGGTGCCCCGGGCGGATTCATCGAGGGAATGCAGATCTACATCGGTCCCGACACCGTCGAGGTGACCTCGGACCATTTCCTCCGGCCGATGGGACTGACGCTTCAAGAGCTCTGCGCTCTCGAGCTCGGCCTTGCGATGCTGCGTGCTGAACGGCCGCCAGATGAAACGACTGCGATCGAGCGGACGAGAGAACGCCTTCGTGAAGTCATTGCCCGACTACCGTCGGATCATGACGAGCCAGCGCTACGGCACGCTGAGATCGCCCCGACCGAGGGACTACCATACCTCGATGAGCTTCGGAAAGCCCTTCGCGATCACCGGAAAGCGAAAATCACCTATCGGCGAAGCGGCTCGGACGAGACAAGTACACGAGTTGTGAGGCTATATGCGATCGTGCCGGCGAGCGGAATGTGGTACGCGGTCGCGTATTGCGAGTCGAGCGAGGGACTTCGCGTCTTTCGCATGGACAGGGTGGAAGACGCTTCGGCACTTCCCGACAGATACGAGATTCCGGCCGGGTTTTCAGTCAGCGAGACGCTGCAAAAAGGGAAGGGGCTCAAGTCTGAGCTTCCGTCGGCGGGCATGAAGGTCCGGTATTCTTCACGGATCGCTCGGTGGATCGCCGAGCGTGAGGGCGTATTGGCTGATGCCGATGGATCCCTCACGATCGAACACCCACTGGCAGACGCAGAATGGGGCGTGCGGCACGTCCTTCAGTATGGTCCGGACGCTGAAGTTCTCGAACCGGCGAATCTGCGTGAGGATATCGTGAAGAGGCTCGAAATGATGGGCGCGTCAGAGTCATGACCTATGCTTCGTGGCAGCCGACCCCAGCGATTCTCTCCGTCACCGCGAGGTCTATGACGTTTGGAACCGGATTTAACGGACGAACCGGATCAAGGGACGGGGACCAACTGTGAGTTCGTCACCAGTCGACAAATCTCTTGTCCGTTCAAGGTTTGACTGGTTTGTTTTAACAGCAAAAAGAAAGGTCTGTCGATCGCGAAGGGCTCAGATTCCTCGACTGATACTGACCTTTGCAGTACCCGTCCCTGATCCGGTTTCGTCCGTCAAATCCGGTTCCAAAACGTCATAGACGCTGCCGAAGCCGAAATCATTTCAGCGACGTGCGAGTCTTACCCGCGAGCGGCATCCCCTCGCCCATTCGCTCCAGACCTCCGACTACCACGACGTCGCCCGCCTTGACTCCGCTCAGCACCTCGACAACACCCTGATAACGCGCGCCGAGTGTCACCACTCTCCGGCTCGCTTTCCCCTTGTCCACCACCCACACGATGTTCGCGGTCCGTAGCGGTTGCACTGCATCCTCGGGGATCACGACAGCGTTGGCACGCGTCGCCGTCGCCAGCCGCGCCTCGATGAACATCCCGGGCCTGAGAACTCGGCCAGGATTGGGCGCGAGTCCCTTCACCATGATGGTGCGGTTCTCTCGCTGCACCACCGGATCAATGAAGTCCACCCGCGCCGCGAACGTTCGTCCCGGTTCAGCCGCAACAGTGAACTCCACTGTCTGGCCGGGACGCAAGCTCACCGCGTGACGCTCAGGAACCTCGATCACGGCTCGCTGCGGATCGATGGTCTGCAATGTGAGTAACGGCGTTGCGGGCGTGACGTAGTCCCCGACGCTCACGAAGCGCTGTCCGACCACTCCGGAGAAGGGAGCGCGCACGGTGCTCCGAGCGATCTGCAGCTGCAGTACCGCGAGACCGGCGGTCGCACTGCGCGCCGCAGCTTCAGCGCGCTCGAGATCCGCGGGCGTCGCCGCATTCTGATCCCGCAACCGGCGAACACGCTCGAGCTGCTGCCGCGCAAGATCGCGATCCGCATCCGCACGCTCGGCCTGCGCACGCAGCATTGCATCGTCTATCCTGACGAGCGCCGCACCCCTGGAAACGATTTGCCCCTCGCGAAAGAGCAGTGAGGTGACGCGTCCCTGCTCGTCAGAACGAAGGTCCACTGCCTGCACCGCTTCGATTCGACCGGTGGCCCGAACAGCATCGACGATCGGCCGAACACGCGCGGTATCGACGTCGACAGGCATGGGCGGCATGGACATGGGCCCTCCTGCGCCAAGCCCTCCAGGTCCTCCGGCACCCGCTGCTTTCTTGTCACCGCGGCCCATCGTCAACGCGCCGATGAGCACGATTACCGCTATCGCGATGACCGTGAGAACCAGACTCCGCCGGGTGTACCATAACTGCTTCATGTTCTGCTTTGGGCTCGTCATGTGTTCGCCTCAGCGGACGTTCGGAGTGCTCGATGCTTCGAAGATGCGGCGCCCGAGCAACGCTTCGATCTGCGCCAGTGCAAAGCGAGTCGAATAGCGCGACTGAATGAGCGCTGCCTGCGATTCGCTCAAGGCCACCTGCGCCTCGAGCAGATCGAGAATCGTCGTCGCTCCTTCGCGGTAGCGCGCGCGCTGCACGCGAAAATTCTCTGTCGCAGCGGCCACGCCGATCAACGCGAAATCGATTCCCGCGCGGGACGTGACATAACCGTGGTACGCCTGGGCCATCACCTGACCGGCACCGCGCTCGCGATCCAGGCGAATCGCGCTGGCTATGTTGCGGTCGGCGCGCGCACGCGCCACTGCGAGCTCGCGAGTCCCGCCGTTCCAGATCGGTATTCCGACTGTGATGGCGTACTGATTCCGCTTGAGGGCCGACGGGAAAAACTCGGAGTCGTACGCACCCATCGTCGCGCCGAAGTGGATCTCGGGAAAGTAGCGCTCACGCTGGGCGAGAACGTCGGCGCTCGCACTGCGCTCCTCAGCACGCGCCGCCTCGACATCGGGACCGCGCAGCCGCATCTCGGCGATCGCTTCTTCCTGAGTAATGGGCAGCGCCGGCGGCCTTGCGGTATCGAGCGGCGCGGCTTCGGCCGGACCATCCAGCCCGATCCGCCTGCCGAGTCGAAGCCTCGATGCAACTACCGCGGAATCCCTGCTGAGTATTCCGAGACGGGCACGGCTCACCTCGAGCAGGAGCTGAAGCGAATCCGACGCGATCGCCTCTCCCGCGACCACACGCACCCGAGCGATTCCCAGCTGCTCCTCGGCGCGCCGTAACCGTTCGGCTGCCACACGGGCAAGCTCGCGGTCCGCGAGCACAGCGAAATAGGCGGCGTCCGTCTCGAGCGCGGTACGGAACCGGGCAACCATCTCCGTCGCTTCGGCGCTCTCGAGCGAGGCTCGCGAGCTCTTCAGATCGCCGAACTTTCCCGCGCCGAGCAGAGTGTAGCTCGCCTCGAGTGTCGCACTGGTTGAATTGGGACTGACGCTTCCAGTGCCGAAGTTGAAGAAGGGGTCGGAGAAGTGAGTGTATGTGCCGCCTGCTCTCAGGTTGGGAGTGAACAGGTTCGCCTTCGCGGCGCGACGCTCCCAGGCCGCAGCGTCGACTCGATTTCGCGCGGCCACGGAATTCGGATCCACCGACACTGAACGCCGCCGCGCTTCAGCGAGAGTGACGACGGGTACGCTGTCGCTCACGCCTTGTCCGAATGCGAGGGAAGGGAGCGCAGCACCATTCGCTGCCAGAAGCGCAGCCAGAAGAACGGACGACATTGCGTTCCGCGTAATCACCGCGCCTCCGGGGAAGGTGCCGCTGTCGAGACCGGCTGGTAGTCGCCTGCACCATGTGCAACCGGATGGGATCGGCGCGCGCGCAGGCGCTCGAACGCCACGAACACAGACGGCACGAGGAACAGCGTCAGCATCGTCGAGAGGAGCATTCCGCCGATGATCGAGTAACCGAGTGGACGGCGGCTGCCGGCGCCCGCACCGAGGCCGAGTGCGATCGGCAGCGCGCCAAAGATCGTCGCGACCGACGTCATAAGAATAGGTCTCAATCGAATGCGTCCGGCCTCGCGCATCGCGGAGATCGCATCGTGGCCCTGAAGCCGAAGCTGGTTGGCGTATGTCACGAGCAGAATAGAATTCTTCGACACGAGTCCGATCAGGAGAATCATTCCGATCTGGCTGTAGACGTTTAGTGTCGAGCGCGCGATCCAGAGCGCCGCGAGTGCACCGGTGACGGCGAGCGGCACCGCCAGCAATACGGTGAACGGGTGCAGGAGCGATTCGTACTGCGCCGCGAGGACCATGAACACGAAGATCAGAGCGAGCCCGAACGCGAAATACAGCGCGCCTCCGCTCTCGCGAAACTCGCGAGACTCGCCGGCGAGGTCCACCGTGCTTCCCCGAGGCAGCACCTTCGCCGCTGCCGCGTTCATCGAATCGAGCGCTTCGCCGAGAGTGAAGCCAGGCGCCATGCTCGCCGACAACGTGAACGACCGCACGCGGTTGAAGTGGTTGAGCTGTCGTGGACCGATGCGCTCCTCGACCTTTGTCACCGCATCGAGTGGCACGAGCGTGTTGTTCCTGCCGCGAACCTGCAACCCTGATATGTCGGACGGCGTCGCGCGCTCCTTGGGATCGAGCCGCAGGATCACGTCGTAGAGCTTGTTGTCCGAAGTGAAACGGCTGACGTCGCGTCCGCCGAGCAATGTCTGAAGAGTCGTGGCGATGTCGCGCGCGGGTACGCCGAGATCTTCCGCGCGATCCCGGTCGAGCGTTACAACGAGCTCCGGTTTCGTGACGCGAAGATCGGTGTCCACGTTGAGCAGCCCGGGAATCGTGCTTGCACGCGCCATGAGCGTATCCATGCCCTTGACGAGCGCCTCGAAATCCCGGTTCTGCACGACGAACTGCACCGGTGCCCCGAACCCCCCAAATGCCGGCGGGTTGATCGCGAATGCAAACACGCCGGGCACGCCGAAGTACTTCGGTTGAACTTCACCGATTATCTCCTGTGCCGATCGATCGCGCTCATCCCAGTCCTCGAGAATCGCGCCGAGGAAGCCGGAGCTTGGCGGGCCGCCGAACCCGATGACGGCGAAGCTCGACCGAATGCCCTTGGTGCTGTGCAAGATGCCCTCGAGCTCCTTCAGATAGCCGTCGGTGTAACCGACTGTCGCACCTTCGGGCGCGACCACGAATGTGAAGAAGAATCCGCGGTCGTCCGGCGGCACGAACTCACGTTTGAGCGATGTGAAAAGGAACACCGCGCCAAGTGTGAGCGCCGCGGCGCCGCTGATCACCAGGAACGGACGCGCGAGCGCGCGCTCGAGCAGGCGTGTGTACCGCCCCGTGATGCCGTTCAGTACGACGCCGACTGCGTGGTGGAAACGCGATTCCCGCGCCTGCACTCGGAGGATCTTCGCCGACAACATCGGCGTCAGCGTGAGCGCGACGATGCCCGAGATCAACACCGCTCCACCGACCGCCGCACCGAACTCGTTGAAGAGTCGCCCGGTGGCACCAGTGAGAAAGAGCAGCGGCGAGAACACGGCGAGCAGCGAGACAGTCGTCGCGATCACAGCCGTCGTGATCTCCCGCGTACCGTTGATCGCCGCCGTCTGCGGGTCCTCGTGCAGTTCTTCCTGATGACGGTACGCGTTCTCCATCACGATGATCGCGTCGTCGACGACGATGCCGATCGCGAGGATCAATCCCAGCAGAGTGAGCGTGTTGACCGAATAGCCGAACGCACCGAGTACCGCGAATGTGCCGATGATCGAGACAGGGATGGCAATCGCCGGAATGATCGTCGCGCGAGCGGTGGCCAGGAACAGGAAGATGATGAGGATCACCAGGCCCGCTGTGAGCAGCAGTGTTTCCTGTGCCTCGAGAATCGAGCGCTGCACGAACACAGATCCGTCGAACGCCATGTGGAGCTCGACGCCGGGAGGAAGTGACGCGCGCACTCCCGGCAGCTCCGCCTGAACTCCCTTCGCCACATCGAGCACATTCGCCTTGGACTGGCGTACGACGCCGATGAAGATCGACGGCTCGCGGGAGTAGCGTGTGACCGACCTCTCGTCTTCGGGGCCAGGCTCCACGCGGGCGACGTCACCGAGCTTCACGAGCTCGCCGTTGCCGCTCGCGACAGTAATGTTGGCGAACTCGTCCGGCGTTCTCATCTCGCCCAGGTAGCGGACTGAGAACTCGCGGCGGTCCGACTCGATTCGACCGGCCGGAATCTCGACGCTTCGCGTGCGGATCGCCGACTCCACGTCCTGAGCGGTCAGACCACGCGCCGCCAATTCAGCCGGCGAGAGCCACACGCGCATCGCGAAGCGCCGCTCTCCGTAGATGGGTGCGCCCGAGACGCCCGGAATTGTCTGCAACCGCGGCTTGATCTGGCGGTCGGCGATGTCCGACAGCTCCATCAAGTCGTAGGTCTTCGATGTCAGCGCGAGAAACATGATCGGGAACGCGTCGGCTTCCTGCTTCGCGATCACCGGCTCTTCCACGTCTTCGGGCAGACGACCCCGCACGCGTGAAACCTTGTCGCGCACGTCCTGAGCAGCAGCTTCAATCTCGCGGTCGAGAGTGAACTCGAGGGTGATCGTGCTGACCTGCTCCTGGCTCGCACTCGTCAGCGAGCGAATCCCTTCGACACTCGACAGCTCCTCCTCGAGCACGTCGGTGACAGCGGACTCGACAACCTGCGGGCTCGCCCCAGGAAGAATGACCGTGACCGATACTATTGGCGGGTCCGCATCCGGAAACTCACGGACGGGAAGACGCGTGTATCCGATCACACCGACAAGCACGATCCCCAGGCTGATCATGCTCGACAGCACAGGGCGGCGAATGAATCTCTCAGCGAACTGCATCAGGGTCTCCTAACAGATCAGGCAATCTAGTCCTGACTCATTATCCCGAACATATACCGAAACAACTGTGTTACAAGTGCCTCATCATCTGCGACGAATGAGGCGGCTTGTATTCGACAAGCAACTGCCGACCATCGGGTCGGGTTGCTTCGGTCGACATCTATGATTGTGGGGGACTTGCCTGCTTTGAGCCTGGAGCGATGACGCTGAGTCGATGGGCGGATCTCTACGGCGTCATCTTGATGTACCACCAGGCGAGAAGAGCTGCGACGATCGTCAGCAGGATCAGCACCCAGTTGGACAGTCCGGTTCTTTTCTTTCCTTCGGGAGTTTCGATATCGGCCATGTTTTCTCCAGGTTGAGAACTCTGGGGCGGAATCGTCGCTCAAACCGAGGAAGTTATCAAGAGTCGGACGCTAGATCATCAGCGGCTCGGTGAGCTGAGCCGTGATTCGGCCACGCTCGGGGATGCATCCGTCGTAGCGTGCGCCGCGGCTGCCGACTGCTGCGCCGGCTGCTGCTCCACCAGCGGCTCCGAGCACGGCCGATCCGGCTCCGCCGCCCACGACTCCTCCGAGTATCGCACCTGCACCGGCACCCGCTGCGACCGCGCGCGCATTGGTGCGAGCCTTCGATCGGACTCTCTCCACTTCGGTGTAATTCACGTGTGATATGACGGGATATGTCTTGCCCGCGAAGGTGATGGAGCTGATACGCAGTCCGAATCCGGCATTCTTCTTCTTCAGCGAGGAGATTTCGGCGACGGCCATCGCTCCCCGCGGAATCACCGTTCCATTCGTCCCCACGACAGACTCGGTGAGGAGAGTTGTGAACTCGTCGCCCACTCTGCTGGCATACGTGCAGACCCGCTGGCCTGCGACGAGCGCGAGCTCCGATCCGGCGGAGATCGTTCCCGATGGACGCACGGTCGTACGGCTGACGATTCGCTCGCTCGCTGTCGACGTGGGAACTGCTCCTGTAGCGCCTAGAGTCTCCGAACCGGTGGTCGACCGACGTGCTGAGCGCGAAATCCGGGCGTGACGAACAACCGGCGACGACTGTACGCGCGTTGTCGTGGATCTACGTGCTACCGGTTTTGATCGTGAAGCCGACATTTGCGGAAGGGCGGCGACGGCGACCGGCGCCGGGTTTTCCGCAACGACACTCGGGCCGGCAGGAGCGAGGCTGTCGAGTGCGACAGCGAGACTGTCCCTCTCCACTGGCGACGCCGTATCCTGATTCGCCGACATGACCGCGAGGTCGAGTGTGCTGTCCTGCGCGAGAATGTCCGCGGTTTTCCGAGGATTGTCCCGGCATCCGCCGAGGAATGGTATCGCGAGGCCGACACCGGAAACGAGCACGAGAGTACGCAGCGCTGTATTCATCAGACGATCACCGACGGACGAAGGGAGCGTGAACTTCGGGCGGACGCCCTGAGAAGGAGAGCGTTGTAAATACACGTTTACGCCGGGAAGGTGCCGATGGAATTTCAGAAGAGGACTTTTTTGAGGCCTCTTGCGCAGATATATCGTCAGATATAACTTCTGCGGCGTAACGACATATCGGCAGTAGTATCTGGATTGGAGGTTAGGTCCTCCACCGGTCTACTAACCTCCTACTGGCTCGAGGGTGGCGCTATGCACGGCAGACACTGCGGGACTGGACACGCCTGGGCGTTCTCGATACGCCCGGAGAGTTTTGGCTTCGATCCCTCCTCATTCTGGGGCGGACGAGGCAGGTCACGCGGCGGGCCCTTCGGCGGCGGCCCGTTCGGCGGCGGCCGGATGTTCGATCAGGGACATCTCAAGTTCGTGATCCTTCGGCTGCTCGACGAGAAACCGCGTCACGGATACGAGATCATCAAGGAGATCGAAGACCGGTTCGGAGGCATGTACTCACCGAGCCCGGGCACGGTCTACCCGACCCTCACTTTACTCGAAGACCTCGGTTACGCTCGCGCTCGGCCTGAAGAGGGCGGGAAGAAGATCTACGAGATCACGGACGAAGGCCGCGCACACCTGGCTGAAAACCAGCCGCTGATCGACGACATCTTCTCGAAGATCGCCGAGTTCGCGCAGAACATCTTCGGCGAGCCGATGATGGAAGTGAACCGCGGGCTCAAGGATGTCGCGAAGGCGATCTACGGATCGAAGAGCTCATCCAGATCGGCGGAGCAGATTCGGAAGATCAAGGAGATCCTCGACAAGGCAGCAGCGGATATCGATCAGGTCTGAAAATCAAAAACGAGAAAAACGATTGGGCTGATCACGCGAATCTCACGGATAAAAGTCTCAAGAATTTATTGTAGTATCCGCGAGATCAGCGTGATCAGCCCAATCGTTTTATTAGGGTTTTGTAGTATCCGCGAGATCAGCGCGATCCGCTAAGTCGCCCTTCTTGTTGCTGAGAACCTGCCGGTAGAACTTTGCCTCGGGGCCGAAATGAAGGAGAAGGCCTATCTCGAGCCCGGATCCTTTGAGATAGCTGCGGAGCTGACGAGCGGCCTGCGGATGGAGATGCGTGGTTGATTTCGTTTCAACCACCAGCTTCCCATCCACGATCATGTCGAGGCGCTGGATACCTATATACTCGCCTTTATATGAGATGCGGATGGAAACTTCGCGAGCAATGGTATAACCCCGCGCGATGAGCTCACGCTCCATCGCCTTTGTGTAGATGTGCTCCAGGAATCCGAAGCCGAGGGTGTTGTAAACCTCGAAGAATGCGCCGATCGCTGAATGCGTGAGCGCTTCCTCGATCAATTCAACTCGCGCCATGTTCGACGCTAGCTACATCCCCCGCCTCGAAGCCATCCATTGGTCCCTCATCTATTCAATCCGTCGCCAGCGTGGCGAGCCAGGCACCCGTCGCCTCACCGATCTCGTCTAGGACTTGAGCGTCAGTTCGACCCGAAGACTTGAGAACGTGGAAGCTGTGATCGGCGCCTTCCACCCAGTGCATCTGCCATTTCGTCTTCACCGTTTTCAGAGCGGCTTCCATCAGATCAGGTGTGCAGAAAGGATCGCGGGTGCCGTTGAAGCAGAGGACCGGAGCCTCGATCGATGGCAGGTGCGCATCCCTGAGCTTTGTCGGCTGGCCGGGGGGATGAAGAGGATACGCAAACAGAAGCAGCCCGTCGCAGGGAAATTTCTTCGCGGCCATCATTGACGCGGCGCGGCCGCCCATGGAGCGGCCACCGATGATGAGCGTCCTTGGTGCGAGCTCCTCGCGGACGCGTGAGACTACCGCAGCGAAAGTTGCCTCGAGCTTCGGCATCGGGTCGGGGCGACCTGACTTTTTTTCCGAGTAGAGGAAGTTGAATCGCACGACACCCAACCCACGCGAGCGAAGCTCATTCGCCATCGCGAGCATGGCCCGGTCGTTCATGTTTCCCCCCGCGCCATGCGCGTACACGAAAACGACCCCGCTGTCGATTTTTGTCGCCGGCTCGAAAACAGCGCTGGTCTTTTCATCGCCAACCGCGACGGTCCAGCTCACTTCAGCAGTCATATCGTCGGTGATTGAGGCACAAGCTCCAGCTCATCGAGCAGCGAGTGCCCACCGCAATCTTCGCCATTCCTGACGCACGCGCAGGTGAGAACGAGCCGCTCCATCGTTCTCGTCATGCCGACGTAAAGCAGCCGCCTCAACTCCTCAATTTCGGCTTTCGATTTCCTGTCCTTTCTTCCGAACCCCGCGTTGTCGGTGCCGAGTATGTAGACTCGTGAGAACTCGAGACCTTTCGTCGAATGAAGAGTGAGCAGGTTGACGCGTTGCCGGTCGGCCTCGACACCATCCCACTTCGACAACGTGATGCGCTCGAGCACGCCGGCGATCTGTTCCCCGAGCGGTTTTCCCTCCTGCGCACCGAGAAGCGGTCTCAAGCGGAGCATCGCTTCAGGATAGCGCTCGTCCGCGGTCTTCTCCGTGCGCAATCTCAACCGGAGATCCTCGCCGCCGAGCAGGTCGATGAGGTCGTCGACGGTCGGCACTGCGGCATCGACGCATGCATCGAACTCGCTTCTATAGAAATCGAGACACTGTGTGTACCGGCCGAGCGCATAGAACTTCGACAGATGGCGCAGACGCTCGGCCTCCTCGCACAGCGACTCGCGGTCGCTCAACGCGAGACTGACACCGAGATGATCCAGGAGACTGTCGAGCGTCGTCTTCCGCGCGCGGACGACTTTCTGTTCACCCAATGCCAGGAACACATGGGCGAGAGTTGTCGTATCGTCGAGAGCGCGGTGCGCCTGGCCGGCCGGGATGCCGTAGACCCGCGCCAGATTGCCGAGTGACGCGCTGCCGGTGAGAAGCTCCCGCGCGAGGATGAGAGTATCGTAGGTGTAGAAGTCGGTGAACTCGGCCTCTCCGGCCATCCGCCGCAGAATTGGAAAATCGAAATTGTGGCCGTTGTGCGCGACGATGACATCGCGTCCGCAGAAGTCGCGGAAGCGGGGCCAGACCTCCTCGAAAGACGGCGCTTCGCTGACCTCCTGCTCCGTGATTCTGTGAGCTTCGAAAGCGCCAGGAGAGATCGGAACGCCGGGCCTGACGAGCGAATGAAATTCGTCAACCACGCGTCCTTGCCGAACGCGCACGGCCGCAATCTCGACGAGCTCCGCACGCGAGACGTCGCTGTCGGTAGTCTCGATGTCCACTGCGGTGAAATCGCGGAAATGGTTGGTGAACTCGCGACTCCTCAGGAGCTGCAACGCCTTGAACACACCAAGCGCAATCCCGAGCGACCTGCAGTCCGAATGACCGATCGAGACTGCATCCGCAGTCGGATATCCACCGAGCTGGACACGGTTTATTCCGATCCCGGTCAGCATGCCCTTGAGACCTATCTCGATGCCGCCAAGACGAGGGATCCAGACCGTGCGGCCGAAGTCGAGCGCCTCGGCGAGTCGAGCAGCGAGAGCGACCACCTCAGTATTCTCGGCGGGATCGGACAGCTCGTCGTGGTTGTCCTCGAGCATCGTCCGATACTCGCCGACGCGCTGTGACAACAGCTCGTTCACGAGCGGCACGATCTGGTCGTGCCGCATTCCCAGTGCGGCGAGGTTTCTCAGAGCAGCGATTCCGCGCCGCAGCTTGCGCCCATCCTCGTGCTCCTTTGGCAGCCGGCGAGTGGTGCGCTCGAGGTGTGAGAGCAGGTCACGCTTCTTGTCCCGCGCCTTTGCAAGCACGCTGTCGAAGAGAGAGCGGGGAAGCACGACCTGCAGAAAGGATTCGTGGTGGATTGTGTCCGTGGGATCGGCGATGACGCGCAGGGCGGCGATCACGTATCGCACTACCGAGTCATCGGACAACGCGCGGCCATGGGTCATACGGCACGGAACGCCTGCCGTCAGGAACTGTGCTTCAGAGGCGTAGCCCATCTCGTTCGTGCGATAGAGAAGAGCGTAATCTCCCCAGCGGAGGCCGTGAGCTTCGTGGTCGCGACGAAGATCGGCAATGACCCATGCGAGCTCTTCTTCTCCACTCGCGAACTCATGCGCAACGACAGGGAAGGAGGAAGCCCGGTCCGAACCTGCGTGTGACCGGTGCTGGAAGATCGGAGTGTTGAAGTTGACCAGACGCCGAGCGAGGTCGATTACTTCGCGCGGGCAGCGCCGGTTCTCCGCGAGCTCAGTCGTCGGCTTGACGAGCTCGAAGTCGTTGACGAAGTCCCTGAAGACCTGCGGGCTCGCGCCGGCCCACGAGTAGATCGACTGCTCGTCGTCGCCTACGACGAAGAGATTGCGATGATCTTTCGCGAGAGCGCGGATGACCATGTACTGGACGGGCGTGAGATCCTGGAACTCGTCCACCAGCACTGCGTCCCAGCGGTCGCGAATGTCGGCAGCGACGGAATCGATCCGCAGAAGCTCGGCCGCCTTGAGGATGAGCATGTCGAAATCGACAAGGTTTCGCTTCGCGAGAAACTTCGAGTAGGCAGCGAACCGTGGCTGGTCGTTCTCATGCATGACGTAGTCACTTTGAAAGCGATACGACGTGAACGCCTTGAGCGTCCGCTTCTGCCACTTGGTGGGAACGCCGATCCGGCGGAGAACGCTGAGCTGATAATCCTCATCCGCGATCCCGAACCCGGGCTGTAGCCCAGCCTGCTCGGCGAATTCGCGCAGAAGCTCCGCGCAGAAAGCGTGAATGGTTCCGCGCTTCACGTGCTGTGCGTTGGGACCGAGAAAATTCTCGAGACGCGACGCGATCTCGCCGGCCGCCTTGTTGGTGAACGTGAACGCGCAGATGCGCGCAGGATCGACGCCCTTCTGCTCGACGAGGAAGCGGATCCGCTCGATCAGGCAGTAGGTCTTGCCCGCACCCGGGCCGGCGAGCACGAGCACAGGCCCCGGCTCCGCCTCGATCGCCAGACGCTGCGAAGGGGAGGCTTCGTGTGGGGCGTTCGTGATAGGCGAGAATGACGTCGTGGCTGCGGCGAGGGTCATTACGTAATCATAGCAACCATCTGCGACAATCCAACAGCAGGAGAAACGATTAGCGGATCACACGGATCTCGCGGATACT
>JBDTRZ010000051.1:0-21015 GCA_039931395.1 Gemmatimonadales bacterium
GGCTCGGTGTCGGACCTGTTCTGCTGCCACACGAAGAAGAGTGTCGAGCCCGGCCGATACTCCCACCGCACGACCGCGTTGCCCCTGAGAGCCCGGAAGTTGAAGTCGGGATCGCCTACCTGGAACGAGGTCGCCGGTCCGGCAGGTCCATCAGGATCGATCGCGTACCGCCTCTGCCCGTCGACGATCGTCGCGCTGACCTCGTCTCCCCTGAATGTGTGCAGCGTGCGCTGGCGCGGTGCGACGTACTCCAGGAATTCGATGTAATCGCCACTCGCAATGAGCGGCTGCGCGAACAGCTCGAAGGTCAGCGTCGGAGTGAACGTGACGTTCGCCCGCGTGCTCATCGCGAGCTGCTTCTGGTTGAACGAAGCGAAGATGTAGCGCCGACCGTAGAAGGCGGTCGCCGTGGGATCCGCAATCGACGTCACGAACTGGCTCACTGACCCGCTGCGACTGTACGATGGACCGAGCGAAAGCTGCACGTTCGACGTCGGCTTCCACGTCGTGTTGATGTTCAGGTTGAGTGCATCAGGACCGTAGTCGAAATCGTTGAAGCTCGGATTGATGGAGAACGACAAGGCCTTTCTCGCGTCCGTTCCCAGGAATATCTGGTGGTACCTGTATCCGCGCTTCTTCACCACCGGCCCGCCACGCAGCAGCCTGTCATCCATCAACTTTGGAACGCGGATGACGAACGCGTTAGCCTGCCAGAAGTTGAGCAGCTGCCCGAATATTCCGGCGGAGTACTCGCGATCGGTCAGGTCGCCATCGTAGTTGGTCTGCTGCTGCACGCCGATCACAGCAAAATAGTTGCGGTAAATCCGGCCCGGCTTCGTCACCGAGCGCGCGAAGTTCGCGTTCACGTAGACGTAGTCGGACGTCGTGTTGAACGCGATGTCGTTTGTCTCGAAGCCGGGGCTTCGATAGTTGACCATTCCCTCCCACAGCCACGTACCGCCGTCCTTGGCGAGACGCGCGTAGCCGCCATAACCGCTCAACGAGGTTGCTTCGGGGTCGAACTCGTTCGAGAACAGTCCGTTGCCGCTCACTTTGCGATCGGGCCGCTGGAAGTACCGCGCGCTCGACCGCTGGAGACGCTGCATGGCGAGCGTCGATCCGCGCACGTCACTCAATGCGTACTGTCCCATGAAGGAGTACGCGCGGTTCTTCCACGAAGTGAACCAGTCGAACCCGAGGCTTCTCGCCGCACTCGGCAGTCTCGCGTCAGCGAGAGAATCGCTCGTAAAGCGGTCGACCGACGTGAGTATTCCGCCAACTGAGTGCGCGCCTCCCTGGAATTCCTTCCGCGCCCGCCCGACGAAGTAGTTCGACAGCGGCTCGACCTCCGACTTGGATTCGAAGCGCGCGCCGTTCGAGGGATCCACGGTGATCACGCTGGCCATCTCCTTTCGCGTCACCGCGTCGAGAACTCCCAGGAGATATCCGTTCTTCGTCCTGCCGGTGATCTTTCCGGCGCCGAGTATCGTGGCATTCTCGGGTTGATCGACGTAGGTGCCCGATGGGAAAAGCTGGGGACTCCTGCCGATGCGCCGCGTATAGAACAGGCTCAGGCTGCTCACGTTGCTGCAGAAGAAGCAGTTGAAGTTGCCAAAGCCGAAGGCGTTCTGGCCTTCGATGAAGAACGGCCGCTTTTCCGAGAAGAACGTCTCGAACGCCGAGAGGTTCACCACTGCTGGATCGACTTCGACCTGTCCGAAGTCAGGGTTGAACGTCGCGTTCAGCGTCAGGTTCGACGTGAGCCGATACTTGAGATCGGCGCCGATGCGATAGTCCTTGTCGCTCGTCTTCGTGAACGGGTTCGACGGATCGAGCGGGCGTACGTAGCGGGCGCGGCCCACCGTATAGGGAAGAAGCTCCATCCCCCGGGGGCGCTCCGAGATCTTGATCCCCTCGAGATGACCGTACCGCTGCGGCCCGCCGACTTCGTTGTTGGGCCACCACGCAAAATGCACGCGCTCGTTCAGGCGGTGAACGAAGCGGATCACCTGGATGCCCCAGGTTTGATCCACGTCGCGCGAGAAGTTGAGCTGGCTGAACGGAATGCGGAGCTCAGCGGTCCATCCTGCTGAATCGATCTGCGCCTTCCCTTCCCATACCGGATCCCAGGTCGGATCGCCGGTTCCGTCGCGCTTCGATCCCGAGGGATTGAGCCAGAAGATGAAGCGCGAGCTGTGGTCGTGATAACTGTCGAACGTGATCTCGAAGATGTCACTGTCGTTCTCGCTGAGAGCGTCGCGACGAAGAAGCCGTGTCACCACTCCCTTGCCGCCCAGCGAGTCCAACATTCTCGCGCCGATGTAGATCGCCTGGTCGTCGTAGGCAAACCTCACCTCTGTCCGTTGTGTTCCCGGCTTGCCTTCGTTGGGCTGAGACTGGCGGAATTCCGTTATCGCCGGCGCCGTGCGCCACACTTCTTCGTCGAGCTTGCCGTCCACGGACACTCCGGACGTCAGGCGCACCGCATTGGCTACTGGTGCGGCCTGCGGATGGACTCCCCCCGCCTGCGCGCGGACGGAACCGGGAGGTACGATGAGGGACGCGAACACGATCATCGTCGGCACACGAAGTCTGCGGAGACTGCTGGGAGTTCGCATCGTGGAGGACCCTGGTGTGAGCTGCGACGGCTCAGCTCATCTATTGTGGCTGCGACTTCTGGTTAGACGGGTACACCGTCCAAAGGGTTTGGCTGCCTGGTGCATACCATTCATAACGCTGCCCGAGGACAAGCGTTGTCCGGTTTTGCACAGAATGGTGTCAGAGATTTGTAAGGCCGTTCACGCAAACGATGTGATGACCGCGAGCGCGCGACTTCAATCCCGCTCGGCTCGCGGAACCCCCTTCCGTCCCATATGTTGGATTCGACCCTCCAATCCCCTGCAAATTGGCACTGACCGGAGTCATCGACGACCGTTATTCGATCGAGCGTGAGCTCGGACGCGGCGGGATGGCCACGGTTTATCTTGCGCGCGACGTCCGGCATGGCAACCGCGTCGCACTCAAGGTCCTCTCGTCCGACGTCGCCAGCATGGTCAGCGGCGAGCGCTTCACCCGCGAGATACGCATCACCGCGGGCCTGCAGCATCCGCATATACTCGCAGTGTTCGACTCGGGCTCGATAAATGGGCACCCATACTATGTGATGCCTTTCGTCGACGGGCCCACGCTGGCGGAGCGGATCCGCAACGAGGGGCCTCTTCCGATCGAAGAAGCGCTGGAGATTGCGTGCGAGGTCGCCGACGCGCTCCGCCATGCGCACGCGGAAGGCTTCGTTCACCGCGACATCAAGCCGTCGAACATCCTGCTCGCGCACGGACACGCTGTGGTGGCCGACTTCGGAGTCGCAACAGCCGTCGAGACAGTCAACGATCAGGATCTCACGCGCACAGGCATCGCGGTCGGAACTGCCGCCTACATGAGTCCCGAGCAGGCAGCGGGCGAAGATGTCGACGGCCGAAGCGACATCTACAGTCTCGGATGTGTGCTGTACGAGATGCTTGCAGGCCGCCCGCCGTATACGGCCGCAAATCCGCGCGCGCTGATGGCGAAGCACTGGATGGACGAGGTGCCGAGTCTCAAGGCATTGCGTGGATCGGTGCGCGGCTCCATCGACGCACTGGTGCGCAAGGCGATGGCGAAGCGGCCGTCGGAGCGGTTCGCGACCGCGGGCGAGCTCGAGGACGCGATCCAGCACGTGAGCACCGAGGAGAAGTTCGCTGCCTCGGGCCTCACCCCTTCCGAGGACCACAGGGCGTTTGCGCCGGCAATCCCGCTCGAGGCGCTCGCAGACGGACACGCATCAGCGGCTACCGCGACCGCCATCGGTGTCGATTCGACAGGCGAGCTGGGCGCCCTAGCCGGAGAGGATCCGGCGTTGACGCGAATCGCTTCTGGTCCGTCTTCACTGGCTCCGTTCGCGACGCGGCAAAAAGGGTTCAGCTTCCGCGCGGCCGCTGTCGGCGCGCTCACCGTGGCCGCAGTCGCCTTCGCGGCGTGGTACTTCATGCGCCCCGCGGAAGCTGCGCTCGACCGCAACAGGGTCATCGTCTATCCGCTGCTCGTCCCCCAGGACTTCAAGGGACCGCGCAATGTCGGCGAGGACATCGGTACGATGATAGGAACCGCCCTCGACGGAGCAGGAAAGCTGAGGTGGATCGACGGGTGGCCGCTCCTTTCTCCAGCGGCGAGACAGGACATCCGCAGTCTTCCCACAAACGAGGCACGGAATATCGCGAGATCCAGGCGCGCCGCGTGGTACCTCATGGGCCGGATCGTCGCACGTGGCGATTCGTCCGAGGTATTCCTCGAGCTGAACGACGTAGCGGGCGATTCGACGGTCGCACGTGGACGCGCCGTGGGCCTCACGTCGAATGCATGGCGTACCGGCCTTCACGCGGTCAACGCGCTGCTGCCGGTGCTCATTCCGTCGGGCGCGAACAGCGTCGACATCCTCTCCGAATGGAACGACCGTGACCCTAAGGCGGTCGCGAGTTTTCTCCTCGGCGAATCGGCCTTCCGCCGCGCACGTCTGGCAGAGGCACTCGACCACTACCGGGATGCGATGCGAGGGGACTCGACATTCACTCTCGCCGCGATCCGCGGCGCCCAGGCAGCCACCTGGAATCACAGACCCGACGAGGCCGAATCGTTCATTCGCTCAGCGCTGAGCCGTCCAATGCCGCCCAGGTATATGCACTTCGCACGCGGATACGAGGCTTACATCGCAGGCTCTGCCGAGAGAGCGGCCGCCGAGCTTTATCGCGCCATCGAGATCGATCCCGAGATGTCCGTCGCCTGGATGCAGCTCGGCGAAGTGTACACTCATCTTCTTCCTGCCGCGGGCAATCCCGATTCTCTCGCGCGCATTGCGTTCGACGAGGCGTACCGGCTCGATCCTTCCGCCCGGAACCTCCTTCTCCATTCGATCGAGCTTCGTCTCCGCGAAGGGGATGTTCAGTCAGCCGGCCCTTTGGTGCGGGCTTTTCTCGCAGGCGAGCCTGACAGCGTTCTCGCGCAGCAGATCACGATCATGTATGACTGCGCGCGAGCCGGTACCCTTGGCGTGCAATGGATGGAACACGCGAAGAGGCACCCGCTCGCAGTGCTCAGCTCGTCGAAAAATTTCCAGGGCGGAGGTGCGCGGCTTCCATGCGCCGTGAGCGGATACGAAGCGATTCTGGCGGTCGATACGACAGCGGATGGCGCGGGCCGCAGATGGAGCGCGGTTGTCGGGCTGGGGAGTGCGCTCCTGGCGCAGGGCAAGCCGGCGGAAGCGAAGGCGGTGGTCGATACGGCGATCGCGAGAAAGTGGGGCGGCGCTGCGTTTTATCTGATGGCGGGGCCTGTGTACAAGGAAATGCAGGAGCCGGCCAGATCGGTCGCGCGGCACGACGAATCGCAATTCGGTCCGGCGTATTCCCGTGAGCCATATGTGCCACGGCTGTGGCAGCTGGGTGTCTGGGAGGCCATGGCCGGCCGGCCGAACGTGGCCGCGACCATAGCGACCGACTTAGAGAGCCGTGCCAGGAGAAGCGGGGTTGTTGCAGACGCGCGGCTGGCGCGGTCGATGGCCGCCTTCGCCACCCTTGCTCGGGGTGATACCGCCGCTGCGGAGTCCCTCCTCGCCGCCATCGTCGCCGAGCCGGTCCCCGGCGAAGACATCGTCTGGGATCTCGCCGCGCCTCGCGGGATGGAACGCCTGACGCTGGCACGACTTCTTGCGGCGAAGGGAGACTATCGTAAAGCGATCGAAGTCGCCAATGTTTTCGATGTGTCCTGGCCGTCCATCTATCTGTTGTACGTGCCCGCGAGTCTCGAGCTCCGGATGCAGGCTGCCGCGGCCTTGTCGGACGAGCGAATGACGTCACGCTTCAGAGACAGACTTGCCGCGCTTCGCGGCGAGCGCACAGTCGCAGGGAAGTAATCTTTTTCATCGAGGAGATTCCTATGGCGGGACGAAAAGCGGGAAGACGAAAGACCGCGAAGAAGGCGAGCAGAAAATCCGCGACTGGCAGACGAGCCGCGGCGCGCAAGCGATCCGGTTCGCGCAGGAAATCCGCAGCGAAGAAATCGGCGCGCAGAAAGACCGCGGTGAAAAAATCGTCGCGGCGGAAATCCGCGGTGAAGAAGTCTTCGCGAAGGAAATCGGCTGCGCGAAAGACGACGCGCCGCAAGTCGTCGGCGAAGCGGGCCCCGGCCAGAAAGAAAGCCGCTCCAAGGCGAAGGACTCCGGTACGGAAGCGCGGATCATCGGGAGGTGGAAAGCCCACAAGGCGCGAGGGAACTCCTCCTCCGCCACCGCCTCCGCCGCCTGTTCCGACATTCTCCGCAGCGAGGCCCGAGTCCAACCCGCCGCCGCCCCCGCCTGGTCCGGAAACGATCGACCATACGTGACGTTGAGACCGCCGCCTCACGACGAATGGGGCGGCGGTTTTCCTTGTTGTAGGCGGCCGTCAACCGCCGATTTCTGGCAGGCCGGTAACAAGCGTTTGCGCTGTGGCCCATTTCTCGCCTTCTCGGGGTATTCCCGTCATCCAGCGGGCTGATTGTCAACCTGAGACCGATGTCGAGACAACCGATGATACGAACCAGAATTGCGGCGCTTTTCGCGGCCGTGTCAGTGATAGCAGCCTGCTCTTCGGACAAAACCGGTGGTGGGCCGTCGCCCGACGATGCTCCCTGGGCTCCGGCGAAGCTCACCACCGTCAAGGGCGTTCCATCGTCGCAGATCGAAACCGCCCTCAAGAAGAAGCTCGCCGGTTCTCCGCCCGCCAGGATCGACGACGATCAGTGGGGACATACGAAGAAGCTGTACAAGATGTACGGCAACAACCCGCTGTGGCTCGCCGCCGACGGACTGCATGGCGACCGCGCCTTTGCTCTCGCCAACTCGGTGCTCCAGGCCGAGCAGGATGGGATGCGAATGGACGCGTATCCCGTTGGCGCCTTGGCGCAGGCGATCGCAGGAGTCGAGCAGACAAATCCTCCCACCGCGGATCAGCTCGCCGACGCAGACATTATTCTTACGGCTTCGTTCGTCGCACTCGGGGAGGATTACCTCACCGGGCAGGTCGATCCCAAGTCGGTCGCACAGAACTGGCACATCGATCCGGAGAAAGAGAATGTCGACTCCGCGCTTGCAAGGTCTCTTCGCACCGCCGCGATCGATAAGGCGATCGCGCGCATGCGCCCTCAGGACCCGGATTACGCGGGACTCCGCAAGGAGCTCGACCGCTTTCAGCGCATAGTCGTGAATGGTGGATGGCAGAGAGTCCCGGGCGGTGAATCGGTCAAGCCAGGCGAGCGGACATCGCCGGCAAGACTTGCCGCGCTCCGCCAGCGACTGGCTGCCGAAGGCATCCCCGTTCCGGACGCTCCGCAGCCGACTGCGAAACCAGCGAGCCAGTCGAGCGCGCAAGCTGCGTCGAATGTCTACGACCGCGGTGTCGCCGGTGCGGTGGCGGCGTTCCAGGCGCGACACGGAATCGCGGTCGACAGCATCCTGGGAGGGGAGACGCTCACATCGTTCAATCAGTCCGCTGCCTACCGCGCGGCACAGATCGCCGCGAACCTGGAGCGACTTCGCTGGCTCCCCCGTACGTTCGCGTCGCGCTACATCTACGTGAACGTTCCGGCTTTTCGGCTCGAGGCATACGACGGCGGGCAGAAGGCGCTGGACATGAAGGTCATCGTCGGCCAGGACTACGAGGACAAGGCGACGCCCGTTTTCTCGGACGTGATGGAGACAGTCGTGTTCCGTCCGTACTGGAACGTCACTCCCGGCATCGCCGAAAAGGAAATTTTTCCGAAGATGAATGCCGACGGTGGTTATCTGGCGGCGAACAACTACGAGCTTTACCAGGAAGGGGGCCGGACGCGGGTGAGGCAGACACCCGGCGAAAAGAACTCGCTCGGCCTGGTCAAGTTTCTCTTCCCGAACGACTTCAACATCTACCTGCACGACACGCCGAACCACGAGCTGTTCGACAAGGATGTCCGCGCGTTCAGCCACGGATGCATTCGCGTCGAGAAGCCGGCGGAGCTGGCCCAATGGGTACTCGGCTGGGACGCGGGAAAGGTCGATGCCGCGATGCACGGAACCGACGACAGCTCGGTGAAGGTGCCGAAAAAGATTCCGGTCTACATCACGTATGGCACCGCGTACATCCGCGATGGCCTGCTCTACTTCGGGAATGACCTCTACGACCGCGACGACAAGCTGGTCGCGCAGGTGTTGAGAGGGGCACTGCCGACACCGGAGACTGTGAAAGCAGTGCAGGCATTGAGGCGGATCGCCTCGAAGAGCTGAAGAACGCGCTACCCGCTGACCGCTGATCGCCAGTCGCTGATTGCAAAAAGGGGGCGGAAATGTCCGCCCCCTTTTTGTTGTTCAGTTCCTGACTCAGTCCACCTTCAAGGCCTTCGCGATGGTGAACAGCACGTTCTTCGTGTGCGCCGAGGTCTCCGCGTTGACTCCGCTCTTTCCCGTCAGCTTCGACTGGATCGAGCGCAGGCTCGCGAGAGCCGCCGACTGCGACGGATAATCGTACGGGGCCTTGGTCGGCGCGGTGATGATCGCCGCGAGACGGTTCACGTACTCCATCTGAAGGTTCTGCCTGAAGGTGCTGACGTTCCCGCTCGCGTCGGCATCGAAGATCGCCGACGTGAGGTCCGACATCTCCTCGGCCAGCGGGTACTCGTTGCCGTACATCCGCGAGTCGGTGATGCGGGTCATCACACGCGGATTGAGCAGCTGGTTCAAAACGTTCTTCTGCGTGGTCAGCACGCGGTCGTGGATCTTCGGATCTTCAGGAGTTCCGAAGAAGTCGAAGCCGCGCCGCTGCATCTGCAGGTAGCTGTAGAGGCTCGCCGGAGCGTTGAACGCCGTCGGCGCGAAGACGTTCGTCGCCAGCGACGCCATTGCGCGCTTCTGGTCGGCCCGGCTCACAGGCGTGAACGGTTTGGTGGCGCCCGGCTGCCCGGAGAACGCACGATCGACGTACACGCCTCCGATATACCGCGAGATCACAGTCGCCGACGTGTTGAGCTGGCCGGTGAGAACGAGATAAGCGTTCCGCATCTCGTGATACGACTGGCCCGGTGCCGTGTAGCGTGACTGCAACGTCTGCATCAGGTCACCGATCACTGCGAAGCGATCCGACATGTAGCCGATGGCGTCGCTCGTCATGTCGTTGACGTTGACGCGCGGATCGATTCCGCCGCCCGCCGAGCGCATGTCGTCAGCGTCGTTTCCGAACGCAAGTCCCGGCTCGGTCGAGCGTGCGAGCAGTGCGTTCATCCGCGCTTTCTCAGCCGACGGATCGGACAGCGACGGCGCGTAGCCGAACTGGATCGCCCAGATGTCGTACGGACCGGGACGGCTCGAGAAGTAATCGCCCTGCGCCTGGCCTTTCTTCGCGAGATTCACGATCTCGTAATCCATCACGGATCCCATCACGCCGCGGCTGCCGGTGATCGACCGGTCGTTGATCTCTCTGGGAGAAAGCATCTGGCTGGCCTTCATGTTGTGATTGAGGCCCATGGTGTGCCCCATCTCGTGAAGGATCAGACCGGTGACGGCCTGGTTGATGAACTCCCTCATCTCGATCTGCGTGGCGCCCTTCGCGGTGAGCGCCTGCATTCCCGCCATCACGTTGAGCTGGAGCTGGTCGGCGAACGAGCAGCGCTTTCCTGTGACGTCGGTGTTCGATGCGTCATCCATCTCCATTCCCATTGCCGCGGTGGCGAAAGCCTTCTCCTGCCGGACGCGGTTCGTGACGAAGATGTACTCGAGCATGATGTCCGCGCCGAGGATCTGTCCGGTTCTCGGATTCACGAAGCTCGGGCCGTAACCGCCGAACGGCGGATTGGGCGACGACGTCCAGCGCAGAACGTTGTAGCGGATGTCGCCGGCATCCCAGTCGGCGTCATCGGGCTGGATCTTCACCACGACCGCGTTCTTGAATCCGGCGGCCTCGAATGGACCATTCCACTGCATCGCGGCCTTGTAGATCACGTCGCGGAACTCGACCGGAGTCGTGTTCTCGATCCACCACGTTATCGGCTCGACCGGCTCTGACATCGCCGCATTCGGGTCCTTTTTCACCAGGCTCCAGCGGTGGATCAGATCGCGGTACGGTGCGGCACTCGTTGAAACCATGTCGGTCTGCTCTTCGGTGAAGAAGCCGACACGCGGATCGTCGAAGCGCGGAACGTAGTTGTTCTTCGGCATCTCGATCAGCGAGTGCTGGACGACGATGCTGACGTTTCGCGCGTCGGTGATGTCGGCACCTCCGCGATTCATCGGCGACGGATTCTCGTAGACGTAGTCGACCGTCACATCGGTGTTCGCAGGATAGTTCTTCACCCGCGTCACTCGCGTCTTGCTCTTGCTCAAGCCACCGAGCGTGAACTGCTCGCCCGGCCGTGCCGTCGGATTCGGCGTCGGCTTCACCTGAGTGAAAGCCTCGGTCATGAACAGGTCGTCGGCCTTGATGAGGTAGCTCGCGCTGTCCTCCGCCACGATGTCCTGCACGGCGACCACCGCGGGACTGATGTTGGCCGACGCTGCCCGGCTGAGCGCGTGACCTGAATCGAACCAGAAGCCCGGGTTCTGCGTGACGAACTCGAGTCGGTTGAAGTGCTTTCGAACCGTGAAGACATTGCTGTTTCCGAATGCCCCACGGAATGCGCCCGCGGCGACAGGAGCGTCGACGACGTGCGTGAAGTAGATGAACTCCTTCCCGATCTTGTCCTTGGCGATGCTCATCATGAGAGCACCGTTGGCGGTGTCCTGATAGATCGCGAAGAGTCCGTCGGTCTTCTTCATCGGCTTGACGACGGTGGCAAGAGGCTTCTTCTCGGGTGTGCCTGGTGCCGTCGCAGCTCCAGCAGGTTTCGCCGCACCGCTGGTCTGAGCCGAAGCGGAAGCGCCAGCGGGCTTGGGAGCCTGCGTCTGCTTGGCTGAAGCCTGCGCGCAGCCGGTTCCGATCAACGCAGCCGCGAGAGCGAGACAGGTTGACGTGGTGTGTGTTTTCATCAGAGGGTGGGCTTGGGGGAATTGCGGCGTCACCGGAGCAACCAGAGCGCCGATTCGGTGCGTACAATATTCATGGCTTCCGCGGCCAGCGCCACGGACCTTACAATCACCGAACAGTTGGCCTCAGATTAATTCCCGTGACGACGGACGCTGACATCACGATGTCGCCCCCTGTGCCGACCACCGGCGGAGGCCTGTTCTCGTCCGCGAGCACGCCGATCCCGGCGGACATTCTGGGAAAGGCGCGAGACCGATTGCGCATCGCGGGACTCGTCTTCGTGGGGACGTGGGTCTTCGTGCTGGTGATGAACGAAGGCGTGCGCCGGCTGTACGGGTCGGAAGTAATCGGTCCGATCATATGGAACGGCCGCCAGACGGTGCTCAGCGTCGTTGGGCTGCTCCTCTCGCTGGCCTTCTCCCTCCTCATCTCGCGGCTCAAGCGCCCGGAGCTCGCCCTCGACATCGGATTGTGGTTCCAGGTGGTCAACGCGATGCTCGTGAGCCTGATCAGCGAGTACGTTCCGCGACAGGATCCGCAGGCGGTCTCCTGGGTGTGCATCACTATTCTTGTCTGGCCCGCCCTCGCACCGTCATCTCCGCGGAAGACATTCTTCGCTGCGCTTGGGTCGGCGACCACGGTGCCCATTGCCCTCTGGTATGCGCATCTCTCCAACCCGCAGTTCAACCCGCCGTGGTTCATACTCCTCTGGCTCATTCTGCCCCCTTACGTGTGCGCCGTCCTCGCGATCATCCCCGCGACGGTGATCCGCGGACTCACCAAGCAGGTGCGCAAGGCGCGCGAGCTCGGGAGCTATCAGCTGGAAGACCAGATCGGAAAAGGAGGAATGGGCGAGGTCTACCGGGCGAAGCACCGCCTTCTCGCGCGGCCCGCCGCGGTGAAGCTCATCTCGCCCGCGGCGCTCAGCTCTTCCTCACCCGACGAGAACCGCGTCGTGGTCGAGCGTTTCAGGCGCGAAGCGGAAGCGGCAGCGACACTGCGATCTCCCCACACGATCGAGCTCTACGATTACGGAGTGGCCGAAGACGGCACGTTCTACTACGTGATGGAGCTGCTGGACGGCATCGATTTCCACGAGCTCGTCACTCGCCACGGTCAACTCCCGGCCGAGCGCGTTGTGCATCTCCTGCGGCAGGCCTGCGACTCCCTCGGTGAAGCGCATCTTGGCGGCCTCGTGCACCGCGACGTGAAACCGTCCAACATCCTCGCCTGCAGAATGGGTCTGATGGTGGACTACGTGAAGGTGCTCGACTTCGGTCTCGTGAAGCAGGACGCGAAGCACGCCGAAAAGCAGATGGAGATAACCTCCGTCGGATCGGTGAGCGGCACTCCGGCATTCATGGCTCCGGAGTCGGTGAGCGGAATGGCCGCAGTCGGACCGCAGGCCGATGTCTACGCGCTCGGCTGCGTGGCCTACTGGCTTCTCACCGGACAGAACGTGTTCAAGGCCGCCAACCCGATGATGATGATGCTTCAGCACGTTCAGGCGTCACCCGTTCCTCCTTCGCTGAAGGCGACGCACCCCGTCCCGCGCGACCTCGAGGAATTAGTCATGCGCTGCCTGTCCAAGGACCCCGCCGACCGGCCCGACGATGCAGCCGAGCTCTCTCGATTGCTGGATAAGATCCGATTCCCAGTTCCATGGACGGAGATGAGAGCGCAGGAGTGGTGGCAAACCACCCGCCTCAATGAGATCGATAAGAATCGGACCGGGTCGATAATGATCCAGTGAGCCTCTGAGAGAAGGGAACGTCGCGGGCTATATCCCCTCCGCGTTCTCCGCGGCCAAGGGTTTGCGTGCTCGCCGCCGCGAGACTGTCAGCATCTCCTCCGCTGCATCGACTGCCTCCTGCGTCCCGGCAAGCGCAAGCACGTCACCGACGCGAAGGACTTCCCGCCCCGAAGGTACCAAGACCTTCGCCCCTTCCTCTCCGCGTCGCGTTATCGCCAGGATCGTCGCACCCGTCTTTCCTCGAATATTCAGCTCGGCGAGGCTCCGATCCACGGCGGGACTCGCCGGCTCGATCTTGATCGCGACCGGCTCACCAAGACCGGGGAGCATGACCGCCACATGCTCCATGGTCCTGAAAAGATTTTCCTCGTCGTCTTCTGCAGCGAGCTGAGGAGTCAGCGCGGCGACGATCATTTCCGCTCCCGCCCTGGCGTGCTCCTGCAGGTTCAGCGCGCTTTTCCAGAAAGCGATCCCGAGCACGATGATCAGTATTCCGAGCACTGTGAATCCGGGAAAGCGCGGTATGAAGGGCTGCGTGATTGCAATTGTCGGCGCGCCCACGATGAGCAGTATTCCAAGCTGGAGCATCGTCACGAGCGCGCGCCTCGGCGCATCGGCGAAGTCCACCTTTCTCCTGCCGGCCGCCGGCAATGCGCGCGTCGCCAGAACGAATCCGAGTTTCCGCGCGCTGTTGATCATCCCGATGATGAGCGGCACCGCAACGATGACCGCACCGATTACCACGACGAGTATCGACACCCTCGGCGAAGCGCCCGTCCATTTGCTGAAGAGCGTCGTGAATCTTCCCCGCTCCGCACCCGCGCCGATCATCACTCCGGCCAGAAGCGCTGCGTCGATCAGGATGAGTCGAACGAGCCGGCGTGTGCGTGATTTCCCCGCCGTCGGCGGCGCATTGCGAATCCGGTCCACCCACGACGCATAAAGTGCGACCGATGTCTGTATCGGCCGCGGAAGCTTCCTGTCCACGAACAGCGCGGTCGGCTCTGCGGCGCGAATCAGCCAGGGCGTGACGAGCGTGGTTACCGCCGAGACCGCCACTGCGACCGGGTACAGGAAGCCCCTCGTCGCACCAGCGGCGAGCCCGACCGCCGCGATGATGAACGAGAACTCGCCGATCTGCGCGAGGCTCATTCCGGACTGGATCGAATGACGAAGACCGCTGCCCATAATGAACGCGCCGGCCGTGACCGCCATCACCTTTCCGACGATCACGAGCACGCTCAACACCGCGATGGCCCCCCAGTGCTGCGCGACAAGCCGCGGATCGATGAGCGACCCTACGGACACGAAGAAGATCGCGACGAACATGTCCCGCACGGGGTGCACCAGCCGCTCGATCCGGCCGGACTCGCCGGACTCAGCGACAAGCGAGCCGCCGATGAAGGCGCCCAGCGCCACCGAATATCCGAACGCGTAGGCAAGGAAAGCTGCGCCGAAACACAGCCCGATTGCTGCAATCAGTGTCGTCTCCTCTCTCTCGAGCTTCACCACGCCGCGAACGAATCTCGGAACAATGAGAATGCCGATCCCGATCAGGCCTGCCAGAAAAGTCATCAGCCGAACCACCGTGATACCGAGGCTCCATGCAGTGAGTCCCGCTCCGGTGGAAACAGCGGTCAGGAGGGCGATGAGAATGATCGCGATCAGATCTTCGACGATCAGTATTCCGAACACAATCTCGCGAAGACGACCGTGGATGCCTTTCTCGTCGAACGCCTTGGCGATGATCGTGGTGCTGGAGATCGCTACCACCGCGCCGGTGAACACGCTCTCCAGCGGGGTGAAGCCGAGGAAATACCCGGCGAGATAGCCGAGTCCCATCATCGTGCTCGTCTCGAGAACCGCGGCGAGTCCCGAGGTGGCAGCAATCTGCGCGACCTTGTTGAGACGGAACTCGAGCCCGAGCGAGAACATGAGAAGGATCACGCCGAGCTCGGACAGAGCCTGCAGAATCTTTTCGTCCGCGGCGAGGGGTACCGGGACGTAGGGACCGACGAGCATTCCCGCGAGCAGATATCCGAACACCACAGGCAGTTTCAGTCGCTGGAACACGACCGACGTGACCGCGGCCGTGCACAGCACGAGCGCGAGGTTCTCGAGGAAGACGTGGGCGTTCTCCATTACGCCACGCTACCAGGCACTCACACGCTCCGCAACACGGTCTGTGGCGATGAGCTCGCGAAGCTCGTCGCCGAGGACCTGGGTCGCATCCTTCACCTTTGCAAAGCGACTGATCCTTTCGTTTTCGCTGAGCGTGACGAAATCGTTGCGGTCGGGGATTTTTCCACCCGGAAGTGACGCGACGAACTCGGCCGAAGGAGCTATCAGCAGCGCTCGGTCGAAATTCACGGCGCTCCCGCGCCGCCACTTTAATCCCTTGTCGAACCAGCCGGGAATGATGTGATCGAAGAAGTGCGGATAGAGAACGATTCCCTCTCCTGTGCCGAAGTCGAGATCCAGATGATAGTCGACGACGCCGCCGTCCCAATGAACTTCTTCTTCGCGTCCGGGAATACGCACGCCTTCCAGCACGAGCGGTATCGAGCCCGACGCGAGCAGCACCGCGCGAAGATTGTCGCGGGTGAGAGGCAGGTGCGTGGTGGGAAGATCCGACAGGTGCAGAAACGGCGTGTCGCTGCCCGCCGAATGAAACACATAGCGGCGCATCTGCATTCCGAGCGTCCGGCGGCTGATGAAGTTTGCGAATGCGGCTATCGCGATTGAAGCAGCGACAGCGGCATGACGCACGCTTCCGGCGAGTCCCCGCCCCATGGAGGTGATGACATGAAGCCGTGCCCACGGGTGCGACAGAATCTCATCGACGCCGTTCTCACCGAGCAGAACGTCCAGCAGCCGGCTCGAGACTTCCGTCACTTCGCGCGGAGGCGGTTTCGGCGAGTAGCGCTGTTCGTGTATGTAGCTGTACTGTGCCCTCTCGAGCGCAGCGACGGGATCTCGCTGAGCGAGGCAGGCCATGCGCCAGCTCCCGATCGAAGATCCGATGAGGTGCATCGGACGCTCCCTCGGCTGCTGGAGAAACTCGCCGAAGAGAAAGCGATCGAGCCCGGCGATGGAGAGCCATTTGGCTCCGCCTGACGCGCCGGCCATGATGTCCACATCCTCCGCGCGAAGACCACGCTCGCGGATGATCTGGAGCGCTCTTGGCCCTGCGCGCAGTGTCAGAGACGAAGCCATTCTTCCATTTAGCGATGTAGCTTTAGCGCTGCAATGGCCCAGGTCCTGATTCTTGGCGGAACCCGCAACCTTGGTCATGTGACCGCGCTGTCGCTTCTCGAGAGCGGCCACGACGTGGCAATCCTCAATCGCGGCCGGACCCCGGACGAGCTTCCGGCGGAAATTGAGCGCATTCGCGCAGACCGTGAAGACGAATCGACGATGCGGTCCGCCATCGGATCCCGCTCGTTCGACCTGGTGCTGGACAACACCACGTATACCAAGGCCGACGCGCTCCAGGCGGTCAAAATATTCCGCGCAAGAGTGGGCCGGTACGTTTTCATCAGCAGCGGCCAGGTCTATCTGGTGCGGGAGAACCTGTCACGACCATTTCGCGAGGCCGACTACGCGGGGACTGTCATGCCAGAGCCTCCGCGCGATTCAGCCGATCACGCGAGCTGGCTGTACGGAGTGGACAAGCGAAATGCCGAGGAAGTGTTCAAGGCGGCTGCGAAGGATTCGCAGTTCCCGGTCACGGTGCTTCGCTTGCCCATGGTGGCTTCCGAGCGTGACCACTACGGCCGGATTCAGGCGTACATCGCGCGGATCCTGGACGGAGGTCCGTTGCTTCTTCCTGCAGAAAGAGGCCTTCCTCTTCGTCACGTCTACGTTGGTGACGTCGCCCGCCTCGTGACAGGATTGGCGTCAAACGACGCCGGCATCGGTGAAGCGTACAATGTCTCCTGCGGCGAGTCGGTGACGCTGGAGGAGTTCATCGAGTTGCTCAGCCGGACATTGGAGCGCACACCGCAGATCATTCGCGCGCCTCGCGCGACACTCGACTCGGCCAAACTTCTGCCGGACTGCTCGCCGTTCAGCGGACGCTGGATGTCGGAGCTCGACAACACGGAGAGCATCAGGGCGCTGACTTCAGTCGGACTTCGGTACTCGCCACCAGCGGATTACCTGCCAGCAATCGCGGAGGACTACGTCGCGCGGTGGATCGCCAACGGCAAGGTTCCGGATGGCTATGGGCAACGCACCGCAGAGCTGACGTTTTAGTCGGCGTCTACTGCCGCGGTTTATCGGCGAATGTCACCGGATTCCCGAATCTCCACTGGCTGTTCTTGCGCTCCTCCAGCGGGATCTCGAGCATTCTCGCGAACATCGGCATCAGCTCGCGCTGCGACGGCGTGACGAGCGCGCCGGCGATCTCCGGCTGCTCCCAGAAGATGCGCCAGTACTCCTTCTGGACCGTCTTCACGCGGTCAAGCTCCGGCTTGCCCGCGACGCCGCCGCTCCTTGCGAGAAATTCACCCAGCGGAACGTAGACCGCGCGCACCCGCGCCGAGAAAACCGAATCGGCACTGCGAAGTGCCTTGACCTGTGCCGCGCTCAGGAAGAGCGAATCGCTCTCGCTGATGAGCAGCTTGTAGATGCTCGATGTCTCCGAGAGATAGAACGAGGCGAGTGAATCCGCAGACCGGCGCTCCTCAGCATGTTTGAACAGCCTTGAACAACGATTGAACGGATCACACGAATCACACGAATCGATTTTGTTCTTTGTGTTATCCGGTGATCCGTGAAATCAGTGTAATCGTTTTTTTGTAATCGTATTTTCCCCGTTTCTATCGCCCCAGCCAGTACGTCGCCTTGACCTGGAACACGTTGGTCGGGCGATCCCGGAAGAGAGCCGACCGGTCACGGCTGAAGTCGAAGTCACCGAGAGAGTCGAACCCTTCCCGCTGCTGTGTCCAGACGAAGAAAATCGTCGAGCCCGGACGATACTCATAGCGCATCACCGCGGTCCCTCGCAGCGAGCGGATGTTGAAATCCGGATTCCCGAAGCTGAATGGAGCAGCAGCTCCGTTGCCGTCCGGATCCACGGTGTACAGCGTCCCGCCCGGAGCGTTCGTGTCCTTCGTTATCGTGCTTCCGTTGTCGCGTCCGTAGAGAGTCATGTCGCCGGACTTCGGCTTCGCGAACTCCTTGAAGTTCGTGTAGTGCCCGCTCGCCAGGAACGGCTGCGCGAAGAGCTGAAGCGTGAGGTTCGGGGTGAACGTCGCATTCACTCGCGTATCCATCGAGAACGTCTTCTGCTCGAGGCGGCCGAACACATAGCGCCTGCCGCCGAAACCGGCCGGAGTGGCTGGATCGCTGAGCGACGTGATGAACTGCTGGGCAGTGAAATCGTGATCGTACGACGGCGACACGCTGATGCTCGTTGACGACGACGGCTTGAACGTCAGCGACGGATAGAAAGCTGCTCGGCCCCCCTCGTCCGTTCCGACAGGCAGCACATAGTTCACGTTCATTCCCCACACCAGTCGGCGGCGGCTGTCGCCATTCAGGTTGAGGCTGTAGAAGTTGTAGCCGTAGTGAGTGACCGTCGGTCCGCCGCGAGTGAGACGCTCATCGTAATAGTTCGGACGGTAGATATTGAACACACCCACGTTCCAGTAGTTCTTGAGCGTCGCCGATATGTTCGAGTGGATGTCCAGATCGGTTCTGTCGCCTTCGAAATTGAACTGCTGCTGCGCGCCTGCCGCCATCCAGAGAAAGCGGTACCAGCTGCCCGGAACCGTCCACTGGCGGGCGACGTTCGCTAGCATCCACTTGTAGTCAGAGCGGCTGAGCACTCCCATGTCGTTCGCTTCGAATCCGGGGCTGCGCCAGTTCTGCGTTGTCTCCCACAGCCAGTCCCCCGTCTCCTTGGAGACGCGCGCGTAGAAGCCGTAGCCGTTCAAGCTCGTGCGAGTCGGATCGTAGTTCGTGTCGAAGAGTCCATCACTGGTTTCCTCGCGTCCGACACGCTGGTAATAGCGTGCGCTCGATTGCTGCGCGCGACGGATCGCGGCAGAATCACCCTCGATTCCGGTCAGCGCTGTCTGGATGTTCAGCGCGTACGCGCGGTTACTCCAGTGATGGTCGACGTCGAATCCGATCGCGCCGGCCCGGCGGCGAAGGCGCTGGACCTCATCCTCGTTGTCGAGGCTGCGATTCACCAGCGTTCCGATGGTGCCGATGCGAGTGGCGCCACCCCTGAAATCCTTGCGGAGTCGCCCGATGAAATAGTTCGTGAGCGGCTCGATCTCCTGAGTCTCGTTGGTCGAGCTTCCGTCCAGGCGGAAAGTGGCCGTCTCACGATTGGTCACCGCGTCCAACAGTCCCACGGTGAGACCGCCCTTGGTGCGACCCGTGACTTTCGCGGCGCCAAGGATGGTCGTCGCGTCGGTCGCGTCCATGAACTGGGCGCGTGATCCCACAAGGCCGGCGAGTTGCGGTGAGCGGCCTATGCGGCGAGTGTAGATCAGAGAGAGACTCGAGACGTTGTTGCAAAAGTAGCAGCTGAACCCGCCCGTCGAGAAATACTGGGAGTTCGAGATGAAGAATGGCCGCTTCTCGGAGAACGTCGTCTCGAAAACGGAGAGATTCACCACAGCAGGATCTACTTCAACCTGCCCGAAATCGGGATTCACCGTCGCGTCCAGCGTAAGGTTCGACGTCACGTTGACCTTGAGATCCGCGCCGGCGCGATAATCCATCTCTCGATTGGAGTGGAATGGATCGTTCCCCGGCACTCTCTCCATCTTCGCTCTCGACGTCACATAAGGGACGAGCTCGATCTGGCGAGGCTGCGAGGTTATTGCCATGCCCTGGAGCGTTCCGAAGTACGCCGGTCCACCGTACTCGTTGTTGCGCCAGAACGCCCACATGTCATTCTCGTTCAGACGGTCGATGCTCCGCCACACCTGCATTCCCCACACCTGCGCCGAATCGCGCGAGAAGCGCAGCTGCGACAATGGAATTCTGAACTCGGCCACCCAGCCGAGGGAGTCGACGGTCGTCGCACCATCCCATACGGGATCGAACGAATTGTCGCCGTTCGCGTGATCACCCTTGACGCCCAAGGGGTTCAGCTCGAACCACATCCGTGTGTTCTTGTCGTGAAACGGGTCGAAGACGAGAGCGATCTTGTCTGACGTCAGCGAATTGTCGGTGAGCAGCTGATCACGCCGCGTGAGCACCGCACGCACTCCCTTCGGTCCCATCGAATCGAACATCCTCGCCCCGACGTAGATCGCACCGTCGTCGTAAAGCACCCGCAGCTCTGTCTTCTCACTCGGCGCTTTCCCCTCATTGGGGCTGGATTGGATCAGCTCGCCTATGGGAGTGGCTGCGGCCCAGGCGGACTCGTCGAGCTTGCCGTCGATGGAGACCGAGCCCGTTCGCCTTGCGGCATGCGCGACGGGGCGCGGATCGCTCTGTGAGCGTGTGGTTTGCTGCGCACAAAGCGGAGCTGCAGCCATGATTGCGAGAACCAGCGACAGCTCGAACCGACGAATGATAGACGGCAAGTATCCTCCACTGGGGCCAATCCCGCGAGAGTGATGGAAGACGTGTCCAATGAGTATTTAGACGCAAGGAGACGTCAGACCGATTCACCCTTCACAAAACTCTTGCATTTGAGCTCGAGCGGGTGCTCGAACTGCTAAGTTTTTAGCAGACTGTGCCGCGCGGCAAGAGCATTCCCTGTAAGAAGTTTGTACGGCCGCCGTGCGACGCCGGGGACTTACGGAGTTGCCCTCTGGATGACAAATAGGAGCAACCCCGAGAAATGACTCTACTCGAAAGACTTGGACTGCACCGGCGTGAGCTTCGCGCCTGGGCGATGTACGACTGGGCGGCTTCATCCGCGCAGACGACGATCGGGGTTGCAGTGTTTCCGATTTTCTTTTCCGCGGTCGCTGGGGCAGACCGCGCTCCGGGTGAAGCCGCGTCGTACTGGTCCCTCGCAAACGGAATCGGTCTCGCGATTATCACCGTTCTCTCACCAATACTGGGAACCATCTCCGACTATGCCGCGATCAAGAAGCGGCTGCTCGGAGTTTTTCTCGGGGTGGGCGTTGCGGCATGCGGGCTGATGTTCCTGATACAGCGCGGGGAGCTGCTGCTGGCTTCGGTGCCGTTCATTCTCGCCAATCTCGGAATGCAGGGCAGCTACGTCTT
>JBDTRZ010000052.1:0-20861 GCA_039931395.1 Gemmatimonadales bacterium
CTTCTTTCACACCTTTGACCACCTCAGGCGGAAGCGCATCCATGTCGACCTTGAGACCGACTGAAAGGGCCGTCGTTGGATCAACGTTCTTCTGTACGACTCGTTCCATATGGAGTGTGTCGGTCCAGAATTGCTCATCGCCGAAAGTGTCGAAGCGGAAGATCTGCTGACCCGAGGCCAGAGTCGCCGCGGAGAGATCGTCAGCGGCGGCCTCGGCGCCGGTCGCGGTTGACGCGGCTACCGCGGTGGTATCAGTGTCGGTTTTGGTGGCAGCAGTGCGATTCGTACATCCCGTCGCTGCAAGCACAGCCAGAAAAGCAGCCAGCGGTTTTACTCCGACGACTCTCATCGACATTCGACCTCCAGATCAGGACGGGCGCTTTTCCTGGTTTTGCCGCAGGGCGTTTTCCCGGCAGAAGTATGTCAAGCGCAAACTGAGTTATCTGCAAGAACTCAGCCCTGCTTCGTCCCGGTGCAGTTCTTGATCGGTACAGTTCGCATGGCAATTCCCCTCATCCGGCTCAGTCTTCCTGCGACCAAGGTGCTCGCACAACTGCGCAATGGACCCAGGACCGTCGACGAGCTCGCCAAGGCTCTTCATCTCACGCCCAACGCAGTCCGAAACCAGCTCGCGAAGCTACAGACTCTCAGCCTCACTGCCCGCAGCGGCGCACGCCCGAGCGCAAGCAAACCGTCCGTCCTCTATTCCATCACTCTCGAAGGACAGATTCAGTTTTCCACGCTTTACCTCCCTGTTCTCACTCAATTCCTACAGGTTGCGGAACGACGGTGCTCCGGAGCACAGCTGGAAACGTTCATGGGCGAAACGGGAAAGGCTCTTGCGATGCGGTATCACAAGCCTGCCGGTGGGCTCCGGGAACGGGTAAATGCGGCAGCCCGGCTTCTGACGAGTTTCGGGGGAGTATGCGAGGTCAGATCAGCCAACAAGAAGCTTGTCATTCGGAGCGCCGGCTGCCCTTTGGGGGCGTTGACATCAGACCATCCGGCTGTCTGCAAGGTTCTGGAATGTCTTCTCAGTGAATATCTGGAGACACGTGTCGGGAAGTGCTGCAGCTATTTCGAGGAGCCGCGGTGCTGTTTCGAAGTGCCGGCGTAATGGCGCGCCCCTTCGCTGCCTGTGCCGATCGCTGTGTGACTATCAGGCCTCGACGACAAGGAAGCCGATAGCCCCCTTCTGGCCATGGCCGAACCCGTGATTTACGAAGGGGAATTCTCCTGCCACGTCGCACAGAAGCTCGAAGCACATTCCGCCTCCAGGCGCGACGTCCCAGGTCTGCACACCCCTTATCGGCGTACCTGGAGGCGCGCCCAGGTACATCGTGTCGAACTGCTCGCCCACCACGTGAAAATTGCATGGATGCGTCGGACCTGCATTGACCACCCAGAACCGAACACGATCGCCAACCTTCACACGGATCGGATCCTTGATGTACTGGTTGGACCTTCCGTTGAAGACGACGAAGTCCGGCAAGGTACTCAACATCTTCTGGTAGTCGAACGCGCGCACCCCGTTCGCTGCTTCCCCGAGGTAGAGCTCACTCTGGATGAGCACGAACTCCTTCGCCGGAGGAAGCCCTTCGCGGGGCGACACGATGATCGCTCCGTACATCCCCGACCCGATGTGCATCAGCACCGGTGCGGTACCGCAGTGATACATGAACGCTCCCGCCCACTTCGGCCTGAAGGAAAACGTGACCGATTCGCCTTTCGGCACAGAGCGGAAGGCTGTCTTCGGATTGATCTGCGCTGCGTGAAAGTCCATCGAGTGCGGAACGTTGACGTCGTTGGTCAGCGTGAACTCGACTGTGTCGCCGACGCGACAGTGCACGATCGGCCCCGGAACGTCGCCCTCGAATGTCCATGCCGCGACTACCGTGTCGTCGGATATGCGGATCGCAGCCTCCTTCGCGTGCCAGTGAAGTTTGAGTCCACCGGGCATGAGGGGCGGAAGAACAGGGTCGAACCTGTGAAACGCCGCACTCGCGCCGGAAACGGAGCCGGTAAGAGACGAGTTGACGCGTTTTTCTCCTTTCAGGAGCGACGAGTCGAGCTTGCTGTCGGAGTTGTGATGACGGAGTGCCTCGTCTGCGGATTCGCGCTTCGCCTGCCTCCCTGCGACACTCGTATCTGCCTGACCTGTTTCTCTGCCTGGAGAACAGGCTGTAAGCGCAGCACCGACGCCTGGAATCGCGAAGGAGAGGACGGACGCACGAGCGAGGAAGCTTCGGCGACTGGAGACGTGCTCTTCATCAAGAAGTGCTGACAGGAGCGGTTCTTCGTGCGTCATCGTCGTTCTCCGAGATTTATTGGCCGAGCAACCCCAGCTTGAGAGCAAACGCCACGTAGTCAGAGCGATGCGAAAGGCCGAGCTTCTCGTTGATCCTCTGCTTGTACGTGTCCACCGTCTTCGGGCTGATGAACAGCTTCTCACCAATCTCGGGCGCGCTGAATCCGCCCGCAACGTAGCGAAGGACGTCCCGCTCTCTCTCCGTAAGCTTCTCGTATTTCTGGCGCTCGTCGGCGTGCTCGGACTTCCGCATGATGCCCTTTGCAAGTGCTCTCGCGGCCGTGGGCTGCATGTACATGTCGCCGTGCGCCAGCGCGCGCACCGCATCCACCAGCTCGCGGTCTGCCACGCTCTTCACCAGGTAGCCCGTCGCTCCCGCCTCGAGAACCTTCACGAGGTAGGCGTCCTCCGCGTGCATCGTCAGTATCAGAATCTTGCCGCGGATTTTCTTTTCCACCATTTCCTGCGTGGCAGCGATTCCGTCCATCTCTCCCATCGAGAGATCCATCACGATGACGTCGGGATCGAGTCGCTCCGCGAGCGCGACCGCCTCTCGGCCGTTTGACCCCTCTCCAATCACCTGAATGTCCTTTGCGGAGCTCAGCACCGCACGTACACCTGCTCTCACCACTGCGTGATCGTCGGCGAGAATCACCTTGATGACGTCGCTCGTCAAATAGCTGCCCTCAATGTCTGAAGCTCGGCACTCACGCAGATTCCTCCGTTCGGTGCGCTGTCGATTTTCATGCGCCCTCCAGCCAGCAATACCCTATCCCTTATCGCAGCGAGAACAGGTCGCAGGATGATTGCTCCGGGTGCGGGCTCGAAGCCGCTCCCTTCAGCGGCCACTTCGATGCGGACACTGCCACCCCGGTCCAACACATCTACAGTAGCCGAATTTGCGCCGGAGTGCATCTCGATGTCACGCAGTGCCTCCACCGCAACGCGGAAAAGTGTCGACGACACGCTCGCGGACATCGATGGAATGGAGGGAGCGACGACCACCCTGACGTCGAGACCCGAGCGACGGCCAACCTGGCGCGCTAGAGTTCCGAGCGCTGCCTCGAGCCCCAGGTCCTCGGATACGCGAGAGTGAAGCGAGTAGGAGACATTCACGATGTCCTCCATCACTGCTGATATCATGCCGTTCGCCGCGGTGACACGACTACGCATGTCCTCAGCGTCGTCCTCTCTTCCCGCAGCCGACAGCTGAAGCCGCACCGCGGCAAGCGTCTGCGCGATCGAATCGTGCAGCTCGCGCGACACATTCGCCCGCTCGGCGTCCTGCGCGCGGACCACTTGCGCGCCGAGATCCTGTATCCGCCTGCGCTCAGTGGCGAGCGAGTCGAGCAGGCCGTTGACCGTCTCGCCAAGCCTGGTGAGATCATCGTCGGCGAGTGGCGACGACTTGGCTCTCGCGTCGAACAGACCCTCCGACACTCTTCCGGCAAGATCATTCAGCTCCTCGATCGGCCGGAGAGCGAGGCGAACGAGAAAGAGATTTGCGACCGATGCAGCGGCAAGAGCGATGATCACCGTGGCGAGCTCAGCGCCGCTCCCGTCGCGCAACGCAACGGTCTGCGCGAAAATCGCCGACGCAACGATGATAACGTTCGCGCCGATCAGCTTGCCGACGAGGGGAACCGCAAGAACGCTCCGGAATATCCGGTGCATCCGCTATTCGACGATCAGAGCGGTGACCATGCCGAACATCCCATGATCGGACTCGGCATGCGGCAGAATGTGGCAGTGGAACGCCCACACACCGGGATTGTTGCAGTTCACGATTACGTCCCATCTCTCGCCCGGCGCGATGTTGAGCGTATCGCACTTCCACGGAGCGGGCTGCAACCATCCGTCCTTGGCAATCACGGTCATGTGCATGCCGTGCAGATGCATCGGATGGATCATCATCCCTTCATTCATGAAGCGGAGACGAAGCTTCTGCCCTTTCTTCATCTTGATCGGCTCCGTGGCCGGAAATCCCTTTCCATTCAGCGTGTAACCGTGCATTCCGTCGTTGAGGACCATGACGTAATCCCCATCCACTTTCTCGATCGCCGCGGGATTACGCGGTGCTACGATGAAAGCGCCGAGTAGACCAAGGCCTACCTGTTTCGCCGCATTGTGGTGCGAGTGGTACATGTGGGAGCCATGGTTGCCCAGGGGCACCGTGAACTCGTAGGTGAACGACTCGCCTGGCTTGATGGGCGGCTGAGTGATGAAGGGAACGCCATCCATCGCGTTCGGAAGCTCCAGACCATGGAAATGCACCGCGGTCGACTCGCTGAGCTTGTTGTGCACGATCATCCGCAAACGGTCGCCTTCGCGAACGCGAATCTGAGGACCTGGCACCTGCCCGTTGTACGTCCATGCTTCGACTTTCTGTCCGGGTGCTGTCTCCCACTGGATCTGCGTCGCCGTGAGCTCGAAAACCTTCACTCCATTTACGATCTTCGGGTGAAGCAGCTGGTTTCCCTTCCCCTCGGTCTTTGCGGGGAACGCCTTGATCCCGGCTTCGTGCATCGCGTCCATGGCAGCTGCTGCTGCGGCTGCTGTTGGAAGCGTGGGATTGGGCGCCGTCGTGCCGCCGCTCGCGTCATGACGCGACACCACCTGCTGCGCCTTCGTATCTTTGCACGCGGCGAGCGCGCCTCCTGCAATGGCAGTGGCAGCTGCGCTCTTCAGAAACGAGCGGCGCGAAGCGATGCTGTATAGAAAATCCGCCGCCTGGGACGGAATTGTTTTCTCGGACATCCTGTGAGCTCCAGTCTGGTTAGGGGTCGGTCATCGACCGATGAAGCAAGGTACGAAAGGCGCTCAACCGGCTCTGTCGGGGGGAGAGCGCAAAATCCGTAGGGGATTCCCTGAGTCGGCTGACCGCCCCAGATTCGACCCTTGATGACGGAAGTGAAAGGAGCGATAAGCGACGCGATCACCGATGCGATCCTGGCCGGCATCGTCACCATTTCGGCGGATGCGATCATCTGCATCGACAAGTCTCAGTGCATCATCTTCTTCAATGAAGGCGCGGAGTCGATCTTCGGCTATTCCGCCGGCGAGATCATGGGACAACCCCTCGAGCGGCTCATTCCACAGCGATTTCGCTCGGCCCACGCGTCACACGTCCGCGGCTTCGGCGAGTCGTCGGTCCGGGCGCGCAAAATGGGTGAGCGCGGACAGATTCTCGGACTGAGGAAGTCAGGCGAGGAGTTCCCCGCCGAGGCGGCCATCTCGCACCTCGGGAGCAGATCCAGGATGGTGTATTCGGTCGTGCTGCGCGATGTCACCGATCGCCTCCGCGCACACGAGACTCAGCAGTTCCTGGCCGAAGCCGGTGAAGTGCTTTCCTCCTCACTCGGCCCCGAGGCTGCTCTCCGGAATGTCGCACAGCTCGCCGTGCCGCGACTCGCCGACGCCTGCCTCGTCAACGCGTTTCACGGCGGCCGTTTCCAGGGCATTGCCGTCGAACACATCGATCCAGTCCGGGCGACCAATCTCGAAAGGGAAAGACTGGAGCATCCGCTGGATCCCGCCGGTGATCATCCCGTGGCCGAGGTGATACGGACATTGAAAACGATGGTCTGGTCCGATACCGACAGGTCCAGCGAAGTACGCGATCGGGCGCTTCTGGAGGTTTCCGACATCTTCGAGCGGGCTCCGAGCACCGCCATCGTCATACCGTTGATCGCCCGCGAACAGCTGCTCGGTGTGATGAGCCTTTACCGCCGGAAAGGGTCTTACGGGGACAACGACGTGTTCCTCGCCGAGGAGCTCGGGCGTCGCGCTGCGCTCGCAATTGACAACGCACGCCTGTACGATCTGGTGTACGCGGGCATTCGCGCACGCGATGACATGATCGGGATCGTCTCCCACGATTTGCGGAATCCCGTGAATGCCGTGAGGATGCTGACCGGAGTCATGCTCGACCGCCAGCGCGAAGAGCCTCTTCCAACCGAGATGGTGGAGTATGCTGAGGTCATCCGGCAGGCGGCCGAGCAGATGGACAGCCTGATACGGGATCTCCTCGACGTCACCAGGGTGGAAGCCGGGAAGCTCAGCGTCGATGCGACACGCGAAAACACCGAGGAGCTCTTGAGCGACGCGCTTCGCACGCTGGTACCGGTTGCGAGCGACAAGTCTCTCCGGCTTCGTCTCACCGCACCTGACGATCTGCCGGATGTGCTCGCGGATCGCGAGAGAGTTGCTCAGGCATTGTCGAACCTCGTCGGCAATGCGGTAAAATTCTCTCCTCCAGGTGACGAAATCATCGTGCGAGTGGCGGTACTGGACGGCGAGCTCGTGTTTTCGGTGAGCGACAAGGGAAAGGGAATGAATCCGGAGCAGCTTTCACACGCTTTCGATCGCTTCTGGCAGTCGAGCCGCACCGACCGTCAGGGCGCAGGCCTGGGCCTCGCCATCACCAAGGGAATAATCGAGGCGCACGGAGGCCGCATCTGGGCGGAGAGCATGCCTGGATCCGGAAGCACTTTCTACTTCACGCTGCGAACCGCGTGACGCGATGGCAAAAAAAAAACCGGGCTCCTTTCGGCAGCCCGATTCTTTTTTTGCAGCCCTGATCAGAAGGCGACTACTCCCTCTATCAGGAAGCCCTTGAACACGCCGCCGCTGCGGATGTCCGTCGTCGGGAACTTGTTGTAGTTCTGCTTCACGTACTCGACCTTGGCCAGCACGTTCGGTGTCACGAACCACCCGCCGCCGACATTGAAGCGGTTGACGCCGACCTTGTTCGCGATTCCGATCAGCTCGCCATCAGCCGTGTTGTAGCGGCCCGTGACGTACACGCGCTCGTCGGGCAGGAAGCGGTAAGTGAGCTCGCCAGCATACTGGTTCCAGGTGCGATCCTTCAGCTCCGTTGCCGTTCTTCCCTTCACCTGCTCGGCGATGCCGAAGAACTCGAGGCCGCGGTACTTGAGGAACGGGTTGAACTGCACCGCGCGGATCTTGCTCTTGAAGCCGGGCTGGATTGCGCCCGACCACGCCTGCGCCGCTTCCGTCGATGTGGTGTTCTCGAGGACGTCGAAGTAGCGCGATCCCGCACGGTCACCGCTGTAAAGCGTGTTGTTGACCGACTTTTTCGTGGTGTACAGCGAGCCCATCATTCTCGCCCTGAAAGCGGGCGTGAGCTGCTTGTCGAATCCAAGCTTGGCGAGATACGTCGGTGCGCGCTCGCTCGGCTTTGTAATCTGTCCGCGAACCTCACCAGCCGTCATGCCACCCATTGCCATCCAGCCACTCTTTCTCAGGTACGCTTCAGCGCCAATCTCGGTCGTGAAGGCGTCCATGATGTAGTTGCCGACGAGCGGGTTGTAGATCGCGTTTCCGCCATCCGTGCGACGGAAGTGCGCATCACCGTAGTTGATCTCGAAGTGGCCGACGCGGAGCGTGACGTACTTCATGATGTTGTCGAGCGTCTCGTTCGCGATCGGCGATGCGTCGATCAGGAAGTAGCCGTCCTTGACCCATGTCTCGGTGTGGTGGCGGGTCGAGAGATAGGACGTGAGCGATACGCGGATTCCGCGAGCTACCTGGGCGTTGAGATTCAGGTTGGCCATCGCGTTGTTGAAGCCGTGTCCGATCTGGACAAGCTTGTTGGCGTCGACGTTTGCGACGATTCTCGGGTCGGCTTTGTTGTAGTGATCCAGGCCCTGAAACTGCTGAGTGAACCCGGCGCCCCATGCGAGCTTGAAGCCACTGTAAGTCGACACATCTTCCTTGGGCGACTCGTAGACATTGAGGCCGCGCATGTCGGACGGGCGGAAGTTCTGGATCTCGATCCTGGGCGCTGTGCTCATGAACTTGCTGACCTTCTTGCCCTTCTCGGTGAGCCTGGCGGTATCGGTGTCGGCCGGGATGACCGGAGCCGGCGTCTCGACTGCCGGGACCGTCTTGACCTCGGCGACTACGGCGGGGACGCCCTGGGCCCACGCGAGGCCCGGGATGGCAGCGACCATTGCAGTCGCGATCAGTGTGTAAATACGGGGGGATCTCATCTTTCTCTCCTTTGAGAGGTTGCGGACGTTGATGGTTTCGAGCTTTTCGTTGCGCGTCATTCCGGGGTGAGCACCAGGTCGAACTGCACCGTTACCGGATCGCGCACTTTCATCGTGCCGAGCATCAGTGACGGTGGCTTGACTCCGTACTCCGACATCTTGAACTGCTTGCTGCCCTTCAACTGGATCGTGCCGTTGACGGCGGTGCCGATGCCGCGCAGCTCCATCACGTTCTCCTTTCCAGCGATCGTGAGCAGTCCGTTGATCACCACGTTTGTGCCTTCGACGCGATAGGAAGTCATCTTCCACTTGATCTGCGGATTGTCCTTTGCCTTGAGGGCCTTTCGCATGTGATCGTTCATCGTGCCGTTCCTGCAATCGAGCGACGCGACGGGAATGACCAGCGTTGCGCTCCGCACCAGGTCGGCCGGCTTGGCATCAGGCTCTGAGACTACGGCGACGTCGATCTTCGTGGCCGCGCAGCGGAACGGTTTGACAGTGGACGTTCCGTCGATCCACACCTTGCTATTGCTTCCAAGCGTCAGGTGACGGGGGAGCTCCATCTGAGCCGCTGCCGTGGTGGCGATGACCGCGGACAGTGTCACGGTGGTCAGGATTGATTTGATAGTTGCTTTCATCGTTACGCCCTCGGATTCGGGTACATGCTGAAGCTATGAATCCGCGAGTGCCCCTCTGTCGGGCTGCCCTTGATCTTCAGGGCAGAAGTGCCCGGCGTTTTGTGGTGGAAAGCCCTACCTGAGACCGACGACTTTTGGTTGGTCAATCGTGACGCGCTCAGCGCGCTTCTTTATGCCGAGCATCATTCCGCGCTCCATGATGAAATGCGCGGGCTCGAAGACCAGCAGCGCGAGGGGCGTGATGGCGATCCCCGACAGCGTGGGAACACCCTCGCCGCGCGTGCGGATGTGCAGCCTGGTGCGTCGTGGACCATCCGGACTGACTACAAAGGCACCCCAGCTCTCGAGCACCATCGCCCGGCCTTGCTCGATCTCCTGGATGTGCCAGCCGAGGTTCGCTCCGAGTATCCCGCCGAGATAATTCGGCTGAGCGGCTCTGACGAAGTCTCCAGCCTGCCGGTGCTGCCACGCGGGAACGATGGCGTTTGCGTTGTGGATGTCGGCGCCGAAAGCGCGCTCCAGCCATTCATAGCTGTAGAACCCCGCTCGGTCCTGCCCAATCTGGACCAGCCACTGCCACACCGAGTCCACCGGGGCGTCGATCGTGACCGCGTGATCGATGCGGTAGTGTGAATCGCCGAGCGGAGGATCACCGATCAGCACCATCTGCTGCTCGGACCGGCTGCTTCCCCATGACGAATGCCATGGGCGAACTCCGATCACGAGGGTCACATAGGCCATGAACACGATCAGCGCTCGGCTGACGCGCGGTCGCGCTGTGATGGAGCCCGCTTCGTCGAACGGTGACCGAAGCGTTCCCACCGCAATGGCCAGAGCAAGGAAATCCGCGACTATCCCTGCCATGAACAGCGGGTGGCCATAGAGGAGCAGAAGCGCGAGAGAGCTCACCGCGCCGACGGCAACCAGGAGACGCCAGCGTTTCTGCAATGTGGCCACGCCCAGGAGACCGATTCCCGCTGCGATGAATCCGCCCGACGAAAGCTCCCAGAGCAACGTGACCAGCATGCGTCCACCTATGTCGGTGGCCCACATGCCGGCGGACGCATGCGCGAGACCATGCGCGATGAGCGCGAGCCCGAGAATCATCCGCAAGTGTTTCATATGATCGGAGCGATGAAGATCTCGAACTGGATGAGAACCTTGTTCGACGTGCGCAGTAGGCCGCCCCAGGGTTTCGGCGGTTTGATTCCGAAATCGGTCATCAGGATCGGAACGGTTCCTCTTGCTCGCCGGGTTCCATCGGGAAGGCGGTCGCTGCTCACTGTCATGCGGACCGTGCGCTCGACTCCGGCAATCGTCAGCAGCCCGCTCGTCTCTATTGTCTCACCAGTGACGACTCCGTCAGGCAGTCGATCGAAGTGGGCGATGATGTGGGTCGCCCCGGCATCCGACGACTTGAGGGCGCTGTACATCTGCGCTTCCATGTGCCGGTCGCCGCATTTGAGCATCCTCACGGGGACTTTCACGATGACCTTGTTCACTCCGGTCGCGGCACTCGATTCCGTGCCCTTCGATCCTGCCTTGCTCTCGACTTCGATCGTTGCATCCATCGACGTCGCCTTGCAGGTCCAGTCGCGAACGTTGGAGCTTCCCTCGAGCCAGAGTCTGCTGTCGCCGCGGACGGGGACACGAACGGATGAAACCGCACGAACCATTGCCCTCTCCGCAGTTGGTTGCGCAACGGCAACTCGCGCCAATGGCATCAGTGGCCAGGCAAGCAAGCCGACCTTGCTCCAGAATCTCATGAGCGAAGGTTGGTCTGCCGGGGCGGCCGGGGCTGTCGGGCGCAACGCCGAACCTCTGTGGGGGAATCCCTTTCATTAGCTTTCAGACCTACTCCTCAACCAAGCTCCAGCAGCATGCAGATGCTCCATCTTCCTACACTCGGCCTTTCAGCGCTGGCGTTGCTCACGGGCTGCGCCATGAACGAGGTCTCGTCCGCAACGCCGGGCGCCGGTCCCGCATTGGACCCCGTCACCGTGATGGCCATTGACTCGGCAACGCTCGCCGCGGGCGTGAAATCCGACAGCGCCAAGCCGCCAGCAATCACGGTTCCCGCTGTGGCGGGACGCAACGAGCGGGACAGTCTTGCCCTCGTGTCGGCGATCCGCTCGGGTATGAAGGACACGCGCTGGCCGGTGAGCGGGCCCCCACCTCTGCCGGGCTCGATCCTTCCCGAAAAGCGCATCGTCGCGTACTACGGCAATCCTCTCTCGAAGAGGATGGGAATTCTCGGCGAGCTTCCACCGAACGAGATGCTCGCCCGTCTCGACAAGGAAGTCGCGGCATGGAACAAGGCAGACCCTTCGACTCCCGTGCAGCCGGCCTTGCATCTCATAGTCGTGGTCGCCCAGGGAGCTCCGGGCCGCGATGGGAAGTACCGCCTGCGGATGCCGGATACGCTCGTCGAGAAGGTCAGTTCGTGGGCACAGCAGAGGAACGCGATTCTCTTTCTCGACATCCAGGTCGGCAAGAGCACCGTGCAGGCCGAGGTCCCTCGCCTCGAGCAGTTCCTCAAGCGACCGAACGTGCATCTCGGCCTCGATCCCGAGTTCTCCATGAAGTCGGGCGACCCGCCGGGACGAAAGATCGGCACCATGAGCTCGGAGGATGTAAACTGGACCATCAACTACCTCTCAAAGCTGGTGGCCGCGAACAACATTCCGCCGAAGGTTCTCGTGGTGCATCGCTTCACGCGCAAGATGCTCACCGACGCGAAGGGAATTCGCCTCGATCCGCGTGTGCAGGTGGTGATCAACATGGACGGCTGGGGCGCGCCGTGGCTCAAGTTCGATTCATATCGTGCCTACGTGCAGGCTGATCCCGTTCAGTTCACGGGGTTCAAGCTCTTTTATCACAACGACACGAAGAAGGGCGAGCCGCTGCTGACTCCGGGCGAGCTTCTGCGCGTGACTCCCAAGCCGGCGTACATCCAGTACCAGTAGAACGATGGCGATAGCCACTCAAAACCCGGCCACGGGTGAAACACTTCGAACCTTCGAGCCGCATTCAAGGAAGGACGTCGAGGCCTCGCTGGCGAAAGCGGCAAAAGCTTTCACGACATACAGGCTGACAACGTTCGAGACCCGCGCCGCTCACATGCGACGCGCCGCCCAGCTGCTCCTGTCACGCAAGGACGAGCTCGGACGTCTGATGACCCTCGAGATGGGAAAGCCCATCGCTGCGGGAATCGCCGAAGCCGAGAAATGTGCGTTGGGTTGTTCGTATTACGCCGACAATGCTGAGCGCATCCTCTCGACGACGTCTGTGAAGACCGATGGGGGTCAGGGAAGCGTTCATTTCCAGCCGATCGGGCCAGTACTCGCAGTGATGCCGTGGAATTTTCCCTTCTGGCAGGTATTTCGGTTTGCCGCGCCCGCTCTAATGGCCGGGAACGTCGGACTCCTCAAGCACTCATCGAACGTTCCGCAGTGCGCGCTGGCGATCGAGGAGATTTTGCGCGACGCAGGCTTCCCCGATGGCGTCTTTCAAACGCTGCTCATCGGCTCGGCGGAGGTCGCGGGAATCATAGAGGATCCGCGCATCGCCGCGGTCACTCTCACCGGAAGCGAGGGAGCGGGACGATCCGTGGGTGAATCCGCGGGACGCGCTCTCAAGAAGGCCGTGCTGGAGCTGGGCGGCAGCGATCCGTTCATAGTGATGCCGAGCGCTCAACTCGACGCCGCTGTGAAGACAGCGGTCAAGGCGCGCATGATCAACAACGGTCAGTCCTGCATCGCGGCGAAGCGCTTCATCGTGCACGAGTCCATTTACGATCGATTCCTGGAAGGATTCGTAGCCGGAGTGAAGGCTGTGAAGGTCGGCGACCCGATGGATCCTTCAACTGAGCTCGGGCCGCTCGCGACGTCGGGCATCCGCGACGATCTCGCCGCTCAGGTCGAGAAGTCGATATCGCTCGGCGCGCGCGCACTCTGTGGCGGCCGGAAGATCGACCGTCCGGGCTTCTATTATGAGCCGACGGTTCTGGTGGACATTCCGAGGTCGAGTCCCGCGGACGAGGAGGAGTTGTTCGGTCCTGTCGCGTCAGTGTGGAAAGTATCGGGGATCGACGAAGCAATCGATGAAGCGAACAGCAGCCGCTTTGGCCTTGGAGCAAGCGTGTGGACCAACGACGAGCGTGAACGCGAGAGGTTCATCCGCGACATCGAGTCGGGAATGGTTTTCATCAACGGCATGGTGGTGTCTGAGCCCGCGCTTCCGTTCGGCGGCGTGAAGGACTCGGGCTACGGCCGCGAGCTGGGCGATTTCGGGATCAGGGAATTCGTGAACATCAAGTCGGTGAAGATCGCCCCGCCTTCAGACAATGGTTCTCGTACCGAGTAGGCTCGAACGGCCATTTCGCGATCCGACGCTCCTATGACGGTTGAAACCGGATAGATCGGATGGAGCCGGATCAATGTGATAATTCTTTGGGAACGACGCGCTGTGCGGGCTGCAACAGTTTTCCCGCCTTCCCTTAAGGTTTGATCAGACTGATCCGGCCAAGTCCGGCCGATCCGGTTCCAGTCAGTTGACCTTAGCCGCTCTACCAGCCATTGATTCGGTCCCAAGTGGCGACGACATCCCTCCCGCCGTCCACCACGTAATACCGATCGTGACCCGCAGCCGTGATGCAGGCATGATTCGGCGCGATGCGCATCTTCGCGCCAATCGATAGCTCGTCGAACGGCAGCGACTCGTCCGACACTCCCACCCCGTGCTCCTGGTACGCCCTTTCTATTTTGCAGTTTCCGAAAGCCGGCGCACCGTCGATGTCCCACACGCTTCCATAACCGGCGTCGTGTTCAGTGGCCTGCGTGCTCCTGTCCTTGGAAAGAGCGAGTGCGCCGGCGTCCACCAGAAACCGGTTTTCATCCGGTGATCTTCCGATGACGGACGCGAGCACTGTGAGAGCGATGTCCTTCCTGCCGCAGGAACCGATCTCCGCCTGAAAGAGATCCTGGAACATGTAAACTCCGGGACGCGCCTCGGTCACGCCGTCGAGTCTCTCGGCGTGCGTCATCGTCGGCGTCGAGCCGACGGAGACGACGTCGCAGCGCAACCCCGCCTCGCGGAGATGCTGAGCCGCAGTCACGACACCATCACGCTCGCGGACAGCGACGTCCTTGATGCACTGAATCGTTCTGCAGTCGTACGAATGTCCTGCGTGCGTCATCACGCCCGCGAGCTTCGCACCCAGAGCCTTTCCAATCTCGAGCACAACGGCGCTCGACGGATCAACTCCAGCTCGATGATCTCCGGAATCGATCTCGATCAGAACTTTGAATGGCGCGTTCTGCTCGGCTATGACTGATGCCGCGCCGGCATCGTCCGTTACCAGCGTCACGGAGACTCCGCGATCGGCCAAAGCAGCCGCGCGATCGAGCTTCTGAGGCGGCAGCGCTGCCGCAACCAGAATGTCCCTGAAGCCGTTATCGGCGAAGTATTCGGCTTCGGCAAGAGTCGAGACGGTGATGCCTCCTGCTTCACCCCTCGTCGCCATTCGCCCAACTTCAGCGGACTTCGCCGTCTTCATATGCGGACGAAGAGCGACGCTGTGCCGGTGCACCGCGTCGCTCATTCTTTTCAGGTTGCGCTCGAGAACTCCCTTGTCCAGAACGAGACAGGGTGTCGGCAAATCCTCGAGGCGCATCATGGTCTCGGCCGCTACCTGATCGGCCGCCCGACGGTCCATGGAACACCGGCGGCATCGAGCGCGCGATTCAGCGCGGGAACGCGGGTCGTCAGCAGCGCATTGAGCCGCGCCACTTCGCGCGCGAGATCCGTCATCGCCAAATCCAGAGTCTCCTTCTGAAGCTGCGTCGGTGGCGAGGTCACATCGCCGATCTCGCCGGCGACGCCGTTCACACGCTCCTGAATCGACGGCGTGAAGCGATTCTTGTCGTCGGCATCGTTCGCATCGGTGCCCTGTCGTCCGCGCACCTTCGTGAGAATGTCATCCACATCGCGGTCGATGGCGTTGTTCTGGCTCAGCAGACTGTCGGCGCCCGTGAGACTCTTCAGCGCGTTCTTCACCTCTGTCATCTGATCCTTGAGCAGCTCGGCGGTGCGCACCACGCCCTGCACTCTCGCCTGCTCCGCTGCCGCTCGCAGTCGCATCTCGTGAAGCGCGCGATACTCCGCGGGAGAGAGCTGAACCAGCGCGTCAGCGTTCACGATGATGGGAGTCTCCACCGAAGCGGTCATCACGCTGTCTTTACCACTGAGAGTGAGCCGCGCCGTGTAGCGACCCGGCAGGACGAGAGCGCCCTGCGGTTGTCCGCGATTCCCCTGAGGCCTGGGATTGTAATACGGCGCGGCGAGTCTCAGGTCCCACGTGACTCGATGCAGGCCCGCCTTCGAGTTCACAGTGGGGTCACGAATTCGCTTCCCGGTCGAGTCGAATATCGCGAGGCTCAGCGTCCTCCCCTTCGGCACGCTGTCCTTCACGTAGTAGGTGAGCGTTGCACCGAAGGCCGGATTCGGAGCGCTGAACGAGCGCTCTCCCAATGCGCCTGCTCCACCCAATCCGCCGGGGAACGAGCTGTTGTAGTTGAACAGAGTCGTGGCCTTGACCGGAAAGAGGTACATCTTCGACGCGCGCTCCGCGTCGGCGAGCCGCTCCAATGGAGTGATGTCGTCGATGATGAAGATGCCACGGCCGTGCGTTCCGATCACCAGATCGTTCTCGCGTGTCTGCACGCGGATGTCGTGCACCGGCACCGTCGGGAGATTGTACTGCAGCTTCGACCAGCTGCGACCGCCATTTCCCGAGTAGTAAGCGCCGATCTCGTTTCCGGCGAACAGCAGAGACGGAGCACGCGGATGTTCGCGTATCACCTGCACCGATGACACGGGAAGATTCGATGCGATCGAGCTCCATGTCCGGCCGTAGTCGGTGCTCTTCAGAACGTACGGCTTGAAGTCATTGCTGCGATGACCGTCGAGTGTGGCGTACACGGTTCCTTCGGTGTGCGCCGAGGCAACGATGCGGCTCACATACGTCATTTCCGGGACGCCGGGGAACTTGTCGATCTTCGTCCACGACGCACCGCCGTCGCGTGAGACCTGTATCAGCCCGTCGTCGGTCCCCACGTAGAGCAGTCCCTTGCGCAGCGACGACTCGTCCATCGTGCTGATGTTGCCGAAATCGGCGGTGCCCGCGTGCCAAGCGACTGCGTCCTTCGTCCACGTCTTGCCCATCAGCGGCAGCTTGTCGCGGTCGAGAGCACGCGTCAGATCACCGCCAAGCCGCTCCCACGAGTCGCCGCGATTGGGACTCCGAAAGAGATACTGCGCCCCGAAGTACACGGTGTTGTGATCGTGAGGCGAGATGACGATCGGCACGCTCCAGTTGTAGCGCAGGTTCGGCTCGCCGAACTTCGCCTGCGGCTGGATGCTCTTCTGCTCGCCGGTCCTCACGTCATACCGGATTATTCCGCCGTTCTGCGATTCGGCGTACACCGTGTTCGGGTCAGTCGGATCGACAGCGGAGTAGAAGCCGTCGCCGCCAACCGTGACGTACCAGTCGCTGTTGGTGATGCCCTGCCTGTTTCTCGTCTGGCTAGGGCCCGCCCAGCTGTTGTTGTCCTGCAGTCCGCCGTACACGTAGTAGAACGGCTGACGGTTGTCCACGTCGATTGCGTAGTATTGCGCGATCGGCAGGTTCGTCACGAAATCCATCGTCTGACCGCGATCGTGCGTGATGTACACGCCACCATCGTTGCCCACGATGAAATGGTCCGGGTCAGTCGGATCGATCCACATCGCGTGATAGTCCACGTGAGCGGATTGTGCGATCGGACGGTTCGTGACTCCGCCGTCGTTCGACACGAAAAGGGGAACACCAAGCTCGTACAACCGGTCGGGATTCGTCGGGTCGACGCGTATCTGCGCCATGTACCACGGGAACTGGACGTACGTGCCCTTCTTCGTCCAGCTCGCGCCGTAGTCGTCCGAGCGATACACCTCTGTCGTTTTGGTCTCGAGCGTTGCGTAGACAGTTCGCGGTTGCGAGCGGCTCACGGCGAGGCCGATGCGTCCGATGTCGCTCTTCGGGAGGCCCTCTGTCACCTTCGCCCATGTATCTCCGCCGTCGATGGACTTGTAGATCCCGCTTTCCGGTCCGCCTCCGACGAAGCTGTACGCCTTTCTCTGCCGCTGGAATGCAGCCGCATACATGATGCTCGGGTCAGTCGGATCCATCACGACGTCCGTTACGCCGGTATGCGGACTGATCCTGAGCACTGCCTTCCAGCTCTTCCCACCGTCTGTCGATTTGTAGAGGCCGCGCTCGCCGCCGTCGGTCCAGAGCGGTCCTGCTGCAGCGACGTAGACGATGTTCGGGTTCGCCGGATGCACGACGATGCGACCGATGTGCTGCGACGTGCGAAGTCCCATGTGCTGCCAGGTCTTGCCGCCGTTCTCCGATTTGTAGACTCCATCGCCCCACGACGAGCTGCGCTGGTTGTTGGCTTCTCCCGTTCCCACCCAGACGATCTCGGGATTGGACGGCGACAGCGCGATGTCTCCGATGGAGGAAGTGGCTTGCTTGTCGAACACCGGCTCCCACGTCGTACCCGCGTTCACCGATTTCCAGACGCCACCGGATGCAGCCGCTGCGTAGAGCAGCTTGCCCAGCCTGTCTCCGTTTGCCGACTCACGTCCTTCCGCCACCTCCAGATCCACTACGCGTCCGCTCGTCACAGCCGGCCCGATCGGGCGCCACGCAAACTCGGACAGCATCGCCGAGTCGTAGCTTGCTGCGTTGAACGCAGTCTTCGGAGCTGCTTTCTCCGTCGACTTTCCTCTTGACTGAGCACTTGCCACGGCCGGCGTTAGCGCGGAGAGTGTTGCGAGAGCGAAGAAACCGAGAGCTCTTCCTGTGATCATTGAGAAATTGAGGCGTGGGGAAGTGATGTCGCGGCCGCAAATGTTAACATTAGAGACACCTCGGGCGTCAGAGGATTCGGAGTCATCGATGAGCGACAGCACACTCGCCACAGGCGTAGCGCCTCTTCGCCTGCCTCGCTTCAAGTCGAAATCGAACGGCAGCGCTCTCGTTCCGCCGCGGTCAGTCGCGCGATACCCTGGACAGTTCTTTGTCGAGATCGCACGCAATCCGCTCGCCATGATGCTGTCCATGCAGCGTGCGCACGGCGACATCGCCCATTGGCGCATCGGTCCGCAGGACATCTATCTGTTCAGTCATCCTGATCTGGTTCGCGACGTTCTCGTCACCAATCAGAAGAACTTCCGCAAGAGCCGCGGACTCGAGCGAGCCAGGCGATTGCTCGGCGACGGGCTTCTGACAAGTGAAGGAGAGGTCCATCTGCGGCAGCGGCGCCTCGCGCAGCCGGCGTTTCACCGGCAGCGAATCGCTGCCTACGCGTCTACAATGAGCGATTACGCCGAGCGGACGAGCAGCCGCTGGCACAACGGCGACACAGTGGACATGCACAAGGAGATGATGCGCCTCACCCTCGGCATTGTCTCGAGAACTCTGTTCGACGCTGACGTGGACGAAGAAGCGGCGGAGGTCGGCGACGCGCTCACGCATGCGTTCGAATCGTTCAATATTGCGATGCTTCCCTTCACGGAGATACTCGAGAAATTTCCACTTCCCGCAGTGCGGCGCTTCAATGCCGCGCGTGACACGCTCGATCGCATCATCTACCGAATGATCGAGGAGCGCAGGAAGTCCGACGAGGATCGCGGTGACCTTCTGTCGATGCTGCTCCTCGCGACCGATACCGAAGGCGATGGTGGCGGAATGAGCGACACTCAGCTTCGCGACGAGGCGCTCACGCTGTTCCTCGCGGGACATGAGACCACTGCCAACGCTCTCACCTGGACGTGGTACCTGCTCTCACAGCATCCCGAGATAGAAGCACGAGTTCACGCTGAGGTCGACTCCGTGCTCGGTGGCCGCGCACCGCGGTTCGATGACATGCCGGCGCTTCCATACACGAGGATGGTCTTCGCGGAATCGATGCGGCTCTACCCGCCGGCGTGGGCGATCGGTCGAAGAGCAATTGAAGCCTTCGGCGTGAAGGGCTACACCATCCCGCGTCGCTCGGTGGTGATCATGAGCCCGTACATCATGCACCGCGATGCGCGCTTCTTCCCAGATCCCGAGCGATTCGATCCTGACCGCTGGACTCCGGAGGCACAGGCGTCGCGACCGAAGTTTTCCTACTTCCCCTTCGGCGGTGGAACGCGGGTCTGCATCGGAGAGCAGTTCGCATGGATGGAAGGGATTCTTCTCGTCGCGGCACTCGCAAAGAAATGGCGTATGCGTCTTGTGCCAGGCCATCCTGTAGAGGTGCAGCCACTGATCACGCTGCGGCCGAAGCACGGAATGCGCATGCAGCTCGAGCGGCGCTCCGCGACAGCGAGCTAGTCGGCGAGAGCGTCTACGGCAAAGGGTGTTGCATCGTACCAGCGCAACAGGTCCGCAGGATCGTCGTAGATCGCAGTAGCTCCCGACAACTCGGGAATCGTCCATCCTCCCGAGAGGACGGCGACGAGATTCACGTGCGCGCCGATTGCCGCCTCCACGTCGTACGGTGTGTCACCGAGCATGATGAGCTGTTCCGGACGCAGTCGGCTCTTGCGCACCGCTGCCTGGACGATGTCAGGATCCGGTTTGGACTCCGCGGCATCGCTCGATGACACCGCCTGCTAAAAAGGTCCGCGACGCCTGCGGCTTCAAGCAGCGGACGGAGCTCCTTTCCGCCCGCCGACGTCGCGACGACGAGCTTGAGTCCGTCCTCGCTCATTCTCTCGACCAGCGCTCGCGCGCCTGGAGTCGGCTTCAGGCCGGGCAGATAGTCGCGCTGGAAGATCTGCCAGCGCCGCTTCGACAGCCGCTTTCCGAGCGGTGCGTCCGCTTCGATTCCCGCCGCGGTCGGCAGCAGCTTGTCGCCGCCCATCCCGATCATCGGCCATATCACATCGAACGGCACGTCGTGGCCGGCTTCCCGAAGCGTGTCCATCCATGAGAGGGCGTGCGCCTCGTTGCTGGCGACGAGCGTGCCGTCGATGTCGAAGATTACTCCCCGCAACACTCCCTACTGCAACTTGCTCTGGATCGCCTGCGCTCGATCGAGATGTGCTTGTATCAGAGGAGCGGCCTTCTGAATCAGGTTCTTGAGCTCCGCATTCTGCGCCGCGCCCATCGCCGTGGTCGCCGTCTCCAGTACCGCCTTGTGATAGGTGACCTCGTTGTCGATGTAGGCCTTGTCGAAGTCCCTGCCCTTGGCAGCGCCATTCAGCAGCGCCATCGTGCGGTCGAGCTGCGCTTTGCTGCCATCATTCGCGGGTGGTGCCGGCGTCACGGCCAGCTTCTTCGCCAGATCCTGTCCCTGCTGCCTCAGCTGATGGTGGTCGCGCATCATCATCTTTCCGAATTCGCGGACGTCCGAGCTCGTTCCCTTCGTCGCCGCGACCGATCCGGCGGCACTGTCGAGCATGTTCGCATTGTCGAGGATGAAGACGATGTTCGGGTCGGTCAGCGCAGCCGGAGCGGCAACCATTGTGTCGATCCCCGCAGCCATTCCGGTGTCGCTCGTCACGGCCATTCCGGTATCGGCGGTGCCCGCGTCCTTCTTGGCGCATGCCACAGGGGCGATGATGCCCAGCATGAGCGAGATTCCCGCTCGCCTCCATTGCATCCCAGACATATTCACCTCCCGGGCTCATCCCGAATTGTCGGTTCCCGAGGCGAACGAGGCGCAAATTGTACGCCGGTTGTTCTGCCAGGACCAAAAGCGAGAGAGAGTAGTGGTTCAGCTAGAGAATTGCGCAATGCGTACTGAGTGCGCATTGGGGAACCCTGCGCGCATTGGGGACCAAATGCGGAACGTCGGTTAGCGTCGG
>JBDTRZ010000053.1:0-20515 GCA_039931395.1 Gemmatimonadales bacterium
CGAGGATCACGCTGGACACCGTTCACCAGAACCTCGAAGTGGAGATGCGGCCCGGTAGCGAGTCCGCTCCTTCCGACCGCTCCGATCGTGCTGCCGATCGCGACGCGCGTTCCGGGACGGATCCCCTTTGCAAAGTTGCGGAGGTGCCCATAGCGGCTCACGAACCCGTTGCGATGGCGGATGTCGATCACGTTGCCGTAGCCGCCCTTGCGCCCTGCGAAGACCACCACGCCGTCACCGATAGACCGCACCGGTGTTCCCATCGCCGCAGCGTAATCCGTGCCCTTGTGCTTGCGCCAGATGCCGAGCACGGGATGCCTTCGCCCGCCGAAGATGCTGGAGATGCGGCGGAACGCCACCGGCGCTCGAAGAAACGATGCGCGCAGGGATTTGCCGCCGCCATCGAAGTATTCTCCGCTCGCAGCGCGGCTGTCGAAGCGGATCGCCTCGATCTCGTTGCCCGAGAGCGCAAGCCGCGCTCCGAGAATCCTGTTGATGATGATCGAGCCGTTCGGCTTCTGCAGGCGCTCCACGAGAATGTGGAACTTGTCACCGACCTGGAGATCCCTGCTCATGTCGACGCGGTACTCGAAGATGTCGGCCAGTGAGAACGCGAGCTCGGCCCGCGCTGACCTTGGCAGCGACGCGTCGCCGCTCTTGTCCAGCGCTGAGAACAGACTGGACTGGATCACACCACTCAGCGCCAGCGTGTCGACCTTCTCCCTGTTCGATGCGACCACGACAACCGGCGACACCATGGACTCCGCGGGCTCGACGATCACGGGAGAGAATGCGACTTCTCCTCCGGGAGAGTGCGAAGCCACTGGCGCGATGTCATTCGGGACGAAGCCGCTCGGGATACGAGCAGCCGGAGTGCGGGCGAGCGGCGGCGTCATGCGCACCGCCACCACTGAAAAAAGCCCGACTATCGAATATGTAATTAAGCGTGCAGCGCGAACCGTCAATCCATCTGTCTCCGAATGAACGTCGGGATCTCCATGTCGCTGAGATCCTGGCCGTTCCCGTCTACCTTCTCAGGGGTTGACGATGGCGGTGACAGTGGAGTAACACGCCGGGTCAGATCGTTCAGCGTGACCGCGCGGGGAGGGGGCTGTGCTGGGCGATTCGGAACCCGAAGCTGAATTACAGGCGTACCCATGGCACTCTTCGCCGCATGCGGCTCCCTGGCCGCCTGGAGGGCGATCTGCACAGGGGCCTTGTCGAATCCGGTTGCGATGACAGTGACCCTGCACTCGCCCTGCATCGCCTTCTCGTTGACTGTGCCGAAGATGATCTCGGCATCCTCGCCCACAGCGTCCTTCACGATCTCGACGATCTGGTGCACGTCACCGAGCGTCAAATCGTCGCCGCCCGTGATGTTGACGAGCACGCCCGTCGCACCCGAGACTGACACGTTGTCGAGAAGCGGGCTCGCGATCGCCTGCTGCGCCGCATCGGTCGCACGGTTTTCACCACGGCCGATTCCCGTTCCCATAAGTGCCGAGCCGCCTTCCTGCATCACTGTCCGGACGTCGGCAAAATCGACGTTCACAAGACCAGTGACGGTGATCAGCGTGGAGATGCCCTGCGTCGCGTGCAGCAGGACTTCGTCGGCCTTCTTGAGTGCATCGTGGAATGGAATCCCCTTCCCCACGACTGCCAGAAGCCGCTCGTTCGGCACGACGATCATCGTGTCGACATGCTTCCGCATCTCCGCGATTCCGAGCTCGGCCTGACGCAAACGCTTGCGGCCCTCGAAGAGGAACGGACGTGTCACTATTCCGACGGTCAGCGCTCCTGCTTCTCGGGCCAATTCGCAAACGGTGGGCGCGGCTCCCGTTCCGGTTCCGCCTCCCATTCCGCAAGTGACGAACACCAGGTCGGCGTTTGTGAGAACGCGCGACACTTCCTCGCGATTCTCCTCTACCGCCTGTTTACCTATCTCGGGACGCGCTCCGGCGCCGAGTCCGCGCGTGAGTTTCTTGCCGATCTGGATCTTCACATCGGACTTCGAGTTGAGCAGCGCCTGTGCGTCCGTGTTGATCGAGATGAACTCGACCCCGGACAGCCGCTCCTCGATCATTCGGTTGACGGCGTTTCCACCACCGCCGCCAACTCCCACGACCTTCATCCGAGCGTTCTGGGATGCGGTTTCCTCGAACTCGAAATTCATCAGGCGGAGTGCTCCGAATCGGCTTTGTTTGGGAACTGTGGACGGCCAATATATAAGCGCCCTGCCGCGCCATCCAATAGCGAATCAGGGAGTTGGAGGGTTTTTTCGCGGCAGGCTGGACGCCGCCGCTTTCCCACAATCCGGAACGGACTGAAAGCTTTATGATGTGGATGATTCCGGCGGAACGTCCAGCCGCGCTTTCCTGTCGCCGCTGAGTCCTAGAAGAAATCCTGAAGCCAGGTTTTGACCTTGTGCGCCAGCCGGTCCACGTTGGGCGACGAAATCGCTCTCCGCCGACCCCCGGCTCCCGCGCCTCCGAGCGCGAGCCGGTTGGCTCCGTAGAGGGCAAGACCCACCACAGTCGAGAAACGCGGAGCCTCAACCGAGTCGGAAAGACCACCGATGTTCTCGGTGGGAACGCCGATGCGCACACCTGTTCCGAACACATCCGTGACGAGCTCTGAAACGCCCTGCATGGCAGCGGCACCGCCGGTGACGACGATTCCACCGCTTAGACGGTTGGCATACCCGGCAGCCTGAATCTCCGACTGCACGAGCGCGAAGATCTCGTCCATCCGCTGATGGATGATGTGCGCCAGTACTTCACGCGGAATGTGACGCTCTCCCTGCGCGACCGTGCTCGGCAACTCCACCACGTCATCGGGATCGACCATCGGCTCGTACGCGCAGCCGTAGCGCTCCTTGAGCCGCTCTGCATCCGTCTGCGTTACGCCGATACCGTGAACGATGTCGCTCGTCACGTTGTTCCCGCCGAAGTTCACGGTGGCCAGATGCCGGATCTTTCCCTCGTGAAAAATGGCGACATCGGTGGTTCCAGCTCCCATCTCGACTAGTGCGACTCCCAGCTCTTTCTCATCTTCGGTCAACACAGCAAGGGCGCTCGCAAGCGGCTCCAGCACGAGCTCCTTCACGTGATAACCCGCGCGATCGACGGACTTGCGCAGGTTCATCGCCGGCGAGCTGCCGATGGTGACCAGGTACATCTCAGTCTCGAGACGCGTTCCGATCATGCCTATCGGATCGCGGATGCCCTGGTTCTTGTCGACAGTGTACTCCTGGGGAATCGCGTGCAGCAGCTCGCGGTCTCCTGGTATCGACTGCGCCCGCGCGACTTCGTTGGCGCGGTTGACGTCGGATCGCGAGATCTCGTCGCCATTGACGGCCACGATGCCGGTGCTCGTCATCGCGCGCACGTGCTCTCCCGCGATGCCAGCGTAGATCGACTCGATCTTCGTTCCGGCCATGCGCTCGGCGTCCTCGATTGCCTTCTTGATCGAGCGCGTCGTCTCTTCGATGTCGGCGACGATTCCGCGTCGGAGACCCGTCGTCCGGGCCTGCCCGACGCCGAGAATCTTGAGCGATGCCTGACGATGGAGATCACCTGTCGCTTCCGCGATGACCACCGTTGTTTTCGCGGACCCGATGTCCAGGCCGGCGATGACACGTTCAGGATTCATTGAAGCCTTGCGATCACCTGATCGCGGTATCGTAGGTCGAGCTCGGCGACATTTGCCCGGCGCCGCATCAGGTCGGACTCGACGGGAAAGATATCGGCCAATCGCGAGACGGACACCCCCAGTGATGCGCGGACGCGAAGGAGCGCGACGGGCGGCGATGGCTCGATCGCGTTCGCCGTATCAGATCTCGGCGCGACACCTTCGGCGGCCGCCGGGACTCGGCCGAGGGGGGAAAGCCTGAGCACCAGACCGTCCTTGCCGTCGCGCGAGATCTCGCTGATTCTGCGGAACAGCATCGGATTTCCCGCCCGCACTTCCCCCAGCAACGTGAGAATCTTCTTGTCGCGCTGATTGGCAATCGGCAGGTCGAGGTCGTCGCGTGTCGGATCGATCGGCAACACGATCCCCGCGCTATCCACAGGCTCCAGTCCGCGCGGACTTGGCGCAAGCGCGACTGGTTGATTCTCGCGAATTGTCACGACGAGAGTTCCCGGCAGTTTCCGGGTGATGCGGACGTCCGCGACCTGTGACATGAGCCGAAGTCTGGCGGCGAGCGGCTCCGTGTCGTCCCAGACAGAGCGAAGAGTATCGAGCGTGAGTCGCGCGACGACGGCCTCGGGTGTCAGAAAGCGGGTGCCTTCGACGGAGATCGTCCGCAGGTGAAAGAAGTCCATCTTCGACGCGCCGCGGCGCGCGAGCCATGACGCGGGCGCAAGAAGAAGGAGCAGGAGAATGCCCGCGAGAAGGCGCCACCTGATGCTCGTTCGCGGTGCCTCGCGCACGTCATGCTCTGGCCCCGTCACACCACCTCGGCGAGCAGAGCACGGAGCTCAGGACCCGTGCGGGTGATGTCTCCCGCCCCGATAGTTATGACCACATCGTCAGCGCGCACACCCTGCGCGAGCGCCCGCGCCAGATCCTCACGCGGACCTTCCCATGCAGGCGCCTTTCCGGCTTGTCGCATGAGCGCCGAGATCAACTCTGACGAGACTCCCTCGATCGGCTGCTCCCTCGCGGGATAGAGACTGCACAGATACACAACGTCGGCGCGACCCAGCGCGCGGGCAAATTCCGACTGGAAGTCGCGCGTGCGAGTGTAGAGATGCGGCTGGAAGGCGGCGATGATCCGTCGTTTCGGAAATGCGGCGCGCGCCGCCTCGAGTGTCGCTTCGATCTCGGTCGGATGATGCGCGTAATCGTCCACGATCGACACGCCGCGCACTTCGCCCAACCGCTGAAACCGCCGCTCTACTCCAGTGAACGACTCGAGTCCCGCGCGCATTGCGCCGAGCTCGACGCCGAGTGCGAGGCCAGACGCGATCGCCGCAAGCGCGTTCCGCACATTGTGAATTCCAGGCACCGCAAGGTGAACTTCCCCCAGCGCCTTCCCGTCGAAGTAGCAGGTGAACCGGGAGCCGCCCTCGGCCGGTTCGATTCCGGTTGCTATGAGTCGTGCGTGCTGCGAATCCGTGCCGTAACGAATGACCTCCGCAGTGCCCGGTGTGGGCAGCGAGGTGGCACCTGCATCGTCGGCGCAAACAACGATCGTCCGTGCATCGCGAATGAACTGCGCAAACGCCTCACGTATCTCGTCGAGCCCGCCCGGATAGATGTCGAGATGGTCAGCCTCCATGTTGGTCACGACAGCAATCGCAGGACGCAGCGCGTGGAACGACCTGTCGTACTCGTCTGCCTCGACCACAAAAAGCTGATCTCCGCCGCTGCTGAGATTCCCATTCCATGCGCCCACTCTTCCGCCGACAATTCCGGTCGGCTCGAGACCCGCAGCGGCGAGCGCCTGCGTCGTCATCACGGTGGTCGTCGTTTTTCCGTGAGTGCCGGCGACAGCGACGAGCTTTCCGCCGGAAACCGCACGGCCGAGCGCTTCGGCGCGGCGAGTCACCGGAATGCCGAGCGTGCGTGCGCGGTCGAGCTCAGGATGGTCCCGGCGCATCGCGGACGTGACGATGACTTCGCGCACCCCTTCGACGTGCGCCGGATCGTGTCCCTCGAGCACTTCGATGCCGATGCGCCGCAAGTCGCCGGCTCCAGCGACGTTCGTATCGCAGCCGGTGACTTTGTATCCGCGCCTCACGAACAGCTCCGCGAGCGCGCTCATTCCAGCTCCGGCGATCCCGACGAAATGGATCGGACGTGTGTCGTCCTGCATGGCTTCATCCTCAAGTGAGAAAGTGAATCTACTTTGCTTCGGCGGCATCTATGAACGTTGAAACCGGACTGGACGGGAATAACGGATCTGAGACTGATAACCAGAATAAGTCTCCACTCCCAGATTCCATCCCCCCTTAATATTTCGATTGGGTTCTTGTTAACTGCGAACTCATTCGGTCGATGCAACAGAAACTGACAGGACCTCGGCTGGTCATTTCGCCCAATCCGGTTCCAGAGTCATAGATGCTGCCGAGACAGGAGCATCCAGGAACGGATCAATGGTGCTCCGCCAGCTCGAGCACCCTGCGCGCAATGTCTTCCGCGGCATTCGGGCGCGCGCGCTGAAGAGCCGCGCTGGACCTGGCTGCCAGAAGCTCCGGATCCCGCAACAGTTTTCGCACCGATGCATCCAGCGCGTCCCGCGTCAGTGCGCTCTGCGGAATGAATTCAGCCGCCCCGGCGGCGGCGAGAGCTTTCGCGTTCGCCGTCTGGTGGTCGGCAGCAGCGGTCGGGAGCGGCACGACGATGGGCGGAATTCCCCATGCACAGAGCTCCGCGGTTGCGATCGCGCCTCCGCGCGAGAGAGCGAAATCAGTCGCCGCGTAGGCATCGCTCACCGGAGAAAGGTATGCGCGAATGCGCACACGATCAGTCTCCAGTCCGGCGTAATGCTCATGCGTGCCCTGGCCCGTGGCCCAGATGACGAACAGTCCATCTGGCAGTCCATCTCGCACCCATTCCGCGACTACGTCATTGATGGCCTTCGACCCCTGGCTGCCGCCGTACACCAGCATCACGTGCCCGCCTGTCGCGGGGAATCCCCACGCCACGCGCGCCGCTGCTCTATCGGGCCGGGGATTCGGCGGCGGCTCGATCGGATTGCCGGAATCGAACATGATCGTTCGCGGCCCGGCCTTGAGACGTGCCGCTGCCTCCGGAAATCCGGTATGCACCTGCCGCGCCCAGCGACTGAAGAACCGGGTGGTGAGCCCTGGGTGGCTGTTCTGCTCCTGCACAACGTATGGGATCCCATGCATTGCCGAATACCCAAGAGCGATTCCGGACGCATAGCCTCCCGTTCCGACGACGACTGTCGGACGTTCCGCAGCGAAGATCTGTCCCAGCCGCGACCACGCAGTAGCGCCGCCGCGAAGCGTTTTCCAGTTCTCCCAGGGTCTGGCTCTGTAGAGAGGATGCAGATCCAGCAGCTCGAATGGAAATCCTGAATCGGGCAGGACGTTCCGCTCGATTCCCCGCTTCGCACCGACGAAGAACGGATCCGCTGCGGGAGATAAGCGTCTCATGGCGCGCGCGATCGCGAGGCCGGGGTAGAGGTGGCCGCCGGTTCCCCCGCCCGCGAACAGAACGCGCAAGCTAGGCCCTCTGAAGAACGAACGACGGGTCTGTCGCGCGCGACCCGATGACCTTCTCCCTGGTGCTTCCGATGTTGACGAGAATTCCCGTCATGAGAAGCGAGAGAACCATGTTCGACCTTCCAAATGAAATGAAAGGCAGCGTCAGTCCCGGCGTCGGAAGAAGCCCTATCGCAACTCCGATGTGAAGAAACGCTGTGATCACCACCGTCGCGGTGATTCCGACCGCAGTGAGCTGGAGAAAGGGTGATCGCGCCTTCTTCGCGATCCGAAACCCGAGGAATGCGTATGCGGCAAACGCAAGAATCAGCACTGTGAGGCCAAGGAATCCCCATTCCTCGCCGATGGAGCCCGCGATAAAGTCATCATAGGCAAGCGGAAGAAATCCGAGCTGCTGCCTCCCCTGTCCGAAGCCCAGCCCGAACAGCTGGCCCGAGCCGACCGCGATCAGCGACTGTCTCAGCTGGTCGCTCACGTGCTGCGGTGCGCTGCCTGGATCGAAAAACGCCGTCATCCGAAGCAGAGCGTAGTTGAGCCGCTGCAGCTGTCCCCATAAGAGCGGAATTGCGATGATGCCGAGCACCACGAAGTGCCCGATGCGAACTCCGCCCGCGAACAGGATGATTCCCATGATCAATGTGTACATCATCGCCACAGACAGGTCCGGCTCGAGCGCGACAAGAACGTCGAGAAGTCCCACGACCACCAGAAAAGGCAGCAGGCCCTTGGTCAGCCGGCGCACTGTCTCGCCTTTCCTTACGACGAGCATCGATGTCCACACGATCACGGCAATCTTGCCGAGCTCCGACGGCTGCAATGACGACCCGACCAGGAATCGCCGTGATCCCCTCAACCTCGGCGCAATCGATTCGGTGAACGGCAGGATGATCAGAAGGAGAAGAAGCATCGACAGCAGCATGAGAGGCCACGCGTACTTGCTCCAGAGCTCCGCGTCCACCTTTGCGAACACCGCGAGTGCGACGAGCCCCGCTGCGATTCCCACGAGCTGCCTCAGAAAGAAATAGCTGCTCCCCAGCTCCTTGCTCTGCGCGAGGATCGCGCTCGCGCTGTAGACGGTCGCGAGACCGAAGGCCAGAAGAGAGGCGGTGATGAGCAGAATGAGCCGTGCTTCGATGCCCATGTACCACCTGTAGCGAACATCGGCGACGCTCGTCGCCATCTAGCTCTTCATCGCGAGTTTCCTGAATCTGGCGCCGCGCTCCTCGTAGTTGCGGAACATGTCGTAGCTTGAGCATGCCGGCGACATCAACACAGCGTCGCCCGGCTCCGCGGACTCCTTCGCCCGCCGCATGACCTCGTCGAAGTCCGAGCCGAGTCGCTCTATCGGCACGGTTCCTTCGAGGTCCTTCTCGATGATGGGCCCCGCTTCACCATAGGCGATGATCTTTTTCACTGACTTGCGGATTGCATCCGCCAGCCCGGTGTACGGCTCTCCCTTGTGGCGTCCGCCCAGGAGCAGAATCGTCGGACGGCGCATTCCCGCGATCGCAACCTGTGACGAGCTGACGTTTGTCGCCTTCGAATCGTTGATCCACTGCACGCCGTTCACTTCCCCAACGATCTCGAGCCGGTGAGCCAGTGCGTTGAAAGACCGGAGTGCGGCGACAATGCCCTCTCGCGCGGAGGGCGTCCTGAATCGCTCGTCCGCTACGGACACCGCCAGCGCGGCGGCGAGTGCATTGGCCACGTTGTGATCGCCGAGAAGGTTCAGCTCTCCCCGTGACATGAGGGACGAGCCGAGAAGATTCATCGTACCCGATGCATCGTCGAGCCATGCATCCGCCTCCCTGAGCACCGAGAATCCGAAGTGCCGCCCCGGCTTTCCGGACGCCATCTGCTGGACTCTCTCATCGTCGGCGTTGAGCACCCACCGCGATCTGTCGGAGGCGTTCGCGAAGAGAAGGGCCTTGTCGTCGTAGTAATCGGCTGCCGATGGATACCGGTCGAGGTGGTCCGGGCTCAGGTTCGTCAGCACTCCGACAGCAGGGCTAAGACTCGGCGTATCGTGGAGCTGGAAGGACGACATCTCGAGCGCGATCCAGTCCGGTCGCTGGTCGTGCCGCGCGAAATCCGAAAGCGGTGCACCGATGTTGCCTGCATCGACAGTCTCTTCGCCCAGTCCGCGCAATATGTGTCCGATGAGCGCGGTTGTCGTTGTCTTTCCATTCGTTCCGGTGACGGCGATGATGCCGGTCCCATCGAGATACCCGAGCGCAATCTCTATCTCGCTGACGAGCGGACGGTTCGCTTCTCGCGCGGCGGCGACCGGCGCCGCAGAGGGGTCGATTCCCGGACTGACGACCACTCTGGAAGCGCGTGCGATTCTCGCGAGGTCATGACCCCCTGTGTCTACAATCGCGCCGATATCTCTCAGCTGCCGCGCCGTGTCCTCCAACGCGGGCGCGGAGCCGGCGTCCGAAACGTAGACACGATGTCCGTCAGCGAGGAGAAGGCGCGCGGCCGCGGAACCGCTTTTGCCGAGACCCAGTATCGCGATCTCGCCTTTCGGAGACTCCGCCGGGCTCATCTCAGCTTGAGAGTGCTCAACGCGACGAACGCGCACAGAATGCCAAGAATCCAGAATCGTACGACCACCTGGCTCTCGTCCCATCCGCCTTTCTCGAAATGATGGTGCAGCGGCGCCAGCCTGAAGAGACGGTGGGACTGCGCGTACTCCAGTCCCTTCATCTTCCTGTGCACCTTGAAAACGACCCTCTGCAGAATCACCGACATCATCTCCGCCACGAACACTCCTCCGACGAGCAGCAGCACGAACTCGGACTTGAGCAGAATCGCGATGGCACCCAGCGCACCGCCGAGAGCGAGAGACCCGGTGTCGCCCATGAACACCTGCGCGGGATGCGTGTTGTACCAGAGAAAGCCGATGCACGCGCCCATGACCGCGGCGCAGAACACCGTCAGCTCCCCCGCTCCTCGCAGATAGAAGACCTGCAGGTAGGCCGACGCGTCGATGCGCCCAATCACGTACGCGAACAGCGCGAGCGTCAGCACCGCGATCGCCATGAGGCCGGCCGCGAGACCGTCGAGCCCGTCGGTGATGTTCACAGCGTTGCTCGTGCCTGTGAGCACGAACGTCACGAACAGCACGTAGAGCCAGGCGAACGTCGGCACGATCAGGATGTACTTGTAGAACGGCAGCGTCGTCGATGCGCCGGGAAGCGTCGACAGCGGGAAGTGCCACAGGTACCAGCCAAGCGCGATTCCGATCGAGATCTGGCCCATGAGCTTGTAGCTCTCGATGAGCCCGGTGTTCTTCTTCCCCGCCTGCCGCTGTTTCAGCTTCAGGAAGTCGTCGAAGAATCCGATGAACCCCATCCACAGCATCACGAACATCGCGATCAGCACGTACCGATTGTTGAGCTTCGCCCAGAGCACGGTCGGGATCAGCGTTGCCGCGAGAATGATGAGGCCTCCCATCGTCGGCGTTCGCTTCTTTTCCTGGTGACTGTCAGGCGTGCCTTCGCGGATCACCTGGTGAAGACGCATTCGGCGCAGGCGGCGAATGATGAGCGGGCCGACAATGAAGGACACGAGCAGCGCCGTCACGGCGGCCCCGGCCGCACGGAACGATATGTAATTGAAGATGCGGAGAAATCCGAAGTCCCTTACCAGCGGAATCAGGAGATAGTTGAGCACTAGGGATTCGCCCAGGTTGTGAGATGCGGCACGAGCTGTTCCAGCCGGACTCCACGCGATGCCTTCAATAGAATAACCGCGTCGGGCTCGATGCGTGGCTGGAGAAGCGGCCACAGCTCATCAACCGACGCAGCCCTTATCGTCCGTCCGTCGTCCGCCGCGATCCGCGACAGCGAATCGGCGAAATCGCCAATTCCCGCGATTATGTCGGCCCCGGACTCGAGCGCCAGCCGTGTGGCGTCGTCGTGACACCGTGCCGATGCCTCACCAAGCTCGCGCATGGTGCCGAGCACGATCACTCTCTGCCGCCCCGGGCCGAGGCCTTTCACGATCTCGATCGCGGCGTGCGTGGATCCGGGATTGGCGTTGTACGCATCGTTGATCAGCGTGGCGCGCCCAAGTTGTTCCCACGCAACGCGCATCTTCGGGGCCGGCATCGCGGCGATTCCAGCCGCGGCGAGCTCGTCACTCACGCCGCACGAGCGTGCCACAGCGATCGCGAGCATTGCATTTCGGAGATTGTGGACACCTCGGAGCGGAGGCTTTATCTCGACGTCTCCAAATCGAAGGCTTCCGACGCCGTCGGGAGCGATCGACCACTCGTTAGGCTTGACGTCGCCTTCGTCGAGGCCCGCCGTCACAACCTCCACCGCTCGCTCCTCAGCCGCTTCGACGATTTCCGGCTGCGACGAGGGGGCGATGGCGATGCGCACTCCGTCGAATGCTGCAGCTTCCTCGCGCAGCACTCCCTCGAGGTCACCGAGGCCTTCGAGGTGCTCTTCCGCAACGGACGTCACGACGGAGATGTCCGGATCGGCGATCACACGAAGAATCGATACTTCTCCGGGGAGATTCGTTCCCGCCTCGACGATCGCGATTTCTGCTTCGGCCCGTATCGCGAGGAGCGTCAGCGGGACTCCAATCCTGTTGTTCAGGTTTCCGGTGGTTGCGTGCACGTTCATCGCCCGCGACAGCGCGGCGCGAATGAGATCCTTGGTTGTCGTTTTTCCGTTGCTCCCGGCCACCATCACTACCGCGCCACCCCATGCGCGCCGCCAGTGACTGGCGAGCTGCCCGAGAGCGACGAGAGTGTCCGGAACGACGAACACCGGCACTCCCGGATCAACCTCGAGATCGCGCGACACCACGACTGCCCGAGCACCCTTCGCGACAGCCTCGTCCATGAAATCGTGCGCGTCGAAATTCTCTCCTACCAGCGCCACGAACAGCTCACCGGGCGCAATCGAGCGCGAATCAGTCCTGATGCCGGCGAGCTCGACGGGGCCGCGAGGGTGTCCGGATCGGGCGCCGTCACCCAGCGCGACGGCGATCTTGTCGAGTGTCCAGAAGCTCAAGCAGCGTTTCCCGAGAGAATTTGTTTTACGATCAGCTTCTCGTCGAAAGGCAGCTTGGTTTCCCCGATGATCTGGTATGTCTCGTGGCCCTTCCCTGCCAGGAGCACGACGTCACCGTCATGAGCTTCGGCGAGCGCGCGCTGAATGGCCGCCTTTCGTTTCGCCATGCGCAGGTGGCGGCCGGGACTCATGGCCGCCTCGATGTCATCCAGAATGCGTTCCGGGTCCTCCGTGCGCGGATTGTCGTTCGTGATGATGACGACATCAGCACCAGCCTCGGCGGCTCGTCCCATCTCGGGGCGCTTTCCGCGGTCCCGATCGCCCCCGCAGCCGAAGACGAGTATCAACCTGCCGCCTGTGAATGGACGAATGGCGGCAAGCGCACGCTCGATGGCGTCCGGAGTGTGCGCGTAATCCCGAAGCACCGTCGGCTTGAGCGAGATCACCTCGAGCCGTCCGGGCACCTGCGGCAGATCCGACAAACCGTCCGCAAGCTCCTGCAGCGACGCGCCGAGCGTGAGCCCGACCGCTACAGCGCCGAGCGCGTTGTGAACGTTGACATCACCGATCAGCGGCAGCTTCACGGGTATGGATCGACCGTCGTGGTGGATGTTCCACTCACTGCCTGACGGAAAGAATTTCACATCCGTCGCACGCACGTCAGCGCGGCTATCGACTCCGAACAGAATCTTCCGGCGGCTGTCGGGAAGCTTCTTCCACTCGGGATCGTCTACGTTGATGGCCGCGGCTCCGTCCGGCAGGAGGTAGTCCATCAGGCGCGCCTTCGCCTCGAAGTACGCCCCCATCGTGCCGTGATAGTCGAGATGATCTCGCGTGAGATTGGTGAACACGGCTGCGTCGAACGCGAGTCCGTCGATGCGTCTCTGATCGAGGCTGTGCGACGACACCTCCATCGCGACTGTGCGAACTCCGCGGTTCACGAGCTCGCGAAGAATGCGCTGCAGCTCGACTGGTCCCGGAGTGGTGAGCTCCGCTCCGCCCGGAACGACGTCCGCCTCTGTGCCGAACAAGACGCCAAGGGTTCCTATCGAGGCGGCGCGCGAGCCCGAATGATCCAGCAGGTGCCGAAGAATGCCAGCAGTCGTGCTCTTTCCGTTCGTTCCTGTGATCCCGATCATGCGCAGCTCACGCGATGGATCGTCGAACGCGGCGCCAGCTGCGAGTGCCGCCGCCTTTCTCCCTTCTCGCGCAATTATCACGGGCAGCGAAGTGCGGGCCGCATCCTCGACCATCGCAGCGGATGCACCGAGCTCCTCGGCGCGAGCGAGATAGTCGTGGCCGTTCCGCACCGATCCCTGTATGGCGATGAAAAGAGATCCCGGGACGACTGTCCGGCTGTCGTCGGAGACTCCTTCGAAGCTCTCAGGCAAATCGCCGCGAACGCCCTCGAGCAGACCTGCGCTTTCGAGGGCGCCGAGGATTCTCTCCAACGGAAAACGCATTACGGAATATGCTGAAGTTTCACTATGCTGCCGGCGGGCTTGAGCGTACCTGCCGCGGGAACGGTGGGCACGCCCTGCGACGGCACGAGCATGACACGAAACCCCGCACCATGCAAAGCCCGAACCGCGTTCCGCACCGGCAGTCCGCCGACATCTGGAACGATCCTCTGCGATCTGTCCCGCATTTCTTTTGCAGGCCTGAACGGCAGGGAGATCAAGCTGGGCGGTCCGGGTATTCGGTCCGCCGACGGAGCGTCATCGACGCTCAGGGACGCTGTGCCGTTACCTGGCGTGGCCATTGTCGCGGGCCGGCCACCGTTCGCTGATTTCGCGCCGAGCCCACCCGCAGCGCTCTCCGGGAGGGACGGGAGTGGAACATCACGCTCCACGCTGGCGAGATCCTCCCGATTGAGCGCAGCATCCCGAGCCGCAAGCGCGGCGCGCAGAACGACGGCTGTGACTGGAGCCGCGATCTCTCCTCCATAGTAGGCGTTTTGTGGAGAATCGAGCTTTACGAGAACGACGTACTGAGGCTTGTCGGCAGGAAAGACGCCGACAAACGACGCGGTGTAGTTGCCGGCAACATAGCCCTGCCCATCTGTTGTCCGTCGTGCCGTTCCGGTTTTTCCTGCCACCTCGAATGCGGCGAGATCTGCCTTCACGGCGGTGCCGCTGTCGACGACGCCCCTCAGAAGATCTCTCACTTCACCGGCGATCCTCTCACTGAAGACACGCCGAAGAACGCGGCGCTTCGACTGATACACGAGGTCACCGTCCGACCCGCGAATCTCGCGGATGATCTGCGGCTGAAGGAGCTCACCTCCGTTCGCCAGAGCCGAATACGCAGCGACGAGCTGGAGTGGTGTCACTGTCACCTCGTATCCCATCACCAGTGAGGCCGCGGAGCTTCCACTCCAGCGGCGCGGCTCGCGCAGCGTCCCATCCGCTTCACCCGGAAGGGGCACTCCACTGGATACGCCAAGTCCGAGGTCGCGCAGGGTCTCGAACTTTTCGCGAGGAGTGAGGCGGTCGGCGAACTGCACGATTCCGATGTTGCTCGAGAAGCGGATCACATCGGCGAGCGACATCGACTTCGCCTTGTGATCATCCGTGATGCGGCGTCCGTTGAGAATCATCTGGCCACCGTGGGTGTCGATGACCTCCTCGACCCGCGCGCGCCTTCGATCGAGGAGAGCAGCGGCAATGAACGGCTTCAGCGTGGAACCCGGCTCGAACGGTTCCGTGATGGCGGTGACCGACAGCGACTTCTGCGCGCGCCGGCGGCTGGCCATCGCGAGAATCTCGCCGGTGTTCGGGCTCATCACGACGATGTCACCGCCACTCGCGTCCAGGCTGTCCGTGGCCCGCCTCAGCACTCGCTCGCAGATATCCTGCAGATCGCGATTGATCGTCAGTGTGACACTGCTGCCGGGTCGCGGCAGATTTTCCCAGGCGTCTGGAGAGTCGAGCCGCCCGCCGCGAACATCCCTCGCGATCGCCGAGCGCGCGCTGTCTCCTCGCAGCACGCTGTCCAATCCGAGCTCGATTCCTCCGACAGGATTTCCCTTCGCATCGAGAGCGCCGACAATCAGCCTGATCCCTGGAGCCGTGACGTAGTCCCTGCTCATCACCGCGTCCGTGTGCACTCCGGCAAGAGACGCCAGTGGAGCGACATCCGCGGAAGCATAAAGCCCTGGTAGCGTCACCCACTTTTTTTTCCTGTCGAGGGCTGCGCGGATCCAATCCTGTCCCACTCCCGCAGCCTTGAGCTCGCGAGATAGAGATGCCGGCGAGTTTACCTCCCCCGGCGCGACACTTACGCGAAACATCTCGCGGCTTTCTGCAAGCACGTTTCCGGATGCGTCAAAGATGTCGCCCCGCGGCGCGGCGACCGCGCCGCTGCGGAACTGCTGCCTCAGGGCTCGGTTCGCCCAGTCATTCCCCTGCACCAGCTGCACGCGCGCGGCCTGGCCGATCAGTGCAATGGCGAAGATGAACAGAATGAGATGAATGACGCTGATGCGGCTAAGGCGTACCACCGTTCCTCGCAGAGCGGTTGAGAATCACAAGTTGAGAATCGGACGGGAGATGCATCCCGAGCCTGCGTTCGGCGATCGGCACGATGACCGAGCGGGAGGAAGCGTTGTGGATCACCTGCTCGAGCCTGCTGCGCTCGCTCTCGAGGCCGGCCTTGCGACGTTGCAGCGCGGTGAGCTGCCGCCCTTCCTGGTGGCCGTAGCTCCGGCGCGCGATGACCGCGGCGGATACGACGACGAACGCTACGAGGCCGCCGGCAACTATCCAGCGGCCTCGTTTCAGCCCGCGCTTCGCCATGCGCGAAGTCTCGCACTTCGTGCGCGAGGATTCCGCTCGACTTCCGCCTCGACCGCGGTGATCGCCTTTCGTGTAACGAGCTTTCCGAGCGCGTACCCCCTGCAGGTGCACACCGGCTGTCGAGGAGGGCAAATGCAGTCCCGCGACCAGTCGCGCATGGCGTGCTTGACGAGACGGTCCTCGCCCGAGTGATAGGAGATCACGCCAAGAACGCCGCCGGTCTCGAGACGATCGCGCAGCGCCGGAAGCGCGCTCTCGAGGGATCTCGCCTCGTCGTTCACTGCGATGCGAACGGCCTGAAACAGACGCGCGAAATCACCGGCGCCGGAGCGTGACCCCAGGACTGCGCGGATTGCACCGACCAGATCGTCACTGGTCCGGAACGGGCGGTTGCCGCGACGCCTCACCACCTCCCCCGCCAGACGGCGTGCGCGCGGCTCGTCGCCATGGTCGCGGAATACGCGCGCGAGCTCGGCTTCGTCTGCCGAGTTCAGGAATGCTGCGGCGTCCCACTGGGCGTCCTCGCCCATCCGCATGTCAAGCGGCGCGCCTTCGCGGAATGAGAATCCCCTCGCCACGTCGTCGAACTGATGCGACGACACGCCGAGGTCGGCGAGAATGCCGTCGAACTTCATGAATGGATCGGGGAGCAACCTGTCTGCCTCGGCGAAGTTGCCCAATATAACGCGAAACCGGCCTGCCGCCTCATCGGTGGCAAGCCGGTCGCGTGCGGTCTCTATCGCCTTGGGGTCTCGGTCGATCGCCGTGACGTTTGCGCCGATAGCAAGAAGGGCGGCGCTGTGTCCGCCGCCCCCCAAAGTGCAATCCAGAATCGTTTGCGCATCACTGAACAACTCGACCACTTCTTCCGCGAGCACCGGTGCGTGATAGGCGCTGTCCCACGCCCCCGGTGCCCCACGGGTCATTTGCAGAAGCGACGTATCTGGTCGTCGACCGCCGGTGTGAACTGAGGAATCGCGGTCAGAAGCTGCTTTGCAGCATCAGGATAGGACGCCAGACCTGCCGGCACGTTCTCCTGTGCCGTGGTGAATGACTCCTTGGCCAGTCTCGCCAGCGCGCAGCTCTTTTTTTCCTGCGCTTCGTTCACAGCACTTTGCCCGATGAGGAACGCCGAGGCGCCGGCCAGGAACTTCGCGTCCGCAGATGCCTCGAGCTGATCGGAGAGAGTGAGGAACTGCACCGCGCGCTGCAGGTCCGGCCTGCTCTTCGACGCGTTGCCTGCCTTGTAGGCGTCACTGCCCTGCTTGAGCGCAAGCTGCGCGAGCGTGTGCTTGTCGCCTCCATTTGCAGCGGCCGATCTGATCAGCACGAGCACGCTGTCAGGTTGTCCAAGTGCTCCAAGAATGACGGCCTTTTGCACGTAGCCATTCTCCACACGCGGGTTGAGAGCAAGCGCGCGGTTGACTGCGGCGAGTGCCTGCGCGTTCTGCCCGGCCTTGCTCAGCGTGTTCGCCTGAACTACGAGAAGCGAGGCATTGCTCGGAAACTTTGCGATTCCCTGCGCGACGATCTCAGCTGCACGCGTCGGGCTGATCTGCGCGGCAGCAGCAGCACTGCGGAAGAAATAGGCCGTGTCGGCACGCGCAGTGTCCGCACGAATCATCTCTGCGCCGGTCGTGAGCGCCTTCTCGTATTGCTTCGCTGCGAGATAGACAAGCCATCCCAGTCTCAGCGTGCTCGGGTCGCCGGGATTGGCGCGCAGCGCCTCCTCGACTACCGGCACCGCCATCGCTGCCTGACCTGTCTGCACAAGGCTCGCGATGACCTGCTCGCGAAGCTTGTCGTTGCTCGGGTCAGCGGCCATGAGTCGGGTCAGCGCCTCGAGTCCCTTCTGCGTGTTGTTGCGAGCCTGATAAATCTCAGCTTCGAAACGGAGTGCGGGAATGTTGCGAGGATCGATAGCGGTTATGCGTTCAGAGACTGCGAGGACTGAATCAGTCTGCTTCAGCGACTGGTACGCGTTTGCAAGGCAGACCATCGCAACTGTTCCATTCGGATACCTCGAGAGAGCCGAGCGAGCCGCGGCCGCGGCCTCGGCGAACTTGCTCTCGCGGAACAGCCTGTAGCAGTTCTGCTCTCCCGCGAGCTGCTCACGGGCCTGGAGATACGTCTTCGAGACCGCGGCGACGGCCTGATCGAGTTTCGAGGCTTCGGCCGCAGGAAGGGGCTGGCCGAGATTCTGGTCGCGGGCAAGGACAAGTCGGGAGTCGATCCTGACCCCGGTCGGAGTCTTGGCGATTGTGCCTTCGATGAACTCGTCCGCGCGAAGGAGCACAGCGAGTGCCTTGGCGTCATTCGGCGCCAGCGCTTCAGTCGTCGAATAGCCCGATGCGTTCAGCGTACCGATGATGTCGGCCTTGGGAACCACCACCAGCTTCCGGGCATCGGCGTCGCGCGCGACGCGAGCACGAAGCGCCTCGGCTGCCTGAAGACCGAGATCCTTGTCGGTGCCGGCGAACGTCGCGATCATCACGCGAGGGACGGGTGCGGGAGCACTCCGTTGTGCCGTCGCGGTGGCGGCTGGCAAAGTAGCGAATGCCAGCGTGACGAGCGCACGCCGGTCGAGTATTCTGTAATGCCGCAAAGTCAGGCTCCTTGCACTCAATGTTCTAACCTCCAAACGATGAACGTCTGTACACCGGGACGGTTCTACAGGTCCAGAAATTTCATGAGCGAGGAGGGACTCGAACCCCCGACATCCTGCGTGTAAGGCAGGCGCTCTAACCAACTGAGCTACTCGCCCGACCGGGACCGGGCCCCAGCCTTACTTCAGAATGGCGACCGGTACGAGCACACAGTACCCCAACACGAGCAACACTGGGGCAATCGTAGTGCCGCCGCGTGCGAGATCTGCAAATCCGATTGTGATGGTTACGAGCGCGGCTGCCCAAAGTGCGGCGGACCTGGTGCGCGGACTCATCCGCGCCTCAGGGGGAGTCGCTTTTCCCGCTTCGGATTCAGCCATAGCGCGGTAGTGTAGAGGAGCGGGAAAACCGTGTCAAGCGCACCGGCGTCTGCCGGAGCACCTCTCATTATATCTTAATGTTGGGTTCCTCACCGAATGATGGGAAGCGCGACCAGCCCTTTTCGAAGATGGAACGGATGCGAGCCTCAGCTGAAGCTTTGCGGCTCCGCTCCAGCCCGAACACGGCGGACTGCGTCCGCGCAGCGCTTTCCCCACTCGCTGAACCGGTTGGCGCCATTGCCTGCACGCCAGACATGCTCCGCCTGGATTTTCTCTCCCGCCACCCAGAAAGTGCGTCCGAGCTCGTAGTAGGCCTCGATGAAATTCGGCGCGAGTGAGAGTGTCCTCCGGAAGTAGCGCTCCGCCTCGGCGACATCGCGCTGCTGGGCGTAGAGAAGGCCCAGGTAGAAGCATCCGTAGAGCGCGGCTTTCGGGTCGCGCATTTGCGCCGCTGCCTTTGACATGTGCTCATGCGCCTCGGGAAGAAGCCCTTTTCTCATGCACACGTAGCCGAGGCCCGCACGCGCCATCGCGTTGGTTGCGTCATGGCCGAGGACGTGGTCGAGTATCCTGAGAGCGTCCTCGTAACGGCCTTGCCGCATCTGCGCCCACCCGAGAAGTACGAGCGCGACATGGTCACTCGGAGCGAGCTGCAGCGCCATTTCCAGGGAATGCTCGGCGGCGGCAAAATCGCCGTGGGCGATGTGGTGCCAGCCTTTCTCGATGAACGTCGAGGCCCCGAGGTGATCCTCGCGAAGGGGTCGTGCCATTGCCCGTGCGCGTGCCGGCGTCATGCGACCGCCCGCCGCGTCAAGAGCAGGTCGAACACTGCCGCGCCAACGAGGCGTGGCGCGACGACTCGATCGGCTCCCGCCGCCGCAAGCGCCGCCCTGGGCATTCCATATATGATGGAGCTCGCGCGATCCTGAACGATCGCGCCGCCGCCGACGGCCCGAATGGCGCGGAGACCTTCCGATCCGTCACGTCCCATTCCGGTGAGCACGACACCCACGACATTCTCGCCGAATGCACGGGCAGCGCTGCAGAACAGGGGATCGGCTGACGGGCGCACGCCGCATATCGCTGGGCCCGCGTCGGTACGAATCGTCGGAATTCCGTTTTTCATGACGACCGACATGTGTCGGTCTCCCGGCGCGAGATAGACGCAGCCTGCCATGACCGAATCGCCGCTGGTCGCGACCTTGACGGGCAACGGGCCGACCTGAGAGAGACGTTTCGCGAGCGAATGAAGAAAATCTGCAGGCATGTGCTGAACGATGAGTACCGCGGCGCTCAGATTCGCTGCCAGGTGAGAAACAACGTCGGCGAGAGCCTTCGGCCCTCCCGTCGACGCAGCGATGACGATGGCGGAGCGCGCGGGGGTGCGGACGATCTCGTTGCGCGTTGGCGTCGGCCTCGCTGTCTCGACGCGCGGTGTTGGCGCGACATTGGGGAGACGGACCATCGACGCGGCGCTGAGAGCCCTGAGGAGCTCCGCACGGA
>JBDTRZ010000054.1:0-20158 GCA_039931395.1 Gemmatimonadales bacterium
TGTTCAACTGGTAAGGAGATAGAACTGCGATGTCGATGATCAACTACGCGGCGCGCGAGATCAACTGCAAGATCGTCTACTACGGCCCCGGACTCGGCGGAAAGACGACCAATCTCGAGCACATCTACGGCAAGGTCAAACCTGACACGAGGGGCAAGCTCATCTCCCTCGCCACAGAGACGGAGCGCACACTCTTCTTCGATTTCCTTCCCGTCGATCTCGGGACCATTCGCGGCTTCAACACGCGATTCCATCTCTATACTGTTCCCGGACAGGTCTACTACAACGCGAGCCGCAAGCTCATACTCAAGAATGTCGACGGAATCGTGTTCGTTGCCGATTCCCAGATAGAGCGGATGGAGGCGAACCTGGAGTCGATGCAGAACCTGTACGACAACATGGCCGAGTACGGGTACGACCTCACCCGGATGCCGTTCGTCATACAGTACAACAAGCGCGACCTTCCGAACGCCGCGCCGATCTCCGAGCTACAGGCGGCTCTCAATCCCGGATGGGAGCCCGCGGACCCTGCGAGAGCGCGCGTCGCGCCCGACCCCTATCACGCCGGCCAGAATCTGGTGGACCAGCTGTCGAGCGGAGACTGGGTGGAGAAGGTGACCTATTTCGAGGCGGTGGCCATCAACGGCGACGGCGTATTCGACACCCTCAAGGCGGTGAGCAAGCTCGTCCTGAAGGCGCTCGCCTGATCGAGCCGCGTCGGTGAATCTCCCGAACGCGCTCACAATCGGAAGGATTCTCATATCGCCGCTCATTGCGGCGCTTCCTTTCATCAACTCTCCGCTCGCACGGCTCGCAGCGTTCGTCATCTACATCGTCGCCGCGATCTCCGACTACTACGACGGAATGCTGGCGCGCACGCGAGGCCTCGTCACGGATCTTGGGCGCCTCCTGGATCCGCTTGCCGACAAGCTGCTTCTGTTCGCCACTCTCATTCCAATGTATGTGTTGATGGCTCCGCCATCCGACCTGCTTTCGGTGAGCCGTGAATCACTCGGTGAGGCGCATGGGTTTCCATTCCGAACCCCGTTCGGCGATGTCGGGCTTCCGTGGTGGGTGATGGCAATCGTGCTTGGGCGCGAGCTGTTCATGACTGTCTTTCGGCAGCTCGCGGCACGGAAGGGAGTCGTGATCGAGGCCATTGGGCCAGCGAAATGGAAGACGGGATTCCAGTCCGTGTGGGTGGGCTCGGCATACTTCTGGTTTTTCGCCGTGACGCTCGCGGCCCACAAGGGCTGGGAGAACGCGGCATGGCAATCGTTCGCGTATTTCAACGCATTCGTCGGCGTGGTGACGATGACCGCCGCCGTAATCCTCACTGTCTACTCGCTCGTGCTCTACATCAAACGGTATGGACACGTCCTCGCAGGATGATTCGTGAAGGTGGAGATCGTCACGATCGGTGATGAGCTCCTGCTCGGTTTCACCATCGACACAAATGCGGCCCACCTGGCGCGAGAGCTCGCTGCGATCGGTATAGAGATCGTGCATCGCACAACGGTCGGCGACAATGCGGCCGACATCGCCGCCGCAGTCGGCGCCGCACTCGAGCGCACGGGTGCAGTCATAACGACCGGCGGTCTGGGCCCCACTGGTGATGACCTCACCAAGCCGTCGATCGCCCAGCTGTTCGGGCGATCGATGTATCGCGACGAGGCCATTGTCGATGGAATGAAAGCGCGGTGGGCGCGACTCAAGCGGACCGGCCCGTTGCCCGAGTCCAACATCGCGCAGGCGATGATTCCGGAAGGTGCGACGATTCTTCCAAACAGGCACGGAAGCGCGCCGGGGATCTGGCTCGAGGACGCGAAAGGCCGCTGGGTCGCGATGCTTCCCGGTGTGCCGCGAGAGATGAAGGGGCTGCTCGCCGACGAGGTGATCGAGCGCGTCCGCGAGCGGGCCGGCGAGAGCTCCGCGACCGCGACTGTGATCCGGTCCCGCACGCTGCGGACTACCGGCATCGCCGAGTCGGCGCTGGCCGACAAGCTCGGCGATCTCGCCACGTCGGTCGAGGGCATGGGTGTCGCGTTTCTTCCTGGTGTGGAGAGTGTCGATCTCCGCATCACCGCGCGAGGGGTGTCGAGCGAGGAAGCCGACGCGGCTCTCGATCGTGCGGCAATGAAACTTCGCGAGGCGGCCGGACGATACGTCTATGGAGAAGAGGCGACGGACCTGGCGGAGGTGGTGCTGGCTGCATGCCGGCGCCGCGACCTGAGGATCGCAGTCGCTGAAAGCTGCACGGGCGGAATGCTTGGAGCCCGGCTCACGGCGGTGCCGGGGTCGAGCGACGTGTTTCTTGGCGGCGTAGTGGCGTACGACAACGCCGTGAAGCGCAAGCTTCTCGGCATTACGGATGCCGAGCTGGAGGAGCACGGTGCCGTGAGCGAGCCTGTTGCCGCGCACATGGCGCAGTCGGTCCGTAGACTTCTTCGCGCCGATATCGGGATCAGCGTCACAGGAGTTGCGGGGCCAGGCGGAGGCACCGCTGCCAAACCCGTAGGAATGGTCTGCGTAGCACTCGACGGAATCGGCACCGAGGCGCGATGCCTGCGGTTGTTCGGCACACGCGAGGAAGTACGGCAGCGCGCGGTTCAGGCCGCGCTGGACATGGTCCGGCGCGCGGTGGAAACGGGTTAAATTGAGCGAATGAGAAAAACGGGGAACACAAGAGATCCGAGGATGACCGACGGCTTGGCGCCGGGCGAGGACACCAATCCCGAAACAGGAATGGTGGACGATGCACCGCTCAGCGCTCAGGCCAGTGAGGCACACGACGCCGCCGAGTCCGAGGACCTTACATCGGAGCTTCAGCGCGAGCTGACGCTCGAGCGCGATAAGCTTCTTCGGCTCGCGGCCGAATTCGACAACTTCCGCAAGCGAGTGATGAAGGAGAGGGCCGAAGCCGAAGCGAGAGGCCAGGCGTCGCTCGTCGCGCACCTGCTCGACCCGCTCGACGACATCTCGCGCTTTGCCCACGTCGACCCGGCCGTTACGGATTCAGCGACTCTCGTAGAGGGAGTGGCGATGGTCGAGAAGAAGTTCGAAAAGTCGCTCCGCGCCGCAGGGCTCGAGACGGTGAATCCGGTGAACCAGCGATTCGATCCAGCGCTGCACGAGGCTGTCGCCACGGAACCCGCGCCGAGCCCGGAGCTCGACGGAACTGTGTCCCGTGTGTATCAGGCCGGCTACACCTTCAAAGGACAGCTTCTGCGGCCTGCCCGCGTAGTGGTCAGGCAGTACCTCGGCCCGCACTGACGGCTGAGGGCTCATGGCTCCGACCAAGGACTTCTACGCTGTGCTCGGGGTTTCCTCGAGCGCCACACAGGATGAGATAAAGAAGGCGTATCGAAAGCTCGCCAAGAAATTTCATCCCGACGCGAACGCGAGCGACGCCAAGGCCGCGGAGAAATTCAAGGAGATCTCCGAAGCGAACAACGTTCTCGGCGACAAGGAGAAGCGGAAGCAGTACGACGAGATGCGCCGGCTGGGCGCGTTCGACGGCTTCGGCTTTGGCGGTGGTGCGCGGCCTTCCAGAGGACGGGGCCCGTCGCAGGCTGGCCAGTCGCGGAGCGCGGGGCCCAACGTCAACTTCCAGGACTTCGACATCGGCGGGCTTGGCGGCCTCGGAGATCTTTTCGGATCGATCTTCGGCAACTCGCGAGAGCAGTCGCACCCGTCCGGACCGCAGCGTGGGCAGAACATCGAGGCGAGCCTCAACATTCCATTCCGAACGGCTGCGCGCGGCGGAAAGGTGCCGGTCGAGCTCGAGGTGAATGAGGAGTGTGGCACATGTCACGGAAGCGGAGCGGCACCGGGTGCGTCGCTCAAGACGTGCCCCGAGTGCAACGGACGCGGATCCGTGTCATTCGGTCAGGGAGGCTTCGCCGTGAACCGTCCGTGCCCGGTGTGTCTGGGTCGCGGGCAGGTTCCTTCCGAGCCGTGCCCGACATGCCATGGCAGTGGCGAAGTCCGCACGCGAAAGAAAGTCCTGATCACGGTGCCGCCTGGGGTCGATACGGGTTCCAAGATCCGGCTCAAGGGACAGGGCGGGAAGGGATCCTCGAACGGTCCTCCCGGGGACCTGCTGATCACCTTCACTGTGCAGCTCGACAAGTTCTACAAACGCGAAGGGCTCGACGTCATCGCGACGCTGCCGCTCAACATTGCACAGGCCACGCTCGGGTCGACAGTGAGCGTCAACACGCTCGACGGCAAGAAAGTGAAGATCAAGATTCCTCCCGGTACGCCGTCCGGGAAGCGATTCCGCGTTCGGGGGCAGGGCATTCACAAGGGCGCGGAGCACGGTGATCTGATCGTGGAAGTGAGAATAGAGGCGCCCGAGAAGTTGTCGGAGGAGCAGGAGCGCATGATGAAGGAGTTCGCTGCTGCAGGGGGCATGAAGTATTAGGGAACCCTTTCGGTCCTATGCAGCTCTCCTCGTGGGCGCCTTCCTCATCGGATTCGTTTACGAGATCAAGCCTGGCGGCGCACCGTCCGTCACATTGACGCGGAGCGGTGATACCTCGGTGGTGGTCGAACAACGTCCTACAGGATCACCAGACCTCGAGTCCGCCGATTCTGCGACCACGCAGAAGGTCGATCTTCCGACTGGTGCCGGCGGATCCTCGGCGCCGCCGGTGGGTCCCGCTGACATCGAAGCTCTCAAGGCGTTGGGAATGGTGATTCCCGTCGCCGGTGTCGCAGCCAAGGATCTCGTCGACAGCTTCGACGACATGCGCGGGGGAACCAGGCATCACAACGCACTCGACATCATGGCGGCGCGGAACACTCCCGTCATCGCTGCGACCGGCGGAAAAGTGCTGAAGCTTCACGCTAGCGCCGCGGGCGGACTCACGATCTACATCGCGGATCCCACTTCGAAATTCGTCATGATGTATGGCCACCTCGACAGCTTTCGGCCCGGACTCGCTGAAGGACAGAGTGTGAAGCGCGGGGAAATCATCGGCTTCGTGGGATCGACCGGAAACGCTAACCCGTTGGCCCCGCACCTGCACTTTCAGGTCACACGCAACGACAACCTCAAGGAATGGTGGAAGGGTACGCCGCTCAATCCTTTCCCGGTGTTCCGTCCGCGGTAGCCGGGGCTGGACCAGTCGCGGGAATCCTGCAGCGATCAGGAGTGTCGAATCGCTCGAGTTCCAGCTTCGCAGCAGCGACTTCGCTGCTTTTTCCTCTGAGGGTAATCGCGTGCACATCGTCAGCGCGATAGACGGCAGTCCCATGTGACCTCAGGTACGGAGTCACAAGATCGAGGGCTGCCTGAGGCGGCAGGCATCGCAGCTCGAGTGTCTCGATGACCAGATCCTGCGTTTTCATGGGGTTGTCGTCCTCCCGCATCGTTTCCATGGCTGCGCCGAACAGACCCATCGCGACGACCGCCAGCCCGCCGCGAATCCATCGCGCAATGCGCCTTCGGCGAAGTCGTTCCGATTCCAGTATTGCGTACGCGGCCAGGTTTCTTCCCTCCGCGGAAGGGGCCTCCTCATTGAGACTCGCTGCAAGCCGGTACTCCGCGTAGCGAACCTCTTCGGCCACGCGATTGCATTGCGGACACGTGTAGCAATGCACGGCGATCGCGGAGCCCGGATTGATGTCCGATAGCTTCGCGGTGGACAATGCCGACAGGCATTCCTCGCAGGTAGTCATCTGGCCAGCTCCCTCCACGCCGGGTGCGCGGCTATGATGTGCCCGCGTATGGCCGCGCGTGCCTTGAACAGGTTTGCGCGGACAGTCGCTTGTTTCAGCCCGATGATCTCCGCGACTTCCGCCGGATCATGACCCTGTAGATCGACGAGATCGAACACTTCGCGCTGGCGCGGCGGAAGCTCGACGAAGAAGGTGCGGATGTAATCGGCGACACGTTGTCTGTCCACGCGTCCTCCCGGATCGGTGTTGTATACGCTTTCGATTCCCGGCAGCGAGGACTCCGACAGCCACGCGCGCCGTTTCCGCGTGCGCTTTCCCTGCAAGGCCACGCGGCGCGTGATCCGATAAACCCATCCCTCGAGTGCGGAGTCGCCGCGGTACTGCTTCAGTTTCCGGTGGATGAGAACGAAAGTCTCTTGTGTGATCTCGTCCGCATCGTCGCCGTCGCGCGCGAATGTGAGCGCCCAGCGATAGACCTGCGGTTGAAGTGCAGTCACGAGTTGTGCGAACGCGTTCACATCGCCGTCGCGGGCAAGGGCTGCCGCTGCGCGCAAAGCGCGCCCGCGATCGGCTGCGTTCAGATCGGCCACTGCCGTATCGAAGTATGCGGGAGTCGTTTCGGGCATCCTGACTGGACGATGTCTCGAGCCCGCGGAGCGTTTACCCGCCCAGGTCGGATCGGGAGCTCGGATCTATGCGGCGAGAATCGGAAGTCCCGCGCGAGGCGAGTCGGCAGCCGCCTCGATGAACCCTCCTCCGAGAACGCGCTCGCCGTCATAAAGCACGATCGACTGGCCCGGCGTTATGGCCGAGACCGGCTCATCGAGGGCAATCTCGATCTCATCCCGAGTGCTTCGGAGCAGTTCGCCCCGGGCAAGCGGAGCACGGTGACGAATGCGTACGCTGACCGTCGATCCCACTGCCGGCTCGTCGGCGAGCCAGTTGATCTCTCTCGCAATGACACCGCGGCCGAGCAGCTCCTCGCGTGGGCCGATTATCACGGCGCGATCGGCAGGGCGGATACCGACGACATACATCGGAATCCTGAATCCGCCTGGAAGTCCGCGGCGCTGGCCGATTGTGAAACCCGCAAATCCCTCGTGCTCACCGACGCTGCGTCCATCGGTTGTGAGAATCGGGCCGCGGGAAAGCGCGGGCGAGTCCGTCGAGAGCCGGCCGCGAAGGATCTTCATGTAGTCGCCGTCGGGAACAAAGCAGATCTCCTGACTCTCCGGCTTCTCTGCAACGACTGACAACCCGAGGTTTCGTGCCAGCTCGCGCGTTTCGGCTTTGGTGGAGTCGCCGACGGGAAGCAGCATGCGTGACTGCACGTCACGATCGATGCCCCACAGGAAATACGTCTGGTCCTTGTTGTCGTCGCGGCCGCGGTGAAGCGAGCCGTCAACCATTCGCGCGTAGTGACCGGTTGCGATCCAGTGTGCGTCGATCGAGTCGGCCTTCCGCACGAGGTCCCGGAATTTCGTGAATGTGTTGCACCGCACGCATGGAATCGGTGTGCGTCCCCGTGCGTACTCGCTTACGAAATCGTCGATCACGTCGTGGCCGAAACGGCTCTCCAGATTGATGACGTAATGCGGAACGCCGAGGTGCTCGCAGACACGGCGCGCGTCGTTGACTGAGTCGAGTGAGCAGCAGGGCCGGTCTACCACATCTTCGCCGTGACAAAAGAGCTTCATAGTCGCGCCCACGATTTCGTAACCCTGCTTCACCAGCAGCGCCGCGGCGACGGAGGAGTCGACACCTCCGGACATTGCGACCAGTACTCGATCCTTCACGGAGCTATCTGGCTGCGGCGAACTGACGCGCCTTGTTCACGAGCGCGGGGAAAACTTCCGCGACGCGATCGATGCACTCGTCGGTGGTGAGTGAGCCGAGACTCATTCGAACGGCTGCGGATGCGAGATCCGGGCGAACGCCGATCGCGAGAAGCACGTGCGACGGCGAGATGCTTCCGCTCTGGCACGCGGATCCGCCGGAGACCGCAATCCCCTTGAGATCGAGTGCCATCAGAAGGGACTCGCTGTCGGTTCCGGGGACCGAAATGTTCATGACATGAGGGGCTCTCTCCGCGCCGCGGCCGTGAATGACCGCGTCGGGCACCCGAGCCAGAATCGCTGTCTCGAGCCGGTCCCGCATTCCCCGAATCCTTCCAGACTCCTTCTCGTGCTCCGCCAGCGTCAGCTCCGCGGCTGCGGCGAGTCCAACCGCTGATGCGACGTTCTCGGTGCCTGGACGGCGGCCGCGGTCCTGAGTTCCTCCGTGCATCAATGGCTCGAGCTTCGTACCGCGACGAATGAAGAGCGCGCCGATTCCCTTCGGTGCCCCGATCTTGTGGCCCGATATGGAGAGGAGATCGAAATCCTGCGACGCCGCGTCGATGTGAACCTTTCCAAAAGCCTGCACGGCGTCCGTATGCATCACCACGCCCTTCGCCCTGGCTGCCGCGGCGAGCTCTGGTATCGGCTGGATTGTTCCGATCTCGTTGTTGACCCACATCACCGAGCAGATGGCGACGTCGTCGCGCACCTCACGGTCAAATGACTCCCGGGACACCACTGCATTGCCGTCGACATCCAGAAGCCGCTCCTCGGCGCCCTCTGAAGCGGCGTGATGAACTGCGCCAAGGATCGCCTTGTGCTCGATCGGCGTCGTAACAATCGCATTGCGACCCGTCGCGCGAGCCAGCCGCCAGACACCAAGAATAGCGAGGTTGTCGCCCTCTGTGCCGCCCGACGTGAAACAGATCTCGTCGGACCGGGCGCCGAGACAGCGTGCTACGCGCTCGCGCGCCTCGTCCAGGGCCGCGCGGGCATTACGACCCCACCTATGCGTGCTCGACGGATTTCCGAAGCGGGGGCCAAAAAAAGGCCGCATCGCCTCGAATACCTCTTCGCGGACCGGTGTGGTCGCGGCATGGTCCAGATAGATGGGATCGGCGGACATCGTATGAAGGTAAGCGAGGGTTGAACGACAGGGGAGACTGCTCCGTGCGGCTTACCCCTGAAAGAACTTGCTTCGCACGGCCCACAGGTCAGGAAAAAACCTCTGAGATACAGTCCGCTGCAGGTATCGTGAGCCAAGCGTGCCCCCGGTTCCCTCGGTCGATGGCCCGATGATCCGCTCCACGAGCTGCACGTGAAGGAAGCGCCACATCGCGAACCCCTGCTCGTACTCGAGCAGCGCCTCAGCCAGCATCTGGAGGGGGCGCTGGTCCTCCTCAGAGTAGATCTGCTCGATAGTGACGCCGTGGCTGGCGAGCACCCGGTTGAACTGCTCCTGAAGCGGAGGCCTGTCCAGCGCGCGCCTGACCAGCTCGGGAATCGGGCCGTGGTCCTCGAGGACCTGCATGAAATGCGGATCGCGGAGGCCGGACATCGCTTCGATGGCGCGGAACTGAACGCTCTGTGAGCCGCTCGACGTGCCGAGGTAGCCGCGAAACTGGGCGAAGCGTTGCGGAGGCAGAGTTTCCAGCGCGGTCAGCTGCGACGTGACGATTCGCACGAGAGCGTTCACGCGTTTCATCGAGGTCAGGGCTCCGAACGTTTCGTTTTCGCCAAGTCTCGCGCTGAGCGCTTCGAGCTCATGAAGGATGAGCTTGAACCACAACTCGCTCGCCTGGTGCACGATGATGAAGAGAAGCTCGTCGGGATGCTCCGGCTGCGACCGCGGCCGTTGCAGCGAGAGCAGCTCGTCGAGCGCGAGATACGATCCGTAGTTCAGCTCCGCATCGCTCAAAACGTGGCCACCTCCAGCGCGGCGACGTCATCGACACGCATTGTCTCTGTTGTGAAAAAAGGCTCGCCGTAGCGTGTGCGAATCAGGGAGCCGTAGTGCGCCGCCTGATGGAGGATGATGTCGTAGAGGTGCTCGCCGTTTGGAAACACTTCGCCCGCGTGAATCGCTTCGTCGAACTGCGATGAGTAGCAGCGCACCGATTCCAGCTTTCGTTCGAACGCGTCGCTGATGTCGACCACGAACGTGGGCTTCACGTTGTCTTCACGATAGGCGAGGCAGTGGACGACCTTCGTCGGCCGATGGATCGGAACGTCCGGATGGACCTTGCTGAGCCCCGCGACGAAGCAGGCATCGCGTATGAGCTGAGCCGCGACGCTGTGATCGGGGTGCTTGCCCTGCATCGACGGAGCGATGACGACCCTTGGTGCAAACCGGCGGATGGCGAGGGCAAGGAGCGCGCGAGTTTCGGACGTGTTGGTCACTCCGCCATCAGGAAGGCCAAGGTTCTCGCGGGCTTCGAGCCCCATGATGGCGGCCGCCCTCGACGCCTCCTCGCCCCGGATCTCCGCGGATCCTCGGGTGCCGAGCTCTCCGGCGGTGAGATCTATCACGGCGGTCTTGCGTCCAAGGCTCGCCGCCTTGATCAGCGTACCGCCGCATGTGAGCTCCACGTCGTCTCGATGCGCGGCGATCGCGAGGATGTCTACGGTGGGCATCTGCCCGGGAATATAACCGCGCCAACCCCGGAAACCGCGTGGCGCGGTTGACGTTTTCTTATTCGTAGCGAAGAGCCTCTATCGGATCGAGCCTAGCTGCCCGGCGCGCGGGTATCATCCCGAATACGATGCCGATTCCGACCGAGACACTCACAGCGACGAGGGTCAGAACCACCGGCACTCCGGCATCGATGTTCATGAACATAGTCACCAGCCGACCGAGAGTGAGTCCGACGAGGATGCCGATGATGCCCCCGATGCCGGTGAGCGTCGCGGCTTCGACAAGGAACTGCAGCAGGATCTCGCGCTGCGTCGCGCCCACCGCCTTCCGAACGCCGATCTCCCGCGTGCGATTCGTCACCGACACCATCATGATCGCCATCACGCCGATGCCGCCGACCATCAGACCCACGCTCGACAGGACGATCATCACCAGGAAGAAAACGCCCGTGATCTTGTTGAACGTGTCGAGAATCTGGTCCTGCGTGATGAGATCGAAGTTGTTCTTCTCGGCAGGGCGCAGCCGTCGCATCTCCCGGAGCGCGACCGTCGCCACTTCCTGCGCCTGCAGCGCTGTCACACCTCGCTTCGGCTTTACGGCGATGAATACCGCGTTCGTCTTGTCCAGCTGGAACAGGTGGTCCAGCGTGAGATATGGCATGATGACGCCGATGGCCTGGCCCGGCGGCTCGAAGATGTTGCTCGCTTTCTGATAGAGTCCGATCACGGTCATCGGCCTGCCGCCGACGTGCACCTGCTTGTCCAGAATGCTCTCTCCGCCGAAGACGCGTCTGGCCGCGTCCTCCTCGAGAACAGCTACCGGCGAGCCGCTCGCCATCTCGGGACGCGTGAACCACCGGCCCGCCACGAGGTCTCCGCCTTGAACCTCGACGAACCGGTCGTCGGCGCCCATGAGCAGCAGGCTCTGCGTGCGGACTCCCTTGTACTCGAGACGACCCTGCGCCTGTCCCCAGATCGCTGCGTAGGAAATCTCGGGAAGCGCCTGCAGCCGTTTTCCCTCGGCATCGGAGAGGTCTGGCCGGATGCGGATCCACGCCGGCAGACGATCCGGATTCACGGGAGTGTTCGAGAAGACCTTCACCACATAGAAGGTTGTCGGTCCGGCAATCTCGATCGTGCGGACGATCTGCTCCTTTATCCCCTGGACGATCGCGGCCATCGCCATCACTGTCGATACGCCCATGACGACGCCGAGAATCGTCAGTCCCGATCGCAGCTTGTTGGCCCGCAGCGTATCGACCGCGATTGCCACGTTGTTGCGGATGTTCTCGCCCAGCATCTATTCCTGCCTCAGAGCGGCAATCGGATCGAGCTGAGCAGCCCGCGACGCCGGATAGACGCCGAACAACACGCCCACTCCTGCTCCGAGCGAAAGCGCCAGCATCACCGACCAGGCCGTCACTCTGGCGGGAAGGGGAGACACCAATGCGATGAATGCCGCGAGTCCCCAGCCGGCCGCGAGACCCAGCAGTCCTCCGACGGTCGCGAGCACGATGGCTTCGGCGAGGAACTGCCGGCGGATGTCGCGCGACCTCGCGCCCATTGCTTTCCTCACGCCGATCTCGCGCGTCCGCTCGCTCACCGACATCAGCATGATGTTCATGATCACGATCCCGCCGACGACGATCCCGATGCCGACAATCGCCGGGATGACGGAGAAGAGAATCCGCGTCAGACTTTTCCAGAATGCGACGAGCGCGTCGGCGGTCTCGACCGAATAGTCGCTCTCCTCGCCCGGCCTCAACCTGTGCGCGGCGCGCATCGCCCCATCGGCCAGCGCCATCCCGCCCGCCACGTCCTCGGCTCGCGCCATCTTCACCGACACCGTCGTCGTCTTCCGCCGACCGTATGCGGATTCGAACGTAGTGAGGGGAAGCAGCACGAATCCGTCGAACGACTGGCCGAGCACACGTCCTTTCTTCGCTACGACGCCCACGATCGAGTAGTGGTTGCCATTGACGCGGAGCTCCTTCCCCAGTGGATCGACGTGCTCGAACAGCTTCTCCGCGACGTCTGCTCCGATCACAGCAACAGAGCGCCGCTGCATGACGTCCACGTCGCTCAACGGACGTCCGCTTGCGAAGGCATAGTCCTGAACTACCTGATAGGGCGCTGTGATTCCGAAAATCGCGACGTCGCCCAGGGTCCTGGTTGTCCACTGCACGTCGACAATTGGCGTCGGCCATCCGGATTGAAGGCTGATGGCCGTCGCCTGCGGGACGGCGGCGATGATTGCGGCGGCGTCCGCCTCGGTGATGCGTGGTCTCTTCGCTATGCGCCTGAACTGCTCGTCATCGAACAGGCCGATCTGAATCGGCGATCGTCTCACCTGGAACGTGTTCTGCCCGATCAGCGCGCCGGCGAGGTTCTCCGAGACGTACGAGTTCATTCCCTGGATGATCGCGACAACCGCGACGAGGAACGTCACGGAAACGATGATCCCCAGCAGCGTGAAGAACGACCGGAGCTTGTTCTGGCGAAGTTGCGAGAACGCGGTGAAGATGACGTCGGCGAAGGTCATTTCGCGGACGCCCCTAGTTCACTCGTAACGCAGCGCTTCGACGGGGTCGAGGCGGGACGCGCGGGCGGCGGGCAGCATTCCGAAGACGATGCCAGTGACAGCGCTCACTCCAAGAGCCGCCACGATCGCCATGGGCGGCGTTGACGCCGGAACCGGCGTGAATTTGTTGACCAGGTATGCAACGGTCGATCCACCGATCAGGCCGATCGCCGCGCCGATGCAGGTCAACGTAGCGGCCTCCACAAGAAACTGCCACAGTATTGTTCTTCGCGTCGCACCGAGAGCTTTCCGCACTCCGATCTCGCGCGTGCGCTCGGTGACGCTGATCATCATGATCGCTATTACGCCGACGCCGCCTACGAGCAGTCCGACCGCGGAAAGGGCGATCATGATCACGAAGAAAACTCCGAAAAATCCGTCATAGATCGCCATCAGTCCATCTGACGTGATGATCGCGAAATTGTCGGGCTGGCTCGGACGGAGGCCGCGGTGGCCCCGCACCAGCGCAGTGACGGCATCGATCGCCTGGTCGCGCGGCACCCAGGTGTGCGGCTTGATGGTAAGATCCAGGCGGCGCAGCTGAAATCCGAGCTGCTTGCGTCCCGATTCCAGCGGAATCATCGCCTTCGGATCGCTCCCGGCGGCTGAGGAGCTTGGCTTTCCGAGGAAGCTGCCGACATTGTGGTGGATGCCGATGACCCTGAACGGCACCCCCTCGATCTCGATCGTCTTGTCGAGCGGATCCGACTCCTTGAACAGACGCTCCGCCATCTTGTCGTTGATGACGACGACATTGGCCCCGGTTGTATTCTCGGCGTACGTGAAATCGCGCCCCGCGGTGATGTCACCACCATCCGCGGCGAGCCAGCCGGCACTGTAGCCGTCGAGGCCACCCCGAGCGATTTCCTTGTCCTTGTACTTGAACTTCCCGCCGGCACCAATGTGACTCGTCACCGCCGCGATCTCCGGAAGCTTCGAGATCCTGGCGGCTTCGTCGAGCGTGATGGGCGGATTGCGGCGCCACGGACATGTCTCGTCAGTGCCGTCGCAGATCTGGGTTAGACTGACAGGCCGCCGGTACATGAAAAAGCTGGTCGGTCCCGCGGATTCCAGATCCTTCGCGACACTCGCATTGATCCCGTGCACGGCAGCCGCCAATGTCACAACGACGAACACGCCTACCGCGACACCGAGAATCGTGAGGGCGGCGCGCACCTTGTTCGACCTGATTGCGTCGAACGCGATGCCGATTCCCTCGGTGATGTTGAACAACCACGAAGAAAACCCCATTTACTCGGACCTCAACGCCAGGATCGGATCGAGCCGCGATGCCCGGCTTGCCGGATAGATGCCGGAGATGATTCCCACGCCTGCGCCCACGATCACGCCCGTGACTATCGACCAGGGTGCCACCGTCGCGGGAAGCGGAGACACCGCCGCGATGAACTGCGACAGCAGAATGCCGGTGACGATTCCGATCGCTGCTCCAACCGTGCTCAGCGTTGCAGCCTCGACCAGGAACTGGGACATGATGTCCCGTCTCCGTGCGCCGAGCGCTTTCCTGATTCCGATCTCGCGCGTGCGCTCGGCTACGGCGACGAGCATGATGTTCATGATGACGATGGCGCCGACGATGAGCCCGATGGCGGGAAGTACTACGCCCGCGATGACGAGCTTGCTCTTGATGTTCGTCCAGAAGCTGAGGGCCGACTCGGAAGTCTCGATGGCGAAGTTGTCGGGCTGCGACGGGCGGAGCTTGTGCCGCCCCCGCATCACCTGCCGAATGGTTTCCTGCAGCTCGGTCATGTCAGCGTCCCCGGAGGCCTTGATCTTCAGCGCGTCGATCACGAGCGGACGATTGACCACGTGGCGCAGCGGCGACCGGTAAGGAGCGATCACGAACCTGTCCAGCGAAATCCCGAAGATGCTCCCTTGCGATTCAGCGACGCCGACGACGGTGTAGGGAAGGCCCGCAACTTTCAGCTGACGGTTGAGCGGATCGAGATTGGGAAAGAATCTGTTGGCGATCTCCTGTCCGATGACGACCACCGGCGTGCCCATGGCCATCTCCTGCGGCGTGATGACACGGCCCAGCTCGATCTTCATCTCCCTGATCTTGAAGTAGTCGCCTTCGACCGCGCTTGCCTGCAGCATCGTCGGCTTGGCCCACTGGGATGAAAGAGAAACGTTGTCGTAGCCCTCGGCGGACCAGAGCGTCCCCGGCGGCAGTGCCTCGACCACCGGCTGCACGTCGGTGATGAGAATGCGGGGACGGCGAATCATTTCGCGCCACTCTGCCTCGCTCACATCGCCACCGATCTCAGGGATGTGGCGCAGACTGACCGTGTTGACACCGACGAGCTTGCCGACGAAGTCGTGCTCCATGTAGCTCGACATACCTTCGACTATGGAGACGACGGCAATGAGGAACATGACGCCGATGGTCACGCCGAGCAGAGTGAAGAAGCTCTTCAGCTTCTGCACCCGGATCTGCGCGAGCGCGAGCCGGATCGCGTCAAGGAATGGCATGATCTGCTACCGGTGAATCGAAGAGGGCCCCGCGTTCTCCATCTTTTCGGGCGAACCGCTCGCGGCGATCGTCGCTCTCGATCATTCCGTCGCGGAGCACGATGACGCGGCGCGCGTGCGCGGCGATGTCGGGCTCGTGCGTCACCATGATCACCGTCTGGCCCGAGGCGGCCAGGCTCTCGAAGACCCTCATGATCTCCTCGGAGGTTGTCGAGTCCAGGTTACCCGTGGGCTCGTCGGCGAGGAGGATCGCCGGATTGTTGACGAGCGCGCGCGCGATTGCGACGCGTTGTCTTTGTCCGCCTGAGAGCTCGTTAGGCCGATGCGACATGCGGTCGCCAAGCTGCACTCTATCGAGCGCAGCCTTGGCGCGCTTGCGCCTTTCGTCGGCCGGCACGCCGGCATACACGAGCGGAAGCTCCACGTTGTGAAGCGCCGTGGCGCGCGGAAGCAGGTTGAACGTCTGGAAGACGAACCCAATCTCGCGATTCCTCACGCGGGCCAGCTCGTCGTCAGCCATCGACGACACGAGATCGCCGCTGAGCCAGTATTCTCCGGCATCCGGCGTGTCGAGGCACCCGATGAGATTCATCAGCGTCGATTTGCCCGATCCCGACGGACCCATGATGGCTACGTACTCGTTGCGGCGGATGGCGACGTCGACTCCGCGCAGAGCGCGGACGATCTCGCCTCCCATGTCATATTCGCGCTTGATTCCACGTGTGACGATGACCCAGTCCTTGTCGGGAGCCTGTCCCGCCTGCAGCGTCACGATCTGCCTTTCGGCAGTGATGCTGACAGGGGTTTCTTCAGTAGTTGGCATTACGATTTCTTGACCTCGGCCTTTTTCTTGTCGTCAGGCGCAGCGCTCTTCACGCGGCTTCCATCCTTCAGATCGCGGATCGCCTGGTAGGTTCCGCCGACGATGCGGTCCTTTTCCTTCAAGCCAGTGACCACCTCGAAGTACTTCTCGCCGGCTATACCTACCTTTACGGGCTTGAAGTTGACTTTGCTGTCCTTGCCGACGAGGAAGACGCCCTCCACGTCGCGCTTTCCGACTTGCTTCGCGGGAGCCGCCTTCGCCAGCGTGACTGCTCCGCTGTCGCGACCGGCGAGCGAGTCCTCGCGGACCGTCAGCGCGATGATCGGAATCGACAACACGCTCTTTCGCGTGTCGGTGACGATCTTCGCGGTCGCCGAGAAATCAGGACGGGTCGTCGGCGGAGCGTTCAGAAGCCGAATCGTGACCTCGTAGTCGATGGCCTGGTCGGCAGGATTGCCAGTCGCCGGGCCTGCACCCTTGATGGAGCTGTTGGAGATCTCCGACACACGTCCGACGAACGTGGTGTCCGGGAACGCATCGATCTGCACCACCGTCGAATCTCCGATCGAGATGCGCGACACGTCCGTCTCGTCGACCTTCACCTTGGTCTCGAGAGAGCTCATGTCGCTGATAGTCAGCAGGGTTGCGGCATCCTTGTTGAGCGTGCCCATGATCGCGGTTTCACCCTCACGCACGTTGAGACGCGTGACGCGACCCGACATCGAAGCGAAGATCGTGGTCTTGGCGAGCAGGCTTTGCGCGTCGCGAAGCGAAGCCTGGGACTGGGCGATTCCATTGTTCGCCGCTTCGAGCTGCGCCGCTGCCACTTCCATCTGCGTCTTGAGCTGCTCCACCTGCTCGTCGGAGACGAGTGTGGGGTTGGCCCGCTTAAGCTCCAGCAGACGATTGTAGTTGCGGCGTGCCTGAAGAAGGCTCGGGCGCGCCGACGCCGACTGAGATCTCGCGCTCGCAACCGCCGCCGCAGCGCGCTCCGCTGCCGCGCGGTACTGTGAAGGGTCGATCTCGAGAAGGAACTGGCCCTTCGTCACGAGATCGCCTTCCTGCACCGAGAGGCGCACGATGCGCCCCGTGATGTCGGACGCGAGGTCGACCTTGGTATGCGGCTGCACCTGCCCGCTCGCGGTGACCGAGGCGACAAGATCACGCCGCTCGACTGGCTCGATCCGCACTTCGGTTGCCTTGTTGCGGCCCTTGGCGGCGCTCAGCACCCCGACCAGAACGATCGCGAGAACGATTCCGCCGCCAACTCCCCATTTAGTGCGCTTGGACATTTCTGTTTCCCGTTATCTGAGTGGACGGCCGACTGCGCTCTCTAACGCCGCGAACGCCTTGTGGTAATCGAAGATCGCGTTGATGCGGTCACTCTCGGCGCGCTCGTAAGCTGCGCGCGAGTCGGTGACATCTACGAGGTTCACCGCGCCGCTGCGATAGCGGTCCTGAGTGAACTTGAGCTCCAGTCTTGCCTTGGCCGAGTTCTGCGCCTGGAGCGCGGCCGTCTTGGCAGCGGTCGTGAGCGTCAGGTACGCCACCGTGACGTCCGCCGTAAGGGCGAGCTCGCGTGCGCGGACGCTGAACCTGGCATCGTCGCTCGCCGCATGCGCTTCCTGCATGCGCTGCTCACGAGCGAATCCGTCGAACAATGGCAGTGATAGAGTCGCCGAAATCGACTTCGGCGAATTCTGGAAGTTGAAAGGAAACTGCTTGTTGCCACTCCGGAGCGATGCTGCCTGCGCGTCGGTGAACGCGATCGCCTGGCAGTCGGCGAGATTGTTCGGGAGGTTGAGCGCCGCCCGCACCTCTTCATTCCGGATGCACGAAGCCTTGGACGCCACCGTCTGCGCCGAAGCCTGCTGCACGAGGAACCCTGAGTTCGCGTACGAATAGGTATAGCCGGAGATCCCGGTGTTGATGCTGAGCGTCGGAGAATACTCGCTGCGCGCCCGCTTGACGTTCAGGTCAGCCACCTTCTCGCGAGAGCGAAGAGCCAGCACGACCGGATTCGCCTGGCGTGCCGCGGCGAGAATGTCAGCGAGCGGCGGTGGCTCTCTGAGCTCCGTGAACTGCGTGGTGAGAGTCACGTCCGCGGGCTGCTCCACTCCCATCTGCTGAAACAGCCGGAGCTTTTCGATCTCTATCTGATTGCGTGCCTGAATGACCTGCACCTGTTGCTGTCCAAGCGTCACCTCTGCGCGCGAGACGTCGAGCTGCGTGCCCGACCCCACGAGGTTGCGGGCCTGAGCGAGAACCAGCTGGCTTTGCGCCGCCACCAGCAGCGTGTCCTGAAGGGCAGCTCTGTCCTGTGCCTGCAGCACTGACAGATACTGTTGCGTCACGCCGTTGCGCAGAAGCTCTGCGCTTCCGACGATGTCCGCTTCGACCGCGTCCCGGTTCGCTCTCTCGAGACGAGGCGTCAGGAAGGTCGCGCGGTTGATCCGGTAGCCGATACCGATCTGGTACGAAGACTGGTTGACGTCGGACGTCGCGCCGAGGCTCGTGCCGCCGAAGATCTGGCGGCCGCCCTGCTGGCGCTGCGCGTTGAAGGCCGCATCCGCGCTCGGCAACAGCTGGCCCTGCGCCGCGCGGACCGCCGCGTCAGCAGTTCGCCGGTTGTTGATCGTCGAGAGATGAAGCGGATTGTTTCGACGAGCGAGATTGATGGCCTCCTCCAGCGACAGCGTGGTACGCTGTGAAGGCGGGGTCTGAGTCGCAGCCTGTGCGGATGCGGCTCCTGGAACCAGGAGGGAGAGTGCGAGGCACAAACGAATATGCATTGTTGGGTAACGGGGTGGAGTCAGGTCAAAGTACGGCGTACAGACACAACGGGTTTCACTTCCTCATTCGGCGAGCGCGGGCGCAAGGAAAATCCTGTCACTGATTCTCGAGCGAATGCGCTCATAGAGAACTTTACCCTTTTCCGCAGACGCGAGCGACGGCAGGCCGATCGAGCCGGCGCTCGAGCTGGGAACCTTGAGCGTCCCCCGACGGTAACGCCGAAGCTGCTCGCGCGACATCATATAGTCGCGGGCGAGCTCGAGATGTACCAGCTCGGGGGCAAGATAAAGCATGATCGAAGTGTCCACCTCGTCGCCGTGCATCGCCTCGGTCTGCCCCTCGAGGAGCTCGGAAAGGTTCACGGCGAATATGTCGACGACTCGAACGCGGGCGGCTGCGGTGATGACGGTGGCAAGCGCTTCCTGGTGTGGATCGTGCCCGTGCGCGGTGAGAAGAATGAATTCCTTGAAGCCGGTCGCTTCCCATGAATCGAGCAGATCGTTGAGCATGCGGTGCAGCGTTTTCTTCCGGACCGATGCGTTGCCGATGAAGCCGCGCTCGGTGTCGACGTTTACGCCGTACTCGACCGTGGGTGCGCGCAGCACGCCAAATTCCGCCGAAAGATCGTCCGCCAGCCGTTCGGCGATTATCGTCGCCGTGCCGAGCGGCATGTGAGGGCCGTGCTGCTCGCACGTTCCGACCGGTATGATGAGACGGGGGTCGGCCGCGAGCGCGGCCTCGATCTGCATCGGCAGAAGCTCCTTGATGCGGAGCGGTGCGTTCTGCGGCAGCGGCACGAGTGCCGGGTGCGGAACCGGGAGAGGAAAGAATTCTTCTTCGCCCGCCGATGGGGGCGTTGACGTGGAGTTCATTCGCGGAGTGCGGCTATCAGGTTCTTGAGAGGGCGGTCGGCCGGAGACCTGGCGCTCGCCGCAGCAGGTGCTGCGATCCTGCTGGTCGCGCTCTGGCTGCGCAACCCTCTCATACCTTATGGAGGCGCAAGCCCCCGCGCCAGCGGAAATTCACCTGACTCCACGCTCGACGAGGAGGCTTTGGCCCGGCGGGCGGATGCCATTCGATCCATCGCCGCTGCCGTGGGTGTGGAACAGAGCAGGCTCGCACGCATCGCATCCACTGCGCTGGCGGCACCGACCGATCCGAAAAGTGCCTTCGATTACCTGAAAGAGCTCACGGAATCCCTCGAGCTGGGAGTTCTCGTGATCGACAGTGGTGTCCCCTTCGCGTGGGCCGGCCAGCTTCGAACGACTCCGGTACGAAGCGGGCAGGGGACTACTGTCATCTTCTCTCCATTTT
>JBDTRZ010000055.1:0-20044 GCA_039931395.1 Gemmatimonadales bacterium
AGTTCTTTGGCGGTCGCTCGGGCCGGCGCTCATCGGCCGGTCTGGGATCAGGATTCATCGTGAGACCAGACGGAGTCATCGTCACCAACGCTCACGTGGTCAGCGGTGCGACGAGGATCTCAGTCGCCTTGCGCGACGGTACCACATATCCCGCAAAGCTTCTCGGCGCCGACGAGACGAACGATCTCGCAGTCATCAAGATCGACGCGAAGGATCTTCCCGTCGCGCCGCTCGGCAGCTCCAGCAATCTCCTCATCGGAGAATGGGCGATTGCGATCGGAAGTCCGTTTGGATTTCTACTCGCTAACACCGAGCCGAGCGTGACTGCCGGAGTGGTGAGCGGCACGGGGCGAAACCTCGCCGCCGAAAGAGGCGGTGCGGGCGTCTATGTGGACATGATCCAGACTGATGCCTCGATCAATCCCGGGAACTCAGGCGGACCGCTGGTGAACGCGATGGGCGAAGTGATCGGGGTCAACAGCTCCATCTACTCGCCAAGCGGTGGATCGATCGGACTTGGGTTCGCGATCCCCATCAACCGCGTGAAGCGTGTGACGGAGGATCTGCTCGCCCATGGCACGATCAGACGTCCATGGGTCGGCATCAAGCTGCAGACGACGCCGGCCGGCTCGCGCGTTCAGACGCCTGGCGTGGTGGTAGTCTCTGTCGTGCCGGGATCGCCTGCGGCAAAGGCGGGAATTCAGCCGGGCGATGTTCTGGTTCGATCGCGCGACCGCCAGCTGCACAACGCCTACGACTGGGAGGCGGAGCGTCTCGAGCTTCGAGTCGGCGACGAAGTCCCGCTGGTTCTCCGCCGCGGTGATCGCGAAGTGAGAGTCGATGTAAAGGTCGCGGATCTCCCTGAGGTGAACGCGCCGAAGGTGACAGTGCTGCGCGAGATCCAGCTGGTCACTCTCACTCCCGCGATTCGCGCCGAGCGCAACATTCGCCGCGCGAACGGTGCGCTCGTGCAGACAGTCAGCCAGAGGGTGGCGGACCAGCTCGGCATCCAGGCGGGAGACGTAATACTTCAGATCAACCGGGTTCCAATCGCCGATGCCCAGGCGGCTGCGCGGGCAATCGACTATTACGCGGGGCGTGCCGGAATAATCATGTACATCGAGCGTCAGGGGCAGATGTACACCACCGAGTTCGTAATACAATAGATGAGCGAGATGAACGACGTCTGGTCCTCGCCACTGGCCGGACGTTACGCGTCGCGGGCGATGCTCGAGCTGTGGTCTCCGCGCACCAGGTACGGGCTCTGGCGCCAGCTGTGGCTCGTCCTCGCCGAAGCCGAGCGTGATCTGGGCGTGGAGATTCCCGCTGGTGCGATCGAGCAGATGCGAGACCATCTCGACGACATCGATTACGACGCCGTCGCCGCCTACGAGCGCCGTTTTCGTCACGACGTGATGGCGCACGTGCACGCCTTCGGCGATGTCGCACCGGCAGCGAAGCCTTTCATTCATCTGGGGGCCACCAGCGCGTACGTAACGGACAATGCGGATCTGATCCTGATGCGCCGCGGTCTGGAGCTTCTCAGCGGACGTCTCCTCGGGGTGCTGCGATCGCTTGCATCTTTCGCGCGGAAGTGGCGGGACGAGCCGACCCTCGGGTACACGCATCTGCAGCCTGCCCAGCTCACGACGGTTGGAAAGCGCGCGACGTTGTGGATGCAGGATCTCGTGCTCGACTACAGGGACATCGAGTACCGCCGGACGACGATGCAGCTCAGAGGCGTCAAGGGAACGACCGGAACGCAGGCGACGTTTCTCGAGCTTTTTTCCGGCGACCACGCTCGCGTGAGAGAGCTCGACCGTCTCGTCACCTCGCGAATGGATTTCACGTCATCGTTTCCAGTCACGGGCCAGACGTACACGCGAAAGGTCGACGCGGGCGTCCTGTCGGCGGTTTCGGGCATTGCGGCGAGCGCGGCAAAGTTCGCGAGTGACATTCGCATGCTGCAGTCATTTGGAGAGATCGAGGAGCCGTTCGAGCAGGAACAGATCGGCTCTTCGGCCATGGCTTACAAGCGCAACCCGATGCGCTCCGAGCGAATAAACTCGCTGTCGCGCTTCGTGCATTCGCTCGAGGGCAACGCGAACGCCACCCACAGCATGCAGTACTTCGAGCGCACCCTCGACGACAGCGCCAACCGTCGCCTGGTGATTCCGGAATCTTTTCTCGCCGCCGACGCGATTCTGCTGCTGATGTCGAGCGTCGCTGCCGGACTCGAGGTTCATCCTGCCCGAATACGCCAGAGAGTGAATGCGGAGCTGCCATTCATGGCGACTGAGAAGATCATCGTGGAGGCGGTCGAGCAAGGGGGAGACCGGCAGATCGCGCACGAGGTGATCAGGCGTCACTCCATTGCGACCGCTCGCGCACTCAAGGATGGCGCGACGGAAAACGATCTGCTCGAGCGACTTGCATCGGACGGTGACCTCGGACTGTCGAAGGAAAGGCTAGAGCTGGCGGCAGACCCGGCTCGATATGTCGGCCGAGCACCACAGCAGGTGGACGAGTTTCTCGCGGAAGTGGTGCAGCCCCTGCTCGCCGGCGCGGCAGGATCTCCCGCGGAAGAAGAGATCCGCGTCTGATGCCGATCGCGTCGACCGATCTGCCCCTCCGTCTCCTGCGCCGGGGCAAGGTCCGCGACGTCTACGAGGTAAATGACGAGAGCGTGCTCCTCGTCGCGACAGACCGCGTGAGCGCTTTCGATGTAGTCATGAGGGAGCCGGTGCCCCACAAAGGGGCTGTATTGACGCAGCTCACCGCATGGTGGCTCCGACAGCTCGAGCCCCTCCTCGAGCATCACATGATCACCACGGATACCGGCGACATCATCGGGATCGTTCCCAATCTCCGCGGGCGCGAGGCCGACCTTGCGGGAAGGGCGATGCTCTGCCGCAGAGCGTACGTCTTCCCCGTGGAATGCGTGATTCGCGGTTACATCTCTGGCTCTGCGTGGAAGGAGTATTCCAGGGAAGGCACACTCGCCGGCGAGCCTCTTCCTCGGGGACTGGTGGAATCGGAGAGGCTGCCCGCTCCCCTTTTCAGTCCCGCGACGAAAGCGGAAGAAGGGCACGATGAGAACATCTCGTCGTCGCGCATGTCTGCGATCGTCGGCGCTTCCGCGGCAGCGGAGCTCGAGCGCCTGACCCGGGAGGTCTACACGTTCGGCAGTGACGTCGCGCTCGAGCGAGGAATCATCGTCGCCGATACGAAGCTCGAGTTCGGTTGTCTGCCATCGTCTGCGAAGCGCTCTCTTATTCGAGAGGCTGAAGAGGAAGAGTTCGATCCATCGCGTGTTATATTAGTAGACGAAGTGCTGACTCCGGATAGCTCCCGTTTCTGGCCTGCTGACCGCTTCGTGCCCGGCCGGTCGCAGCCCAGTTTCGACAAGCAGCCGTTGCGCGATTACCTGGAGGGAGAACGGCAGGCGGGCCGCTGGAACGGGGAGAATCCGCCTCCGCCACTCCCGACCGAAGTCGTCGAGGCAACAAGCGAGCGCTATCTGGAGATTTTCCGCCGCCTCACACTCGCACCGCTCGACATCGGAGCAGCAGATTGAATTTCGCGCGCGAAGGATACCCGTTCATCGGAATCGCGACGGCGCTCGCAGTGGCTGCGTTCGCGCTGGCGCTCGCGCGCCGATCGTGGGGATTGTGGCTCCTCGCACTCGTAGTGACGATTCTCGCCCTGTGGGTCGCCTATTTCTTTCGCGATCCGGAGCGCACAGGCGAGCGCGGCTCGCACATCGTGGTTGCGCCCGCCGACGGCAAGCTGATCATGATCGCCGATGTCGACGAGCCGGCTTTCATTGGCGGGCGGGCAAAACGCCTTTCCATTTTCATGAACGTCTTCAACGTGCACGTCAACCGCTATCCCGCTGACGGCGTGGTGGAATACGTGCACTACAACAAGGGCAGGTTTTTCAATGCGGCCGCGGAGAAGTCGAGTCTTGAGAACGAGCAGAGCTCGGTTGGAATCGAAACCGGGCCTCACCGCATTCTCGTGCGGCAGATCGCAGGGCTCATCGCGCGGCGGATAGTTACCTACAGCAAGGTCGGCCAACAGGTGAAGCAGGGCGACCGGATGGGAATGATCCGGTTCGGGTCTCGAGTGGATGTGTTCGTTCCCGCTGACGCAAAGTTCCGCATCCAGCTTGGCGCTCTCACGACTGCGGGAGTCACTGTGCTCGCCGAGCTTCCGTAGAAATGACAACGACAACCAGTCGAGGAGACGACGCCGTGGATGCTGGATCGCCGCGGAGGATGCGGCGTGCGGTCGTGATTCTTCCCAGCGGCCTCACGCTGGCGAATCTGTTCTGCGGCGTTTTCGCCATCGTGTCCGCATCGCGCGGGCAGTTCGATTTCGCCGGAATCCTGATCGTCCTCGGCGGCGCGGCCGACGCTCTCGACGGTCGGGTTGCCAGAGCGACGGGGAGCGGCTCACGGTTCGGGTCGGAGCTGGACTCGCTCGTCGACGTCATCACGTTCGGCCTCGCGCCCGCCTTCATCATGTACTTCGCGGTGCTCAACCGCGAAGGATGGGAGTGGCTTATCCCCTTTCTGTACGTTGCGTGCGCCGCGATCCGTCTGGCGCGCTTCAACGTCGAGCAGGCGGGACGCGCGAAGCGCTACTTCCATGGGTTGCCGAGCCCTGCGGCAGGAATGACTCTCGCCACCTATTACTGGTTCAGTCAGAGCTCGGTGTACAACCAGACCATACTGGGAGATCTGCCCTGGCACTTCTGGCTGCGCTTTCTGATGCTCGCCCTCGCTTTTCTGATGATCAGCAATGTCTCGTATCCCGCGGTCCCCACGATTGGGTACAAGAAGGTCAGCGAGATACTCGGATCGCTCGTGGTAGTCGGGACCATCATCGGCATCATCGTCCTGCGCAAGCAGTTCTATTTCCCGGCGCTCGTGCTGTACGTGGTCTACGGAGTCGCGAAAACGGTCTACTTCGGGCTCATCGGACGCAGGCCGCGCGGAGACGTGCCTGTGATCTCCGATTCGGACGAAGACCTGGAGCCCGACACACAGATTATCGTCGCCGACATCACACCTGATCAGCAACAGCGGCGACGGCGTCGCCGCCGTCCGCACCCGCGTGAGGATCGGCCGCGGCAGTTTCCACCCCGTCCTCCTGGAGAAGGAGATCAGTGACAGCCTATAGAGTTTCCGTCCACATCACACCTCGCCGCGGTCTGCTCGACCCCCAGGGCAAGGCGGTGGAAGGCGCACTCCACTCGCTTGGATTTGGAACCGTGCGCGAAGTTCACGTCGGGCGCCACATCGTCATCGAGAGCGAGGCCGCATCCGCTGACGATGCAAAAGAGTCCGTGCGCTCGATGTGCGAGCGGCTGCTCGCCAACCCTGTGACTGAGGATTTCGAGATCGAGTCGGCGGAAGCATGAGATTCGGAGTGGTCACCTTTCCCGGATCCAACTGCGATTACGACGCGTACCGGGCAATCGTCGATTCGCTTGGCGAAGAAGCTGTGTACATCTGGCACAAGGACCACGACCTACAGGACGCGGACGTAGTCATTCTTCCGGGTGGCTTCAGTTATGGCGACTACCTGCGACCGGGTGCGATCGCACGCTTCAGCCCCGTGATGAAGGAAGTCGTCGAGCACGCGCGGCGCGGCGGTCCCGTGCTCGGCATCTGCAACGGATTCCAGATCGCGTGCGAGGCAGGGCTCCTGCCGGGCGCACTCCTGCGGAACTCGTCGCTGCAATTCATCTCGGCACCTGTCATGCTTCGAGTCGAAAATGACGAGACGCTTTTCACGACGGGATATGATCGCGGCCAGGTGCTGAAGCTTCCGATCGCGCACGGCGATGGCCGCTACACAGCCGACGCCGAGACACTCGACGACCTGGAGAGCTCAGGCCGCGTCGTTTTCAGGTATGTCGATGAGCGCGGCCAGCCTCAGGAGTCCGCGAACGTCAACGGATCAGCCAACGCCATCGCTGGAATCGTCAGCGCCGGAGGCAATGTCCTCGGAATGATGCCCCACCCGGAGCGTGCGCTCGACGCAAACCTCGGCTCGACTGACGGCCTCGCGTTGTTCGAGTCGATTCTCGGACGGGTGGCCGCCTGACATGACGCAAGTTCTTCCCCGACCTGGCGATCCGAGAATCACACCGGAGCTGGTCGCAGAGCACGGCATCACGAGCGAGGAGTACGACAGACTTCTGGCGATGCTCGGACGCACTCCGACTTTCACGGAGCTGGGCGTCGTCAGCGCATTGTGGAGCGAGCACTGCTCGTACAAGCACTCGCGAAGTCTCCTGAAGACGCTTCCCTCTTCCGCGCCGTGGGTTCTTCAGGGGCCAGGCGAGAATGCCGGGGTGATCTCGATTGGCGATGGGCTCGCTGTCGCGTTCAAGATCGAGTCCCACAACCATCCGTCTGCGGTCGAGCCGTATCAGGGAGCCGCCACCGGCGTCGGCGGAATCCTGCGCGACGTCTTCACGATGGGAGCGCGCCCGATCGCGATGCTCAACTCGCTTCGCTTCGGCTCTCTCGAAAGCCCTCGCGTGCGCTACCTGGTCTCCGGAGTGGTGAAAGGCATCGGCGATTACGGCAACTGTGTAGGTGTGCCGACCGTGGCGGGCGAGATAGTCTTCGATCCCGCGTACGAAGGCAATCCGCTCGTGAATGCGATGTGCGTCGGGGTCATGCACGAGAAAGACCTCATTCGCGCGAAGGCAGAGGGAGTGGGCAATCCGATCATTGCCGTGGGTGCGGGCACCGGCCGCGATGGAATTCACGGAGCTTCATTCGCATCCGAGGATCTTTCCGAGGCGAGCGACGCGAAGCGTCCCCGCGTGCAGGTCGGAGATCCCTTCACTGAAAAGCTCCTGCTCGAGGCGAGTCTCGAGCTGATACGCAGCGGACACATCGTCGCGATACAGGACATGGGGGCCGCCGGCCTCACGTCGTCGTCCGCTGAGATGGCCGAGCGAGGCGAGGTGGGCGTCACCATCGACGTCAGCAAGGTTCCGGTGCGCGAATCAGGCATGACTCCGTACGAGATTCTTCTCAGCGAATCGCAGGAGCGCATGCTGGTGGTCGCTCACGCCGGGCGCGAGCAGCAGGTGCGGGACATTCTGGCCAAATGGGACCTTTCCGCCGAAGTGATCGGCGAGGTGATTGAGGAGCCAGTGTACCGCGTGACCGAAGGCGACGCGGTCGTAGCGGAATTTCCGGGATCGCGTCTCGTCACCGATTGTCCACGGTACTCCCCTGAGGCGAAGGAGGATCCCGCGATTATCGAGCTCCGCCGGCGCGACGTAGCCGCGATTCCTGAATTGCCAGAGGAAAGCGATCCGTCATGGACGCTCCTTCAGCTTCTCTCGTCTCCGACCATCGCCAGCAAGGAATGGGCATATCGCCAGTACGACTCGACAGTCCGAACGAACACGGTGATCGGACCCGGAGGCGACGCCGCAGTACTCCGCATTCGCGGTACGACGAAAGCGATAGCGCTCAAAACCGACTGCAACGGCAGGTACACCTATCTCGATCCGCGCCTGGGCGGGCGAATCGCCGTCTCGGAAGCAGCGCGGAACGTGGCCTGCACGGGCGCACGCCCGATGGCCATCACCAACTGTCTCAATTTCGGCAATCCGCGAAAGCCCGCCGTTTACTATCAGCTTCGCGAAGCGATACGCGGGATGGGCGAAGCGTGCACCGCTCTTTCCACTCCAGTTACAGGGGGGAACGTCTCTCTCTACAATGAAAGCCCGAGGGGAGCCGTGTATCCTACGCCGGTCGTGGGCATGGTCGGTCTCATCGAGTCGCTCGATCATGTAACGCGCTCAACGTTCAGCAAGCCCGGCGAGATCATCCTTATGTTGGGAGATTCGCGCGAAGAGTTCGGTGGCAGCGAGTATCTCGCGAGGATCCACGGGACAGTTGCCGGAGCGCCGCCTCAGTGTGATCTGGAGGGTGAGCGCCGGGCAATCGACGCCCTGCTCGAATCGATTGCGGCGGGAGCGGTTAGCTCGGCGCACGACTGCAGTGACGGTGGCCTGGCTGTCGCTCTTGCCGAGTGTTGCATCGCGGAACGCGGGTCGGAGCTGGGCTCTAACGTCGATCTCACCGATGTCGCCGACATTTCAACGCGTGCCGCGTTCTTCGGAGAAACGCAGGGCCGCTTCGTCATCAGCTCTTCCGCTCCAGAGGTGATCGAGGCCATCGCCCGAAAATGCGGTGTGCCCGTCCATCGAATCGGAATCGTCACCACTCCCGAGCGCGGCCTCATCATGCGGGCGGGCGAAAGCGTGATCGAGGCCGATATCGCTTCCCTCTCGTCCGCGTGGCACGAGGCAATTCCAGCGATCATGTCCGCGCCTGCCCTCGCGGCCGAGCCCGAGCCCGCGCTAAGCAGCGTCTGATCGATGTGCGGAATCTTCGGTATCTACGGACATCCCAACGCGGCTGTGATCTCACACCTCGGCCTCTACTCCCTGCAGCATAGAGGTCAGGAGTCGGCAGGTATCGTCACGTCGAGTCAGGACGGGAGCGCGCGTGCAGCCAAGACGATGGGGCTGGTATCCGACGGGCTCAGCGCCACCGAGCTCGAGGGGATGAAAGGCGATGTGGCCGTGGGGCACACGCGCTACAGCACGGCCGGCTCGTCCACCATCGAGAACGCCCAGCCTGTGCTGGCGCGCTTCAGAGCCGGCCACATCGCTCTTGCGCACAACGGCAATCTCATCAACGCCACGGAGCTCCGACGTGAGCTGGAGGACGTTGGATCGATCTTCACGTCGACGATGGATTCGGAGGTGCTGGTTCACCGGATCGCACGCTCGAACGCCGATACAGCCGAAGGAAAGCTCGGCGAGGCGCTTCAGAACGTAGAGGGAGCGTATTCACTTGTCGTCACGATCGGCGACACATTGCTCGCCGCACGCGACCCGCGTGGCTGGCGGCCCCTGGTCATGGGGCAGCTCGGCGACTCCTACGTGTTTGCTTCGGAGAGCTGCGCGCTCGACATCGTCGGCGCGACGACGATACGCGAGGTCGAGCGTGGGGAAATAATTGCCGTCGACCGCGACGGACTCCGCTCGTCGCATCCGTTGCCGTCGACCGAGAGCCGGAAGTGTGTCTTCGAGTACGTGTATTTTGCGCGACCCGACAGCCGCGTTTTCGGCGGTTCTGTCGATCGCGCCAGGCGCCAGCTCGGACGTCGACTCGCGCAGGAGCATCCCGCACCCGGCGCCGATCTCGTCTTCAGCGTTCCCGATTCCTCGAACTCCGCCGCTCTCGGATTCGCCGAGGAATCAAAGTTGCCATTCGAGCTGGCGTTGATCCGGAATCACTATGTCGGGCGAACGTTCATCCAGCCGACGCAGGCCGGACGCGACGCGAAGGTCAAGGTGAAATACAACGCTGTTCGCGAGGTCCTCGATGGGCGCAGCGTGGTGATGGTGGACGACTCGATCGTGAGAGGAACCACGACTCGCGGGCTGGTTGCGATGGTTCGTGCAGCCGGCGCGCGTGAAGTTCACATGCGCGTGAGCTCGGCACCCATCACTGGTCCGTGCTACTACGGCATAGACACCCCGAATCGAGAGGAGCTGATCGCCGCGAACATGAGCGTCGACGAGATAGCCGCGACGCTCGGAGTTGATTCCCTTGGCTACCTGTCGCTCGATGGAATGCTCGAATCGGTTCCCGAGGGACCTGATGGATTTTGTCATGCCTGCTTCTCGGGCGATTACCCTACCCCACCCCCCGCCGACCCACAGAAGCTGCGATTCGGCTGCGGCTGCTAGGCTGATGCCGCAATCGGTCTTCTTTTTCGGAAATGGCGAGGCCGAAGGCACTCGCGAGATGAAGGACGTGCTTGGCGGCAAAGGCGCAAACCTCGCCGAGATGACGAACCTCGGCGTGCCCGTTCCGCAGGGATTCACGATCGCGTGCTCCGAATGCATCGCCTATCTGCGCGACGGCAAGTACAGCGACCGCCTGCGGGCCGAAGTGGAAGGCAACATCGCCCGACTCGAGAGCGCCACCGGCAAGAAGCTCGGCGATCCGAAGAATCCGCTCCTCGTATCGGTGCGATCCGGTGCGCCGGTGTCGATGCCTGGAATGATGGAGACGATTCTAAATCTCGGGCTCAACGATCGTACGGCGCTCGGCCTCGCGCAGCAGAGCGGGAACACACGGTTCGCCCACGATTCCTACCGCCGCTTCATACAGATGTACTCCGACGTCGTGCTCGGAGTACCTCAGGCCCATTTCGAGCATCTGCTCAAGGCGCGCCGCCTGACTACAGGCGCAAAGACCGACTCCGATCTGAGCGAAGAAGCCCTCCGGAATCTGGTCGAGGAGTACAAGGCTCTCGTGCGCAATGCGACGGCCACGGAATTTCCCACCAATCCGGTTGTTCAACTGTGGGGCGCGATCGAAGCTGTGTGGAAATCGTGGACTCTCAAGAAGGCAGAGGACTACCGGAAGGTGCACGACATTCCGGAAACACTCGGCACGGCGGTCAATATCGTCTCGATGGTCTTCGGAAATCTCGGAGATGATTCGGGCACCGGAGTCGCATTCACTCGCAACCCCTCCACCGGCGAGAAGAAGTTCTACGGAGAGTTTCTGGTGAATGCCCAGGGCGAGGACGTCGTATCGGGAATCCGCACTCCGCTTCACATCGATGAGATGGAGGAGCGGCTCCCGGGTGCCTACGCGGAGCTCCTGGAGACTCAGGATCGGCTGGAGAAACACTACGCGGACATGCAGGACCTCGAGTTCACAGTCGAGCGCGGGAAACTATTCCTCCTTCAGACTCGTAGCGGAAAGCGCACCGCCGCGGCCGCGGTGCGCATCGCACGCGACATGGTCAACGAGGGATTGATCGATCGCACCGAAGCCGTCAAGCGCGTTCCCGCGTCGCAGCTCGATCAGCTCCTGCACCCGATCATCGATCCTTCGGTGCGGGCTGAGCCATTGTGTAAAGGGCTTCCGGCGAGCCCAGGTGCTGCAAGCGGGATCGCGGTCTTCGATCCTGACCGCGCGGCGGAACGCACGGCGGCGGGCGCCGCAGTGATACTCGTTCGCGACGAGACGACACCCGAGGATTTTCACGGCATCGTCGCCGCGCGCGCTGTCCTCACCGCACGCGGAGGGATGACGAGCCACGCTGCCGTTGTGGCGCGGGGGATGGGCAAGTGCGCGGTCGTCGGCTGCAAGGAGATCGACGTCGACGTGCAGCACCACCGGTTCTCCGTCAACGGACATGTCGTCACCGAAGGCCAGTGGTTGACTCTCGACGGAGGGACAGGCCGCGTGTTCGAGGGCAATCTCCCGACGATCCCGAGCGAGATCGTCCAGGTCACGAGCGGCACGCTTTCGCGCTCCGATGCCCCGCTCTACGAGTCCTACGCAGAGCTGCTCGGATGGGCTGACGACTGCCGCAAGCTGCGGGTGCGCGCGAACGCCGACACTCCAAAAGACGCGCGCATTGCGCGGAACTTTGGCGCGGAAGGCATCGGTCTCTGCAGGACCGAGCACATGTTCTTCGAAGGCGAGAGGATCACCGCGATGCGGGAGATGATCGTCGCTCGGGACGAAGCGGGCCGCAGACGCGGGCTTGCCAAGCTGCTGCCGATGCAGCGTGCCGACTTCGAGGGGATCTTCGAGGCGATGAACGGCCTGCCGGTCACGATCAGGCTGCTCGATCCGCCGCTTCACGAGTTTCTGCCGCACGGCGGAGAGGAAAGCAAGCTGCTGGCGCGCACGCTGGGTCTCGAAAGGCAGGAGCTCAACAGAATCGTCGAGTCACTGCGGGAGACCAACCCGATGCTTGGCCATCGCGGCTGCCGCCTCGGAATAACCTTCCCTGAGATCACCGAGATGCAGGGCCGCGCGATCTTCGAGGCCGCAGTTCGCGCGACTCGCAGAGGCATCGACGTGCATCCGGAGATCATGGTGCCTCTTGTCTCGACGCTTGCAGAATTCGAGAACCAGCGGGCGATACTGGAGGACGCGGCACAGCGGGTGCTCGGAGTCATGGGCGAGTCCGTCAACTACACGATCGGTACGATGATCGAGCTTCCACGCGCGGCGCTAACCGCTGATGAGATTGCGACAAAGGCCGAGTTCTTCTCGTTCGGCACCAACGATCTCACTCAGACGACCTATGGTTTGAGCCGCGACGACGCCGGGCGTTTCCTTCCTTCCTACGTGGATAGGGGTATCTTTGCCGACGATCCGTTTCAGGTGCTCGACGCAAAAGGTGTTGGCCGGCTCATCCGCATCGCCGTCGAGGACGGTCGCCGGGTCCGGCCCAGCCTCAAAATCGGTATCTGCGGGGAGCACGGAGGAGATCCACGGTCGGTCACACTCTGCCACGAGATGGGGTTCGACTATGTATCCTGCTCACCTTTCAGGGTTCCGATAGCACGCCTTGCCGCTGCTCATGCCGCCCTTGGCGCGTCGTAACAACCTCGCACGCGCGATCGACCTGACGCCCGCGGCGGCTCTGCCGCGGGTGATGTCGGGTTTTGCGCGCCCCCTCCGCATCGCGCTCGTCACCGAGTATTACTACCCGCACCTCGGAGGAATCTGCGAGCACGTGCATTTCTTCGCGCGTGAAGCGAGGCGTCTCGGACATCACGTCGACATCGTCACTTCGAACATCGAAGGTGCCATCGCCGAGCCGCACGTCATCCGGATTGGGCGAAGCCAGCCGATCTATTTCAACGGGTCGCAGGCTCGCATGACCGTCGGCTTCGGCCTGGTGAAGCAGCTCAAGAAAGTATTCCGCCGCGGGCAGTACGACGTTGTGCACGTTCATTCACCGCTCAGTCCATGGCTTCCGGTGCTGGCGATCGACGCGGCGGATTGCCCGGTAGTAGGGACCTTTCACACTTATTTCGACAGGTCACTTCTCTACGGGCTGACGAGAAAGGGCCTGCAGAAGAAGCTCGACCGTCTTGCCGCAGCGGTGGCCGTTTCGCATTCGGCAACCATCGCGCTCAATCGCTACTTCGAGGCGAACTGGACGATTGTTCCCAACGGAATCGATCTCGAGTTGTTCAATCCGCACGCACCTCCTCCGCCGGGAATACGCAAGGACGTCCCTGTGATCCTGTTCCTCGGACGATTCGATCCGAGAAACGGATTGACGACGCTCTTCGACGCATACCGCAAGATCAAGGGAAAGTCACGCGAGGCGCAGATCGTCGTGGTCGGGGACGGCCCTCTCAGAAAGCACTACTATCGCGCCGCGGCGGGTGATCCCGACATCACGTTCGTCGGCGCTGTGCTTGGCTCGCGGCCAAGTTATTACGCGCACAGCTCGATGTACGCGTGTCCGACGACAAAGGCATCGTTCGGAATCACCCTGCTCGAATCGATGGCCTGCGAGACTCCTGTCGTGTGCTCCGACATCCTCGGCTTCCGCGACGTGGTGAGACACGAGCGCGAAGCTCTCATGTTCCCATGCGGCGATGTCGATGCGCTGGCCGACGACCTCGTGCGTCTTCTCGACGATGAGACACTGCGCGCACGCCTTGGCAAGACGGGGCGACAGAACGCGCAAGCTTACGGCTGGCCGAGTGTGACCAGCACGATTCTCGACGTCTATACTGCTGCGCTCGGGCACAGCAGGGTAACGGTGTGATCTTCCCGGCAGCGGCGCTCGGACTTTCGATTGCGGGAGGCATCGCGCACGGAGCTTTCCACCGGAACAGCAGGGTGTTCGGGCCGGTGCTCGGCCATCTTCCCACGAGGCGGCGCGAGGTGTCCCTCACATTCGACGATGGTCCGAATCCCGACGCGACGCCCAGGATTCTGGACAGTCTCGCCGAATGCGGAGTGAAGGCGACGTTTTTCATTCTCGGCGCCCACGCCGAGAGGTGGCCGGACCTCGTGCACCGCGTGGTGAGTGAGGGTCATCAGATCGGCAACCACGGCTACTTCCATCGCAAGCTTCATCTCAAGTCGCCCTTCTATGTAAAACGCGACATCGCGCTCGGCAAGCGAGCAATCGAGCGCGCAGGCGGTGACACGCCGCGTTTCTTCCGGGCGCCCCACGGATTCCGCAGCCCATGGGTGTCGGCAATCGCCCGTTCGCTTGGCGAGCGAACCATCGGCTGGTCATTCGGCGTCTGGGACAGCGACCGCCCGGGAGTGAAGACAATCGTTGACCGCACGCTGGCCGCTGCCAAACCGGGCTCGATCATCCTGCTGCATGACGGCGACGGATACAACGCCAACGGAGACAGAATGCAGACGGCCGCCGCGGTGCCTCGCATCATCGCCCGTCTCGGCGAGAACGGGTTCGCCTTCGTCACTCTCCCCGCGCAGTGAATCCAAAGTTGGCCGGGAGTCTCCGCTGGATTCTGACAGCGGCGATTCTTGTCTTCCTTGTCATCTTCGCAAAAACAATCGACTGGACTGCCGCGTGGCATTCCATCCGCAACGCGTCACTGCCGCTGCTGGCGGCCTCGCTCGTCGTGAATTTTGTGTCGGTCGCGATAAAGGGAGTGCGATGGTGGCTCTTCCTCAAGCCCGCGGGATCGCCGTCGCTCGGACTCGCGATGCGCGCGACGATCGCGGGCGCTGGGCTCAACAACGTGCTCGTCGCAAACGGTGGCGATGTGGCGCGCGTCGTATTCGTCTCGCGTGCCACAGGAATACCGAGCTCCACGATTCTCGCAACGCTGGCGCTCGAACGCCTCTTCGATCCGGTCGGATTCGTGATCCTGCTCGTGTATGGAGTAGTTGCATTCTCGTTCCCGGGGTCGCTCGAGAGATGGCGCATTCCTGCCGAGCTTGCACTGGTGGTGATCGCGGTCTTCCTGGTGTGGTTCGTCTATACGTCAAGGCACGCGAAGCCGTCAGACGCGATCGCTTCAAGGCCGCCGGCAAAGGGACTTTGGGGAAGATTCAAGTCGTACGTCACCGGCTTCGCTGCGAGCGCACGAACTCTTACGACGGGCCCACGATTCGCTGGCGCGCTCGTGCTGTCGATGCTTTCCTGGGCCTGTCAGTTCTTCACCTTCGCACTTGCCGCGGCAGCGGCTCACGTGGCGATGCCTTACGCTGCCAGCCTCGCGGGTCTTCTCGCCATCAATCTGGGTCTGCTCATCCGCGCGACACCGGGAAATGTCGGCTTCTTTCAATTCGTCTACGCGCTCGCGACGGACCCGTTCGGCGTGACAAGGAACGACGCGATCGCCGTCTCGCTTCTGATTCAGACTCTCCAGATTCTTCCGGTGACCCTGCTCGGCGTGGCGCTGGCGCCGGAGTTCATCTTCAAGCGCGCGCGGGCACGCGAGGAGGCCCCGGCTCTCGCCAAGGCGAGCGAGCCCGCTATGCTAGGACGCGTCCCGAAGGAAGGCGATGAACTCGGCGGGGCTTCGCGTCAGCCCTGAGAACGTGCGGACAGTTCGTCCGCGGCTGTCGACGATCGCATAGAGAGGAAGCGCGACGGTTCCGAATCGGTCCTCCTGGAAACGCTGCTGGTTCTCGTAGAGCTCGCCTTCGCCGTCGGTGTAGAGACGGCTAAGGACGTAGTGCGAGAGAGACGCCGACACGTCCGGCCGCGAGAACATATTGGATTCCATCCACCGGCAGTTGGTGCAGGTGTAGCCGGTGAAGTCGATCAGGACGAGCCGGTTCGTCTGCGACGCGGTCGCGAGCGCTTTTGGATGGTCGTTGAGAATCCACTTCAGATCTGCTCCGGGTGTCGCTGAATTCGCCGACGCGAGCGCGTAGACGTCCGATGGAGGCAGAAAGGCTTCAACTTCGCCCAGGGGTTTCCCACGCGCTCCGTTCGCGAGCCACGCAGCGATGCCGAGGGCAGCGACAGGACCGATCCAGCGCACCGAGCTGGTGCGGTTATCAGTTGCGTTCCGCCACATCAGGTAGGCCGCCGCGACGAGAGTGATCGCGATCCACGCGATGAGAACGGTGGTGCGCGATATCAGCTGCGTTCCCCAGACCAGATCGGCGTTCGAAAAGAATTTCAGTGCCGCCGCGATCTCGAAGAGACCGACGACGACCTTGACGTCCCTCAGCCACGCACCAGCGCGTGGAAGAGCAGTCGTCCATCTCGGCACGAGCGCAAGGAGAAAGAATGGAGACGCGAACACCGTGGAGAAGACTGCCATGCCGAGTAGTGGCTGCTGCCATTGTCCCCGCGATGCGGAGACTAGCAGTGGTCCGATGAACGGCGCAGTGCATGTGAACGAAGCGAGCGTGAATGCAAATCCCATCAGCACAGAGCCGACCGCATGGCCGGAACGCTCTCTCGCGGAGGAGTCCACACGATTGAGCAGTCGATTCGAGAAAGGCAGCGGGAGATCGTAGACGCCGAACAGGCTCAGCGCGAAGGCGATGAAGATCATGCCGATCGCAATGTTGATCCACGGATCGGACGCGAATCGCGCGAGCCCTGCGGCTCCGACGAGGATTGCGAGACCGAGTCCGAGCGCGGTGAACGTGACGACGATGCCGCCTGCAAACAGCAGAGCGTGTCTGAGCGCGTTCGATCGACCGTGCTCCTTTTGCTGATTGAAGTACGCGACCGTGATCGGAATCATCGGGAATACGCACGGCGTGAGCAGCGATAGTGCTCCGGTCATTGCTGCGAGCCAGATGAAGGACGCGGTCACGTTGACCCCTGTTCCGGATACACCGTGAGCGTCGTCGTGCGCGCGGGCAGGCAGAGCTTGTCACTGCATGCCTGCGAGCGGACCTTGATCTCGAGGGGCGGAGGAGAAACGGAAGCCGAGCCGGCGAGCTTTACGGGCACATGAAAGGCAGGTGCGCCTGAATAAGTTTCAGTCTCGATTCCGAATTCCCGATCGGGCGCTTTGACTGGCGCAGGACCTTTGACGTCGCCGGCGAGAGTGTACGGTGGCGACGGCTCGACCTTGACTGTCATCGGCGTTGGACCGCCAGTGAGCTGTGTGAGCGAGTACACGTGCCAGCCGGGGCCGATGGTCGCACGGACCTCGACGTCGATCAGTGTCGAGTTGTCAGGTCCTGGGCGCATCGCAGCCGCCTCGGCCACCCATTCTACGACATTGGATGCCGATTGAATGGGCGCTTCCTTTGGCGCGCTGCAGGCGCTGACGACTGCCATGAGAGTCACTACGACAATTGCTCGCATCGAGGGAGCAATATAAAGAAGAGCGAGCCTTTCGGCCCGCTCTTCCGGAAGTCAACGTGGGAATACGTCAGGCCTTCGGTGGTGCCATTGGCGTGCTCATCTCCGCCACGAGCTTCCACTGGCCGTCGAGTTTTCGCCAGACGTTAAGAAACGCGCCATTCACCTTCTCAGGCTTTCCGCCTGGCGCCGTTACCGTCATCGAGTAAGTGCCGTGGTCGAAGGCCATGGCGCCGTCGTCGGAAAACTTGACCCCGTTCGTTTTTAGGATCGGATCGGCAACCGTCGACTTCACGTATTCTGCATAGCCCGCGCGAACCTGGTCGGTTCCCATCGCTGGAGCGCCAAATCCGTAGGACACAGCACCCGAGTCATAGTAGGTCATGAGCGAGTCGACGTTCTTTGCCATCACTTGCCGCATCCACGCCGAATCGAGGCGGATGATCGCCGCTTCGTCGGCCTTGGTATCAGGTGCAGCAGCGGCAACGGCGGCAGCGCTCGTGTCGCCCGACGAAGGCGACGTTTTGGCACACGCTGCGAACAGTCCGATCACAAGGACCGGCGCGAGAATTCTTCGCGATTCAAGCATATCCGCTCCGAAAGATGTGGAAGGCCGAAAAAAGTACTTCGACACCTGCCCGGTTGCCACCGCTAAGTAGTCTCGTTGGTCATGAAGCTCGCGAGAAAAGCCAGATACGACGGCCAGAGACCCAGCAGCGCCGCACGCAACCCGCCCGCGGAGCGTGCGAAGGCACGCGGATCTGGAAGATCAGCAGGTTGATCGCAACTGCGAACACGCCATCGCTGAAGGCCTCGATGCGTGCAGTCTCGCTGCTCACATCGGCATCACTTCGCGAACGTGGAGCGGCTCTTCGCCAAGCCAGTCCGGATGCTTTGCGGTCGAGTCGAAGATCGAGGTCGGTCTTGAACAGCTCGTACTCGCCCTGCACCGCGGCCGTTCTGGTCCTGTCCAGAAGCGCCTGCACCTGAGCCGATCGCCGATACTCGCTCTCCCGTATTTCCGAGGACACGGTACTGTTCGGTCATTTCCGCTGCGCTCTCAGGCACGGTGCTCTTGTCCAGGCGAAGGGGTCTCGCGCAGTTCACGCGCGACCGGGCTCGCCACTGACTTTTCCTCCACTCCAGCACGCCGCATCGACACCCTCGCCAATGCGGCGAGATCGCGCTCGCCGTCACCCCGCGCGACGGCCTCGCGCAGGCTCTCATGGACGACGTCGGCCAGAGGCATTGGTGCGGTAACTTCGTCGGCGGCCGCGAGTGCCAGCCGCAGGTCCTTCAGCGTCAGCGAGAGCCGGAAACCGGGCGGGTCATAACGCTCCCTGGCGATCGCCTCTCCATAGAGCTGGTACGAGGGTGCGGTGAATACCCCGTTGGTAAGCACGTTGAGCAGATCAGCCGGTACAACTCCGTGGAGCGACGCCATCGCCGACGCCTCGGCCATTGCTTCCACCGCGGCGCCGAGCATGAAGTTTCCGGCGAGCTTTACGACGTTCGCCTGCTCCGGGTGAACCCCCATCGGCCAGGTCCGCTGGCCGATCACGTCGAAGAGCAGTTGGACGCGGGCGACAGAGCTCGAGTCCCCCGCAGCAACGATGGTCAGCTTGCCGGCCGCCGCGAGCTCGGGGCGACCGAAGACTGGAGCGGCTATGTAACCGAGGCCGTGTTCCTGGTGCCTCGTCGCGAGATCGCGGGCAAGAGAAAGGGAGATCGTGGCCATGTTAACGTGCACGAGTCCCTTCGGCGCACCGTCGAGCAGCGGCTCGATAACCGCACGCACCGCGGCGTCATCGGCGAGCATCGAGAACACAGCGTCGCCGCTGAATGCCTCTCGCGCGGTCGAGACTGGTATTGCGCCGAGTCGCGCCAGCGCATCTACGGGAGGGCGTGAGCGATTCCACGCGCGTACCTTGTGTCCCGCCTTGACGAGATTCGCGGCGATGCGCGATCCCATGGTCCCGAGTCCAATGAATCCTATCTCCATCATGCACCATCCTTCGCGGAAGAGTTCGCGTAGCGCACCGGAACCCCGGGGAAGAAAAACGACCGATTGCCGTCAACCAGATCGACGCCCACGTTGGGCGGCTGATTGCCGGCGGCGATCGGCACGGACACAGTCGAGTGCGCGCCCTGAGCATCGGTCACCGTCAGCGAAGCGGTGTAGGTACCCGGTTGAGTCAACGTCAACGATAGATTGGGTTCCGTCAGCCTTCTCAGCACTTTGCCGCTTCGATCAGTAATGGTCCACACGTAATAGCTGACGCGGTGTCAGCGGCCGTGAGCAAGGGTTTCGCGGAAGGGCTTCTCGCTCCGCGACTGAGGACGGTCGGCGCCTCGCCGGCGCATGCCAACATGAGCGAACTCAACACAACAAACACTCCGCCTTGCAACGTGGCCGCCGAGTTTCCATCGGGCATTCCCTCGCAAATGGGCTCACGGCTCACGTACAGCCTTGGAACGAAAACTGCGCAGCGGGGCGCCAACCGCTTTCAGCGCCGTCAAGCCGATCGCGGCATAGGGGCGAATCGCCATTGCACTCTCGTTACTATGGCACGTTTGTACAACCGCGCAATGCCATTTCCGTATCACGCAGATGCTGTTTTCTATCAGTCCCGAAATGGGGGCGTATCGCTTGGGACAGTGTTTCGGTGACATTGAACTGGCATTTCACCAAATGACAGAAGCATTACGGACAGTTTTCCCTCCATAAACACGAACGGCGGAGCCCTTGCGGACCCCGCCGAATCGCTATGAACAGGTTTGTTAGTGGAGGCGCGGGGATTCGAACCCCGGTCCGAGACTAGATTCACCACAGCTTCTACGTGCGTATCCCACCGATTGAGGTCTCCATACGCTGGCCAGTGGGCGGCCC
>JBDTRZ010000056.1:0-20037 GCA_039931395.1 Gemmatimonadales bacterium
GGCGGCGCTCAGCATCACCACTGGCCGCGGCATCTCCGTCATGATCCCGGAAAGCGCGGTGAGGCCGTCGACGACGGGCATCTCGATATCGAGGGTGACGATGTCTGGGCGAAGCAGCCTCACCTTCGCGAGCGCGTCTCCGCCGTCGCGAGCGGTGCCCACCACGACGAACTCGGGGCGCGACTCGACGATCTCGGTGATGAGCCGGCGCATGAAAGCGCTGTCATCTACGACCAGAACCCGCTGTGTCTGACGCAACTGAATGAGACCCGTCCTCGGTTTACAGGCGGCGGAAGATTCGCTCGCGGGGGCTCACCGGCGCGAACATCTCGCGCGGCTTTCCGAGCAGTGTCTCCACTTTACCAAGGACGAGGAACCCACCCGGCAGCAACAGATCACGAAAGCGCTCGAAGAGGCGCTCTTGCGTCTCTCGGCGGAAGTAGATCACCACGTTGCGGCAGACAATCAGATGAAGCCGGCCGCCCGGACCTGCGCCTTCCAGCAGATCGCGCCGTTCGAAGGCTACCAGGTTCCGAATCTCCGGCGCCACGGTTTGAAGGCCATGCTCCAGCGGGAAGTAGCGCTCCCGCACCGCGGGGGCCATTTCGGCAAAGGCGGCAGCCGGATATCTCCCGCGACTGGCAAAGGACACCGCGTCCCTGTCCACGTCGCTGCCGATGATGCGGAGCCTGTCGAGTCGCGACATATCGCCCGACGCAAGCGCGTATTCGCGGCATAGCACCGCCAGCGAGTACGGCTCCTCGCCTGTCGCACATCCGGCGCTCCACACTCTGATCAGCGGCGACTTCGACGCCCACAGCTCGGGAAGAACCCTGGTTGCAATGCAGGCGAATGTCTCGGGATTCCGGAAAAATTTCGAGACGTTGATCGTAAGCGTCTCGACCAGCCGAACGTATTCCGCGCCGTCCGCATCGAGGATGCCTGCGTAGTCGGCGAAAGTGCTCGCGCCCCTGGCGCGCATCCTTACGGAGATCCGCCGCCGGAGGCACGTATCCTTGTAGCTGGAGCAGCGAAACCCGCGGTCACGCTCGATCTTGCTGCAGAGAGCGATGAACCCCGGCTCGTCAGCGAGCGGAGCCGCCCGCACTCGCCAATGCCGCCCGCTTGTACGCGGCCTGAGCCTCTTCGGCACGACCCTGGCGGCCGAGCGAGTCTCCGAGGTTCCGGTACAGCTGGGGCATCGCGCACTCGGTCTGCACCGCACGCTCGAGTGAGCTTCGCGCATCGTCAAAGCGTCCGCATGCTTCCTGCGCCACGGAAAGATTGTTGAGCAGAACCGCGGAGCCCGGATACCGCGACACGCCTTCAGCCAGAAGCGTCGATGCGCGCTCGGAATCTCCGCGCATCGAAGCCTCGATCCCCGCATAGTGGAACCACGCGGCCGGAGGCGCGCTTCCTCCCCATGCTTCGCGCGCGGAAGACAGTGCATTCGCTGCCGAGTCGGGATCGCCACGTTGAAGAGCAAGCGCCGCCAGAGCGAGATGCGCGAGTGGCTCCGGTCCTCGCGAGCGGGAGACGACCTGCTCGAGTGCAAGGCGCGCCTTCTCCAGCTGCCCGAGGCGCTCGTACGCATAAGCCATGTTCACGAGAACCGCGGACGCGCGGGGAGCGGCTACGGCTGCACGCTGAAACGCCGTGGCCGCATCGGTCCAACGGTTTTCGCGCAATGCGATGAGACCGAGGTAGAACACCGCGGTCGAGTCGCTTTGCCTCAGCTCTGCGATTCGCCTGAACTCGCGCGCTGCATCGCTGTACATGCGCGCCTTGTAGAAGGCGATTCCGAGATTGCGGTGCTCGGAGAGGACGTTTTCCTGGACCATCCCGCGAGTCGGCTCTCGCGAGCCAACCTGAATGAGGAAGCCGCCCGACAGGAGGCCATAGAGCGCCTTCCCCGTGTCGAACTCGCCCATCTTCGCGACACGCATCAGCTCGTGAACATCGCGAAAGCCGTCGATGAGTGGAAGCAGCCTTTGCTGTTCATCCGTGAATGCGCTGCTGTTTCTCAGCAGCTGGTGCCGATCGAGAGCGAACACCAGATCGAAGCTGGGGAGCTTCTTCTCGATGAGCGACCACTCGTCCACGCGCCGCGCTCCTTCGAGAAGCAGACCCTGCGGGTCCACCGATACGAGACGAGCGCCTGCGGGGGGTCGTACGCCGGGCTCGAAGCTGAAGGAGCCGTCGTTCCACTTGAACATGATGAAGACGGACTCTTCCGTGCCCAGCGCGCGACCGGTGACAAGAGCGTGACAGATGCGCCCGTTGTCGAAGCAGATCGTGCCGCCGGATTCCGGAACGGTGAGCGTCAGCGTACCCGTCTTGCTCCCCATTGCAAGAAGCTGAAGAACGTCTGGAAGACTCGCCTCGCTGAGACTGCCGCGGATCGCCACTCTACCGAAGATCCTCGATTATCCGGTCGGTGACGTCGGGCCATGCGATGATGACTTTCTCGGGATCGAACGCAGAGGTCCTTCCACCGAGAGAGCCGGCTACGCCAAGGCGCCCGACGCTCGTCTCGAGCGCGGGCGCTATCTCCGCGAGGAACGACTCGAACTCACCGTCGTTCCATTCTCCCTTCTGCGGCCGGCCTGAACGATCCCTCGAAATCAATGGCTGAGCTCCGCCTGTCACATTTATGGTGCCGCGCAGCATCACGCGGACCGGTAAGATACGACCCCATTCCCTTTTTGCGCGCCTTTTTTTTTCGGACCTGAAGGAATTCGCGCAGGCTCAGGTGAGCGGCCCGAACAAGGCGTCCAGGCTGCTGTTGAGATCTGTCTCGAGATCCCTCGGCGCCTTCCACGCCGCCGTTGCCTGATCCATCCCGCCGATCGAATCACGAAACTCGGCGAAGTAAAGCCGCACCAGTCCGAGGGTGCTGTCACGGTCGAAGGCAGCGAGCAGGAGACACTCCTTTCCCGCGGCCGGGCACGAGCCCATGAACACGCCCTGGTTCCTGCCGCCCTGATGCAGTCCGAGGAACGGCTTGCCCCCGAGCTGCCGCCCGAGCTCCTTGCCCGACGCGTTGATCGCTGCGGCGAGCGCGCATGCCGTCATCACTTCGGCCGAGCTCGTGAATCCGAACTGGCCGAGGACCTTTCCATCAGGATGCAGGACGATTGCGCGCTGTACTCTCGAGTCCTGAACGAATCTGCGCAGCGGTGCTTCCAGCCACGGCGCACTAACGGCTCCTGCTATCATAGCGTCTCCACTGCGCTCAGCATCTCGAGGCGCAGTCTCCCAAGGTTGATGCCGTTCGACGCTACCGCCACGATGACGATGTCGCCTTGCGCCGCGGCGCACAGATGGCCGCGATCGGCTTCGAGCCGCACGAATCGCGACTCTCCGAGCCCGGCGTCGCTCGCGGCGGTTCGCGTCCTGCGGAAGAGCGACGCCGCCAGCGCTGCCGCCGTGTCCGAATCGCGGCCCGGACCAGCGTCACCCGCGATCACCATGCCGTCTTCGATTCCAACCAGCATCGCACCCAGCACACCCTGCTGACGCTGGAGGCGCGCGACGACTACTTCGAATTCGTGCGTCATGCGACTTCCCTCCGCCATGCGAGTGCACGCTGAGAGACCATGTCGAGCAGACGCCGCACGAACCCGGGCGGAACCGAAGGCGCGGCCGCCACGAGAACCAGATCCCCGTCGTCGGCAGGCGCGAACGCGAGATTCGCGTCAGTGCATTCGCAGACAATCGCGCGCCATTCTCCGAGACCGAGGTGCCGCATCGCTCGCGTGGCCTCGGCGCCTACGCCGGAGAGAGCCGCGCCGATCTCACGACCGACGTCGCTGCCTCTGGCATCGAGATAGATCCCGGCCCGGACCTCGCCTCTGTGGTCGAGCAGCAGCGCGGTCTGATCGCCTTCTCCAAGCACTTCAGCGAACGCAGACGCAGCTTCGTTAGTCATGCCGCCGCCTGTTCGTCGGCGCGCGCAAACTCGATGAGCTCGGTGCTCAACATTCCGTACACGGTCTTCGCCACGTCGAACTCGCTCAGCGCCAGCTCCGCTGCTATGCTGCGAAGCGAGTGGTGTCCATCGATCAGGGTCAACACTTCCCACTCGGCCGGACGAAGATCGACGAAGGAGTGATTGTCCTCGCGCGGCTGGGCAAGACGCGGCACTACATGCGCCCCCGGAATTCGATCGGCCATGCGCGACCACTCGTCGATTCTCCGCGCTCCTTCCATCAGCAGCGCTTCGATGCTGACGCGAATCGATGCGTCGATTTTGACTTCGTCGTCGAGTCCGTCCACGAAAGTGAACGAGCCCTCCTTCCACGAAAAGAGATCGAAGACGACCGTCTCGATCTGCTGGCGCATGTAGCGCTCGACATCGCGGCGTGTCACCGCGCCATGAGCGACGAGGATTTCGCCGAGCCGGCGGTGGTCTCCCCGCTCCTGTGCCGAGGCAGCCGCGTCGAGCTCGTGCTCGCTGACGCGTCCCGCCTTCTTCAAAAGCGCTCCAAGCGTGTGAGGGTTGTCGCGCATCTTCGCGTGCACAACCGCACCCTTCTCGAAGTAGACGCATCCCTCGTTGCCCCGCGCCGTGGAGCGCACCGTCAAACGGCCGCTCTTGCGGGCGAGATCGAGAAGCTGAAAAACATCGTGGATGCCGATGTCCTGAAGCGGTCCCTCGAGTGCCATCAGCGACTCTCCGACGACGCGAGCCGACGGTACTTCCGTGCGACCGCGTGATTCGGGTTGAACTTGAGCACGCGGGCAAACGCTCTGGCGGCATCACGCGTGCGCTTGAGATCGAGAAGCGACTCACCCAGCAGAACCAGGGCGGCAAAGTGATACACGTTCGCGCGGAGCAGACCCACGGCCCGCCGCAGCGCATCGGTCGGCCTGCCCATCGCGCGATATACGCCGCCGAGCTCGAGCGCGGCCGAATCGTCCGCCGGCGCAGCGCCGAGAACTGCCACGAATTCCCTCTCGGCGACTTCATAGTCTCCACGCGCAGCGAAGCATTTCCCGAGCAGCACCATGCCCTCGTTCTCGTCGGCGCCTCGACCCATCGCTCGCCGGATCTCGCCAAGCGCGCGATCGTGAAGCCCCTTCGACAGGAAGTCCAGTGCAAGCGTGTAGTCCGGCAACGCCGACGATGCCACGCTTCCTTCGGGCATGGCCGTCGCACTGTCGTCGGCGTCCGTCTCGAGAAGCATTGTCTGCGGAACCTCGCGGGGCTCGAGCACCTGCGCGCGCGCAGCGCATTCCGCAGCAGCTTCCCCATCGCCGAGTCCGGAGAACGCCACACTCAGATTTCTGTGCGCGGCGGCAAGATTCGGATTTGACTGGATGGCGCGAACCGCCGCGTCACGCGCGTCGGCGAATTCGCCAAACTCGAGGAGGACGCGCCCGATTCCGCACCACGCAATCGGATTCTCCGGCTGATCGCGAAGGACATGACGATAGGCGTCGAGAGAGAGCTGAAAGTGTCCCTGCCTGAACAACGCCAGTGCAAGGTTGAGCCGCGCACTCTGCAGTCCGCGATGGTCCCGCACTGCGCGGCGGAATGAGTTGGTCGCCTCGCGCACGTGCCCGGCGTCCCAGAGCACCGCGCCAAGGTTGTTGTGAGCGGGCGCGTAGGCCGCTCCATCCCGGATGCAGCGCTTGAAGCTTGCCTCCGCGTCGTTGATGCGACCCACCAGGTAGAGCGCGATCCCGCGCTGGTTCCAGATGCGCGGATTGTCGGCGCTCACCGCAAGACAACGGTCGTATGCATCGAGAGCCTGGTGCGGCTGACCGAGAAGAAGGTGCAGGCTTGCGATCGCCTCGAGAGCGGCTGCCGGATCCTCTCCGGCATCGACAGCGGCGTGGCATTCGCGCAACGCCTCCGCATGGTATCCCTTGAGCCGCAGCGCCATGGCGAGCGTCAGGTGAGGACGGCCGGTTCTCGCGGCGCTGTTTTCGGATGACTCGGAAGAACCGGGTGCCTCGCGGTGTCTCCCTTCGAGCGACAGGTTTGCCTGCGCTCGAGTGAGTGACGGGTTCAACGCAACTGCGCGGCGGTTCGCTTCGCGCGCTTCCTCTACTTGACCCAGGTCACCGAGAATGAATCCGGCGAGATAATGCGCATCGGGATTCGCCGGATTCAGATCGATCGACCGGCGGAGAGAACGCAGTGCCTCCTCTCCCAGACCGCGGTTGTAGGAAATCTCCGCAAGAAAGAAATGCAGCACCGAGCTGTCGGGATCGTGCGCTAGCGCGCGCCTGAACTTCGCTTCGGCTTCGTCGAGGTTACCCGCCGTCTTCTCGGCGATCCCGCTCTCGACCAGGAGGCCGATGTCGTCGGGCGACGCCGTGAGACGTGCATCCAGCTCCGCAACGCGCCGCTCCAGGAGCCCTGTCTCACCATAGGCGATCTCGAGATTTCGCCGTGCGACACGCATTCGCTCGTCGAGAGCGAGGGCACGCGAGAATGCGGCGATCGCGTCATCGAACATGCCGCGCCTGTGGTACAGCACTCCAAGATTGTTGTGTGATCCTGGATCAGCGGGATCGACGCGACGCGCGAGAGAGCGCAGAATCTCCGCGTCTCTCGTTGAAGGTGCGGACGCTCCCTGACCAGTCATTACGCGACGCGCACCGCGGTGAAGATGGCTTCGAACGATTCCGCGTCGGGAAGCAGAAGAAAGAATCCGCGGAATCGCTCGCCGATCTCCTCGAAGTTGAACTCAGTCTCCACACAGCACGCAGCGGCAGCCGATGAAGCGGTTCGCCTGTGCTCGGCCATCACGACGCCGGTCGTTCCAACGCTGAGACGGGGCGGTGACGGCAGCAGTGTCATCCCGAGGAATTCACTCAGCGCCGTCATGTATGCGCCGCCGAGAATGTTGCCGGCCTCCTTGAGTGCCGACTCCTCGAGCATGTCCAGAGAGCCACCGGACCGCCGCTCGCGGCGCAGCATCAGGTCCGCAAGGCGCCTTCCAGTCGCAAGCGGGAGAGCCAGCAGCGTGTGACCCTTGAGCGATCCATGCATGTCCATCAGCACGCTCACTATCTGCGAGCGCTCATCGGCTATGCCGGGGATTAGATCCTCGAGCGGCGCGACGTTCACTGTCGGAACGTCGATCATGATCCTTGCTCCGGTCATGAGCGACAGCGCAGTCGCTGCGTGTCCCGCTCCGATGTTGGCGACTTCCTTCAGCGCGTCCATACGCGCAGCGCTCAGCGGCGGCGATCCATTGGTCCGCGCGCGGCCGGACGATTCGGTGGTAGTCTGCATTGTCATCCGGTCAGGCGATTCCCTGCGCATCGAGTATGAGCGCAGGCGAACCGTTGGTGAGAATCGTGGCGCCGTTGAACAGCTTCGGCATGCCACGCGCGGCGTCGAACATCTTGACCACTACCTCCTGCTGGCCGACGAACTCGTCCACCACCAGGCTCATCCTCCCATCGGGAAGATCCAGCACCACTGCGTGCGCCCCGGCATCCCGCCGCGGCTGGCCCAGGCGGTCGCGCAGGCGTATGGCGGGAATCCACTGTCCGCGCACCGAAAGAATTTCCTGACCATCCTCGAAGCGCACCATGTCAGGGCTGACCACCAGTGTCTCCACCACGTGAGTGATGGGAAGCGCGTACACTTCATTCTCACTGCGGGCGAGAAGCGCGTGAATGATCGCCAGAGTCATCGGCAGCTCGAGACGGATCTCGGTGCCTGCGCCGGCGTCGGTGGACAGCTCCACCGCTCCGCCGAGCGACCTGACCTTGGTCGCCACCACGTCGAGCCCGACCCCGCGGCCCGATATCTCGGTGACGCGCGACGTAGTCGAGAAACCGGGCCTCGCGATGAGAGCAAGAGTCTCCGCGTCGCTGAGAGGAAGCTGATCGTCGGTGACGAGCCCCGCGGCGCGCGCACGCTCGAGGACGCGCTCCATGTCAATGCCGCGGCCATCGTCGCTCACTCTCACCACGACTGACGACCGTTCGCGCGCGGCGGAGAGCGTGAGCCTCGCCATTGCCGGCTTGCCCGCGGTGCGCCGCTCGGCCGGCGTTTCAACGCCGTGATCGAGCGAGTTTCTGAGCAGATGCATGACCGGATCGCCAACCTCATCCAGCACGGACTTGTCCACTTCGATGTCCGACCCGAGTATCTCGAATGAAACCTGCTTGCCCAGAGAGAGTGCGGTGTCGCGAACCATTCGCTCGAAGCGCTCGAAGGCCTGGCCGACGGGCACCATCCGCGCGGTCGTGATCTCAGTCTGGAGACTGCCGATGAGCTGAGAGGCGTGCATCACTGCCTCGGAGAGATTCGTATCGGAGGACTGTCGCGCAACTTCCTGCAGCCGCCCGCGAGCGATCACCAGCTCGCCGATGAGCGTCATGAGGGTGTCGAGGCGCGCAGCATCCACGCGAATGAAGCGATGCGACTTTTCGGCCGCTGGGATTGCGCCAACCGCAGCGACGCCAGGCGCCGGAGTCATGCGAATCCTGGAACGCGATACCGGCGGCGTCATGTTGGCCGCCTTCATCGCCGGCCATTCCATCGTTGCCTCGAACGGGTCCTGGGCTCCATCGTTGCCCGCTGTCAGGCTCTCGAGCGATCCGACCGCAGCCGAGACGTCTACTGAAAAGTCGGACGACTGCGATACCGAGATGATTGCCGACTCGAGCGTGTCGACGGAATCGAACAGCGTCTCGATGACGGCGGGACTTACCGGCGTCGCGCCGTGTCGCAGCTGGTCGAGGAGCGTCTCGAGCGCGTGCGAGAGATCCCGCACCGACTCGTATCCCATTGCCGCGCTCATTCCCTTCACCGTATGAACTGCGCGGAAAAGCTCCGCCACGCGCTCCGGCCCTTCGCCGCGCTCGAGAGCGAGCAGCGAAGTGTTCATCTCCGCCATCCGCTCACGCGCTTCGGCGCGGAAGAGCTCCGCGTAGCGCTGCGTGTTCATTTACCCAAGCACCCGCTGAACCGCCTCGAGCACGCGGCTCGGCTGGAAAGGCTTCACCACGAAGTCCTTCGCGCCTGCCTGGATGGCTTCGGCGACAAGCGCCTGCTGGCCCATCGCGCTGCACATGAGCACGCGCGCCTGCGGGTCGAAGCTGGTGATCTCCCTGACGGCTTCGATGCCGCCCATCTCCGGCATGATGATGTCCATGGTCACCAAGTCGGGCTTCAAGGCCTTGTATTTCTCGACTGCCTGCGCGCCAGACTCGGCCTCGCCGATCACCTCCAATCCCGCCTGCGTCAGAATGTCACCGATCATCGTGCGCATGAAAACCGCGTCATCGCACACCAGCACTGTGTTGTTCACTTCGTGCCTCCTCAGACGAGAGCCGTTTCGACCATCGCGCGCAGATCCAGCAGCGCGCCGCTTTCAACCTCGACAGCCGGCAACGACTGGATGTCGAAGACGTTGTCCACTATCACACCCGCAAGCCGGCCTCGACGCTCGAGGAGCAGAATGCTCGCGTCAGCACCGTCGGCCGGAACTCCGTACAGGCATAGCGCAGCGTCCATCACCGTCACGAGACTTCCGCGCAGGTTGATGAGGCCCCGCACGTAGCGTGGCGCACCTGGAAGACGAGTGGTCGGCATAATCGGAACTATTTCGCGCACGTCATCGATCTCCGCGCAGCGGGTGCGCCCGGCGATCGTGAAGACGAGCACTTGCCGCATGAGCTGCGGCGACAGCGGGACCCCGGCTCCCGCGATGGAAACGGGAGTCGCTTCTGGCTCGGACGAGATTGTCTGAGGCCCGCTAGTCATGAAAGCCGAGCGCGGCGAGGGGATCCTCTGCCTGCGCAACGGCTTCGCCCTCTCCGATCGCTCGGAGAGAGACCTTCAGATCGTCGGGCAAGGGTGATCGGATGTCCATCGGCGCGCCTGTCAGTGGATGATCGAACCGAAGCCACGCCGCATGCAGAAAATGCCTTTTCGGCGCGAGCCCAACGACCCGTCTTCCACCACCGCCGCCGTAGACATCATCACCCATTACGGGGTGCCCGACCGACGCCAGGTGAACTCGAATCTGGTGGGTTCGCCCCGTGTGCAGAGTCGCACGCAACAGGTCGCCCGGTCCGAAGCGGGCGAGACGTGTGAAGTCCGTCCTCGCCTGCCTGCCGTTACTGACGATTGCCATGCGCTTTCGGTCTCGCGGATCCCTGGCGAGGGGCTTGTCGATGGTCAGGGTGTCCCCGTCGACGTGACCCCAGATCATCACCGCATAACGGCGCGTCACCCGCCGCGCCGCGATTGCCGAGCTCAATATCCGGTGCGCTCTGTCCGTCTTCGCGACGAGGAGGAGGCCTGATGTTTCCTTGTCCAGACGGTGGACTATTCCCGCGCGTTCTGGCGAGGATCCGGGCGACAGCTCTCCCCCGCGCCCCATCAACGCGTTCACCAGCGTGCCGGACCAGTTTCCGGGCGCCGGATGAACGACCATGCCAGCCGGCTTGTCCACGACGAGCAGCGCGTCGTCCTCGAAAACCACCTTCAGCGGAATGGACTCAGCCGTGATCGGGCGCGCGGTGACCGGCGGCTCCTCGACGACGATGAGGTCACCGGGAACGGCACGATAGCTCGCCTTCTGGCGCGCGCCGTTCACGGTCACGCATCCGTTGGCGATGAGCGTCGCGGCCTGCGTGCGTGAAAGATCCGCCTTCGAGGCCACAAGCAGATCGAGGCGAACGTTTCCGTCCGCCTCGATCACGAATTCATGCCGCTCGCCGGCGCTCAGATCTCGGGACTCCCGGTGGACGCCGGCGCGGCGCCCATCCCGGCTACAGGAGCCGGGCTGTCACCCTCCACAGTCTCAGCCGAGGCGGTGCTGGCGGCGTTGTCTTCGCCCCACAGAACCCAGGCGAGAAGAAACGCCCCAACGCTCACAGCCATGTCGGCCACGTTGAATGTCGGCCAGCGCGCGTCGCCGATTCCGACGTCGATGAAATCCACTACTCCATGCGACGATCGAATGCGGTCGATGAGATTGCCGACGGCGCCAGCGCAGACCAGAGAGATTGCCAGCGTACGCAGCAGATCACCGTCGCGGGTCGCACGGTGAAGTCGGCCGAGTATGAAGAGCGCGCCAATGGTGAGCACCATGAAGATCCATCGCGAGTACGCGCCAAGGTGAAGCCCGAAGGCCGCGCCAGGATTGTACACGAGAGTGAATCGCACTGTATCGCCGAGCAGCTCATGCGGGACCCGCTGCGGAACGAGCGAATAGACCGCGATCGCCTTGGTGACGACGTCGGCAACGACGATCATCACCAGGGCCGACCAGAAAAGTGGTGTGTTAGCTCTGCCTCTTTGCATCTTCCTCACGCTGCTTGCAGTCGATGCAGAAACGCGCGTGGGGAAGCGCGTCGAGACGCTCGTAGGCGATATCCTGGCCACAGTTGTGGCACTTGCCGAACGTCTCGGGTGAACGGTAAAGGCGGCGCAGGGCCTCGTCGAGATGCCAGAGGAAGCGGCCCTCCTGGCTTGCGAAAAGGAATGCCTTCTCGCGTTCCATCGCGTCCGTGCCCTGGTCGGCCATGTGGAACGAGTAGGCGCTGAGATTGCCGTCCGCGCCCTGGGGTGTCGACCCGAATGCCTCGTCGTAGTGGCCGAGCTCCTTGAGGACTCGCCTGCGCTCCTCGAGAAGCCGCTTCTCGAAATGCTCGAGCATCTTCTTGTTCATCGGCTTCTGCTTCTTCGCAGCGGATGTGGGTGCCATCTATACTGCCCTCTCTAATGCGATGCCTGCCGGGTGACCATCGATGTCAACCGATTGCGCCGCGTTGAATTTTCGAGCGTCGTCACCGACGGTGATCCCGCGTGCCAGCACCTCCTCGGCGATTCGCTGCTGGTGCAATCGAACCGCCGCTTCCAGCTCTTCTGTGCCGGTGATTGCGACCGTGATCCTGTCGCTAACCGCCAGCCCGGACTCCTTTCTCATCCTCTGGATCCGGCTCACAACCTCTCGGGCCAGACCCTCCATCCGAAGCTCCAACGTGACTGCCGGATCGATGGCTGCGAAATACCCCGCAGCCTCCTTAACGATCAATTCGCCGGACGCTCGACGGACGATCGTGAGGTCATCCCGATCGAGCTCCCGCGACTCGTTGCCCACCGATATTGCCAGGGGCTCTCCCCGCTCGAACGCCATCAGCGCTTCGCTCGTGAGAGCGGCGACGGCGCTCGCGGCGAGGGGAGTCTCCTTGCCGAACTTCTTTCCCAGACTTCTGAAGTTGGCCTTCGCCTCGAGCTGAACGAGATCGTCGGCCGATGAAAGGAAGCTAACCTGTTTCACGTTCAACTCACCCGCCAGAAGCGGGATGAGCGCCGTCATTTCCTTGCCCACCGCCCCAGCCGCGGCGGTTGTAGGTACGACGCATACCATCCGCGATAGAGGCTGCCGCACCTTTACGCCTGCCTCCTCGCGGGCAGCTCGCCCGAGAGTCGACAGCGCACGGATGTGACCCATCGCCTCTTCCAGGTGAAGATCCCGCTCGGCCTCGCCATCCCGGACGTAGCTCGCGAGATGGACGGAATCGCCGGCCACCTCAGTGTGCACCCAGTCGCTCACGAAGGGCGCGAACGGCGCCAGCAATCGGCAGGTAACCACGAGCACCTCACGAAGAGTCGCGAAGGCGGCGCGATTGTCCTCGCCTTCCACTTCATAGAAGCGTGACCTGTTGAGGCGCACGTACCAGTTCGACACGTCGTCCACGAAGAAGCTCATCACCCCGCGCGCCGCCATGGTGGCGTCGTAGGCCTCGAGAGACTGGTCAGCCTGGCGCTCCACGCTCGCCAGGCGCGACAAAATCCAGCGGTCGATCGCCGGCCTTTCGGCCGGTGCCGGATCCGCATCCGATGGCTCCCAGCCGAAATTCGCGTATAGCGCGAAGATGCCACTGTAGACGTTCTTGAACGTGAGCAGAAAGCGTCCCGCAGTGTCGCGGATGGCAGCTTCGTCGAATCTGCGCGGGACCCACACCTGCGACGACGCGACGAAGAAGAGACGCACTGCGTCCGCGCCGTAGGCCGCCAGTACAGTCCATGGATCGACCACGTTGCCGCGACTCTTCGACATCTTCGCGCCTTCAGCGTCGAGAACCTGGTCGTTCACCACCACCGCGCCGTACGGCGCGGTAACAACCGCATCTCCCGTTTGTGCCATATGAGACAGCGTGTTCCGCGGCAGCGCATCGCCGAGTCCGGTCGCAATCGCGAGCAGCGAGTAGAACCAGCCGCGCGTTTGATCGACGCCTTCGGCGATGAAGTCCGCGGGATAGTTCCGCTTCAGCTTGTCAGCGTTCTCAAAGGGGAAATGCCATTGAGCGAACGGCATCGAACCGGAGTCGAACCATGTGTCGATGACTTCGGGGGCGCGCCGCATAGTGCCGCCACATGCGCAATCCCACGAGTGCGCATCGATGTACGGCTTGTGGGGATCGAACCCCTCTCCGACGTTCGCGCCCGACCGCTCGGCAAGCTCGGCGTAGCTTCCGATCGCGGCGACATGCGAGTCGTCGCGGTCGCAGATCCACAGAGGCAGCGGCGTACCCCAGTAGCGGTCGCGCGAGATCGCCCAGTCGATGTTGTTCGTGAGCCATTCTCCGAAACGACCTTCACCCATCTCCGGCGGATGCCAGTCGACACGGGCATTCCGTGCGAGCATCGCGTCCTTGTACGCCGTGGTGCGGATGAACCATGACGTGCGCGCGTAGTACAGGAGAGGAGTGTCGCAGCGCCAGCAATGCGGGTACGAGTGCTCGATTGTCGCTGCTCTCCAGAGAACGCCGCGCCGCTTCAACTCCGGGATTATGAGGGCGTCGGCCTTCTTGACGAACATCCCGCCGACGACAGGCATGTCCGCCGGAAACTCTCCGCGACCGTTGACGGGCTGCACGAACGCAAGGCCATTACGCTTGCCTGCCGCATAGTCGTCCGCTCCGAATGCCGGAGCCATATGCACAACGCCGGTTCCATCTTCCGCGGACACGAAGCTCTCGGCGACGATGATCTGATGCAGACCGTTGTCGAGCTCGACCCAGTCGAGAGGCCGCCGATAGCTCAGCCCCGCGAGCTCGGATCCGCGAATGATGCGCACCGTCTCCCAGCGATCGGTGTAGTCGTCGCCGAGCACGGCGGCTGCGCGCGACGCTGCGAGAATGATCGTCTCCGATTCGTCGTCGTTCCGCTTTCTCAGCTCGACGTACTCGAGATCGGGATTCACCGCGAGCGCCACGTTCGACACGAGTGTCCACGGCGTCGTCGTCCAGACGAGAATTCGCCTGCTCGACGTTCCCGCCGACTCCTCGCCCGCCAGATGGAGGGCGATGTAGACGCTCGGATCCTTCACGTCCTTGTAGCCCTGTGCCACCTCGTGACTCGAGAGCGCGGTCTCACACCGTGCGCAATACGGCAGGATCTTGTGGCCCCGGTAAAGCAGGTCGCGCTCGTACAGCGTTTTGAGAGCCCACCACACGCTCTCCACGTAATCGTTGCTGTACGTGACGTAGGGATCGCTGTAGTCCAGCCAGAAGGCGATGCGCTCGCTCAGCTTCTCCCAGTCGGCGCGATATCTCCAGACGCTGTCGCGGCAGAGCTGGTTGAACTTCTCGACACCTATCTCTTCGATCTGCTGCTTGCCGCTGATACCGAGCTGCTTCTCGACTTCGATCTCGACGGGAAGTCCATGGGTGTCCCATCCGGCCTTGCGTGCGACGAAGAAACCGCGCATCGCACGGTGCCGGCAGAAGAGATCCTTGATCGTGCGCGAGAAGACGTGATGGATCCCCGGACGGCCGTTCGCTGTCGGCGGACCCTCGAAGAAGACGTATCGTGGCCTGCCTTCCGCAGCGGCCTGAGCGCGCGCGAAGAGCCCGTCGTTTGCCCAGCGCTCGAGAAGCTCGCGCTCGATCTCATCGGCGGGAGCATCGACGGGCAGGCGGCGATATCGCGCGGGCACGGCCACGGCGGAGCCGGTATCGCTCACTGACACTAGCTCTCTGCTCCGGGGTTGTCGGTCGCCGCGTGTGAGTCTGGACTTTTCTCCGAAGCCTCGACTTCCGACAGCTGCCGCGCGAGCAGCGCTCGCATCTGCGCGAGGTAGGTGCGCCGCGACCGGTCGAGTGCGTCGAGCTCGGCTTCCATTCGCTTCACGTCGCTGCGCGCAGCCTCGATCAGGCGATCTCCCTCCGCGCGAGCTTCCTTCAGCACGAGCTGCGCTTCGCGCTCGGACTGGTCGCGTGACTCGGCACGGAGCTGCTGCGCAGAAATGAGCGCTTCGTTAAGTGCCTTGTCGCGCTCACGGAACGCGCGCAGCTGCTCATGAAAGCTGCGGGCCTTTGTGTCGAGGTCCTGGTTGACGCGAGTGAGCCGTTCGAGCTCCTCCGCGACCTGCTCGCGAAACTGCTCGACCTTCTCCGGACTGTACCCGCGCAACGACCGGCCGAAGTCGAATCGCCGCACGTCCAGTGAAGTCAGATGGAAGCTTTCGTCGATCATGTGCGTGCTCCAAACAGAAGCGATCCAAGCCGAACCATCGTGGCGCCTTCTTCGACCGCCAGCTCGAAATCATTTGACATCCCCATCGACAGCTCTGTAGCGGGATGACCCGCTGACGCGAGAATCTCCGCTGCCTGCCTGACCGAGGCGAAGGTCTCTCTCAGCTCTTTTTCGTCCGCACCGAGGCGCGCGATCGTCATCGCACCTCGAACGCGAACGCCATCCATCCCGGCCAGTCGCGACGCTTCAGCTTCGACTTCATGCATGTCAAAACCTCCTTTCGTCTCTTCGCTCGCCGGATTGACCTGGAGCAGCACCTCCACCGCTCGCGCCCGACCCCGGCCGAACCGATCGACTCCGTCGGCGAGGCGCGAGCTGTCGAGTGCGTGAAACAGCGTGAAGCTGTCGAGAGATTTCACCTTGTTCCGCTGCAGATGGCCGATCAGATGCCAGCGAACCGGCACCTCGACCTGAGCAATCTTCGCTACCGCTTCCTGAACGCGATTCTCGCCGATGTCCTCGAGCCCGGCGGAGTACGCCGCAGCGACCGCTTCGGGACCGTGAGTCTTGGTGACGGCTACTATTGAAACGCTCTGGCCTCGCCCGCCCCTCCGCACCGCGGCATCGATTTGCGCACGAACGGCCGCGACCCGATCCCCCAGATCCGAAAAAAGCATAGCTGTCAAACGTAATACGCAGAGACCTCAGAGTTTAGAGCGCAGAGAGCGCAGAGGGTGGGGCGCGCAGAGGTGAAGCACGCAGCCCGCCGGTCCTTCCCTGCCTTGCTCTGTGCGTTTTTCACTTTGTGCTCTCTGTGCTCCAAACTCTGCGCTCTCTGCGTATTAAAGGCGCTGCACGACGCTCAGGACGAGGCGGCGGATGTCATTGTAGGTCACGAGGGCGAACAGAAGCAGCACCGCGAACAGACCGGCGCGGAGGATGTATTCCCTCGTCCGTACGCTGAAAGCCTTTCCCTTGATCCCCTCGAGAACCGCGACGATGATCTGGCCGCCGTCGAGCACCGGTATCGGCAGGAGATTGAAGACCGCGAGGTTGGCGCTGATGAGCGCGATCAGAAAAAGGAGCTGCTCCGCTCCACCGCGAGCCGCCTGGACTGACGCCTGCGCGATCATGATCGGCCCGCCGAGCTCGCTCGCAGATACCCGGCGCGTTGCCAACCCGTGAAGTGCATCGATCACCGATCCCGCCATGCGCCATGTCGTGCGCCACCCGGCCACTACAGCCTCACCGTATCCGATCGGACGGGCCGACTGAGCCGGGATCACGCCGATGCGTCCGATTGTGTCGACCTTCGAGGTGGATGGATTGAACGCGGTGTCGCGCCCTGGAGTGATGCTGAGCGTACGCCTCTCACCCGCGCGCATCACTTCGAAGGTGAGCGGAACGCCGGCTGAGCCGCTGACCTTCCTGACGAGTGCTTCCCAATCGACAGGAATGCCATTGATGGAAACGATGCTGTCGCCGCGCTGGAGCCCAGCCATTGCGCCAGGCCTGTCGGCGTACAGCGAGTCTGCCTTCGTCGTCAGATAGGGGTCGCCGTAGTGCACGAACATCCCGGTCGTGACGACGAGTGCGAGGACGATGTTCATCGTCACGCCTGACAGGAGGATCATCAGTCGCGCCCAGAGCGGCTTCGACTCGAACCATCGATCAGCCGGAATCGGCTTCGGTCCGAACGGCATCATGGCCTCCGGATCGAGCGGCTCGCCATGTGTGGCGACCTTCGTCACCGCGTTCTCGGTTCCGCCCTCGATGAACGCGGTGGCCTCGTCGTCCTTCGACGCCATGCGCACGTACCCGCCCACCGGCAGAGCCGCGATCACGTACTCGGTCTCACCCCATCGCTTCTTCCAAAGTGCCCTGCCGAACCCGATGGAGAAGCGGGGCGTGTACACGCCTACGGCTTTCGCCGCGAGGAAGTGACCCAGCTCGTGGACGAAAACCACAAGACCAAAAACGAAAATCGGTGCAAGCCATGCAACCATCAGAAATGCTCCATTACGTGCCGCCTCGACGCGGCGTCGGCAGCGAGCAGACCTTCGCGGGTTTCCCCCGGAAGATCCGCCAGCGTATCGAGGGCGCTGCCGATCACCCGGGGGATGTCTCCGAAGCGGATGCGCCCGTCGAGAAAGAGCGCGACAGCCTGCTCGTTCGCGGCATTGTACACCGCCGGGGCCGCGCCGCCTCGCTTCCCCGCATCGATGCCGAGCTGGAGTGCGGGGAAGCGCGCGAAGTCGACCGGCTCGAACGTGATCGGCGAGATCGCGACGGGATCGAACGGCGGAACGCCTGCGTCGGGTGCGCGCTCGGGATGAGTCAGCGCGTAGAGCACAGGAAGCTCCATGCTCGGCACGCTCATCTGCGCTACCACGCTGCCGTCCACGAATTCGACAAAGGAGTGCACTATGCTCTGCGGGTGCACGACAACGTCGATGCGATCGTAGGGCAAGCCGAAGAGAAAGTGAGCTTCGATCACCTCGAGAGCCTTGTTCGCCAGCGTCGCGCTGTCAATCGTGATCTTGCGGCCCATCGTCCACGTCGGATGCTTGAGCGCTTCCACCAGGGTCGCTCTCTCGAGCTGCTCGTCACTCCATCCGCGGAACGGACCACCCGACGCGGTGAGTATGATGCGCCTCACTTCGGATCGCGGACGGCTTGCGATGCACTGCAGCACTGCGCTGTGCTCGCTGTCCACCGGGACGATCTCGCCTCCGCCCGCTCGGCAGGCCTTCTCGGCAAGCGCTCCGGCGACGACCAGAGTCTCCTTGTTGGCGAGCGCCACGCGCTTCCCCGCTTTGAGAGCCGCAAGCGTTGCGTCGAGTCCGGCCGCTCCCACAATCGCGTTGAGGACGATGTCGGTTCCCGGCAGCGTCGATGCGTCTACAAGGCAGCTGATCCCGCTGTGCCACCCTTCGCGCTGCGCTTCGCGCGAAGTCACGAGCCCGACATAGCCGGGCCGGAACTCGCTCGCCTGAGCAGCCAGAAGCTCCGCATTGCTGTGCGCGGTAAGCGCCGTGACTCTGAACCTCTCGCTGTGTCTCGACAGCACGCGAAGCGCAGTCGTCCCGATCGATCCCGTCGATCCGAGAATCGCTACACCCCGCTGAGTCATCCCGGGGCGGGCAGGAGAAGATGGCCGAGGAGCATGTACGCCGCCGGCAGAACGAACAGCAGACTATCGAATCGGTCGAGGATGCCGCCGTGTCCTGGGAGGAGCCGCGACGAATCCTTCACTCCAGCGTCCCTCTTGAGCAGCGACTCCGCGAGGTCGCCGAGCTGCCCCACGGCGGATATGACGACCGCGAACACGATGATTCCGGCGGGAAGAATTGCGAGGTGGGCGAATGGCGTGAGCAGAAAATGGACGTACAGCCATGCGACGACGACGGCCATTGCAAGTCCGCCGATCGAGCCTTCGATTGTCTTTCCTGGACTAACCGACGGAATGAGCTTGTGTTTTCCGAACATTCTTCCGAATGCGTACGCGCCGGTGTCGCTCGCCCACGTAAGCGTTATCGGGAACATCACGAGCACCGTGCCGGCGAGCGCAGTGATCGCGTAATCGTGATAGCGCAGCGGATACATATAGGTGACGAGCGACGCATACGTCACTCCGGCGACTGTCACGGCAACAGAGATGAGCGGCCGCCGGTTGGTGCCCCGAAGCCAGATCACGCTGGCAAGGAGCGCTAGAAAGATCATCACTCCCACCGTCAGCGTGACTCGATATACGCCGAGGTAGCTGGCGTGAACGAAGAGCGGCACACTGGCCGCGAGAATTATACCTGGAATCTCGAGTGGCTCGGCACCGCCTTCGCGGGCCATGCGGAAAAGCTCCCACGCCGCGATTCCCACCACTCCGCCGAGCGCTGCAGTGAAAATCCATCCGCCGACGTATATCAGGCCGATGGTCAGGGGCGCGCCGATCAGCGCGAAGAGTATCCTTCTGGTGAGCTCGGACACGAGCTCAGACTTCCAGTATCTCTGCTTCTTTCGCCTTCAGAAGGTCGTCGATTTTCGAGATGAAGTCGTCGTGCTGCTTCTGCAGATCCTTCTCCGCGTGCTTGACGTCGTCTTCGCTCGTATGCGAGAGCTTCTTGAGCTTCTCGCGGCCATCGGTTCGCGCATGCCTGATCGCGATCCGCGCTTCCTCGGCGAGCTTGTGCACAACCTTTACGAGCTCTCTTCGGCGCTCCTCGTTGAGCGCGGGAAGCGGAACGCGGATGATCCCGCTCTGCGTCTGCGGATTCAGTCCCAGGTCGGATTCGCGAAGCGCTTTCTCGATCGCCTGCACCTGACTCTTGTCCCACGGAGTCACGGTGAGGAGCCGCGGCTCGGGTGCCGAAACGTTCGCCACCTGGTTGAGAGGCATCGTCTGCCCGTACGCTTCGACGCGAACCGTGTCGAGCAGGCTGACACTCGCCTTTCCAGTTCGAATGGATCCGAGCTCGCGCTTCGAGCCTTCGAGCGACTTCTCCATCGCGGTGCGTGCGTCCTTGATGATCTGCGGAATCGTGCTCATTGAACGATTGTCCCTATGCGCTCGC